>JAOUMT010000250.1 GCA_029881355.1 Acidimicrobiia bacterium | reverse complement strand
CGCACTCTGACGCGTCTGGCGGTGGTGCTCTCGCTTGTGTCGGTGGCAATTATTGCGATAGCTGCTGTCGCGACCCGCGATCCGTCTCTGCTGGCCCAGGCGGTCGGGCCGCTCCTCGTGGCGGCCGCCCTTTCCGTTATGGTCCTGCGGGGGCGGGAGAACGCTCCGGCCGTGTTTCTCATCTGTGCGACGTCGGTAGTGGTGAGTTACCGGTTTGTCGGTACCGAAGCCACCGGTTTGGCTGCCACAACCGCGATCGTCGTAATGGCCATGCTCGGTTCCTTGTTCGTTGTCAGCCGGACCACTCTCTATGTCTTGATCGTCTCGGTCGTCCTGATCATGACCCCAGCTGCGTGGGGTTCCCCCATTGAGGAGGCCCTCGCTGCTGGAATCGTTATGGCCGTCAGTTTTGCCGTTGGTTCGGTTGCGATTTTGATGATCCGCACGGCTGCTTTTGAGGCAACTGAGCGATATCGCGAGGCCTTCCTAAGCGCTCCAGTACCGCTGGTTGAACTTGAGTGGAGTAGGCCGCTTTTTGCGCTCGCTCAAGTCGCTGATTCGTCGGAGGGTTTGGAACGTGTCCTGAGCGACGATCCCGAGTTGGTGCGGGAGCTTGCCGCGAGCGTGGAGGTCGTGCGGGCCAACACCGAGGCGGCCAGAGTGATGGGATTTGAGGCGGGTGCGAATATCGAGGGTCGGGTTGCCAGGGGGTTCCTCGTGGACGCATTCTTGCCGGCCTGGGCGGAGCAGTTGTTGGCGCTTGTCGGAAACGCGCCCAGTTTCGAAAAGGAAGTGGTGGTCGATCGGTTCGATGACCGCCGCCATGTGGTTGTCCGTTCGGTCTCGCACCAACGATCGGGAAGCAGCACGCGTTCGGTGGTCTCGTTCACGGACGTTACGGCCTCGCGGATACTTGAGAGCAACTTGAAAGAGCTTATCGAGGCCAAGGATGAATTCATTGCGTCGGTGAGCCACGAGCTGCGAACCCCGCTGACGGCAGTACTAGGCCTTTCCGAAGAACTCGGGGGATCCCTCGACCAGTTCTCTCAAGTCGAGACCACCGAATTGCTTACCCTGATTTCGTCGCAAGCGCGGGAAATGGCCTACATCGTCGAGGATCTGCTGGTCGGAGCGCGTGCCGAGAATGGAACCGTGACCGTCAAGGCGGACCAGGTCAATCTGGAGGAACTCACCAGGCGGGTGATTGCCGAGTTGGAGTTCGATTGCACAGTCGACTCGCGGCTCCCGACCGAATGGTCGGCGATTGGCGATCGGGTACGGGTACGCCAGATCGTCCGAAACCTGGTGGTCAATGCCAGCCGGTACGGTGGGAGTGATCGACGGGTCGTTTTGTACCAGGATGGCGATCAGGCGGTTATCGAAGTGCGTGATTCGGGTAACCCATTGTCCGGATCGGCTGCCACGAGAATCTTTTCCGCTTACGAGACTGCCCATCAGCACACCGGCATCACTGCCGCGATGGGCTTGGGATTGAGTGTCTCTCGCAGTCTCGCCCGCTTGATGGGGGGCGACCTCACATACGCCCATGATGGCGAGACCGTCTTCCGGGTCACCCTGCCATCGCGCATGGCGGATCCAGTCAGGGAGACCGCCACAACCGTTTGACGCAACCGTTTGACGCAACCGTCACACGCGGATTCATTGTGCTGAATCTGCGGCCGATATCAGCGAGGCCACGGGTCGGATCGTCGAATGGGTGAGCCGAAGGAGCCAGATCTGAAACCGGCGCCGGCTGATACACTGCCCCCGACGCCCTCGTAGCTCAGGGGATAGAGCACCGGCCTCCGGAGCCGGGTGCGCAGGTTCGAATCCTGCCGGGGGCACGGCGTCAATCTGGCCGGCGTGCAGCAGCACCCAAATAGGGCTTGCCGGGTAGCCTTCAGACATCGTGACCAAATATGCCTCGATCGTCTGGTTGGCTGTGGTCCTGACTGCTTGCGGCCCTCCCCAGCTGGCCGAGGTTCAGGATCATGTCTATGCCGACATCGCCGAGTTCGACATGAACTGCGGGTTGGGTTCGGTTGTAACCAGTTTTCTGCACTTGCCCGACTACTTCGTATCGGAGACCCGAGTGCTAGAGGTGGTTGGGCCCGAACTTGTAAAGAGCCAGGTTGGTTGGGAAATCTCCAGTGCGGTCGAAGCGGGGGGCATCTGGCTCTTCGTTGCCACCGATGATGTCGTTTTTGGAGCGGCCGACAAGGCCAGCGGCAAGATCACCTATTGCGCTGGCGGTTAGCGCGACGGCGCGACTGCAGATGAAGCTCACGGCGAAACCATCCACCGGATGCATTACTCAACGAACGACCTTCCGCGCAACGAGCGGACACAAAAGACTCGATTTACGCAACTGGCTTGGGTTTACCTTGGAGTGGGTGCGCGAGTCTCTGACCAGGGGTTTTACCGAAAAATAGAGGCGATTAGAAGCACCGGCCTCCGGAGCCGGGTGCGCAGGTTCGAATCCTGCCGGGGGCACGGCGTCATTCGTGACTTGTCGCGTTGGACCGACCAAACCGTCTCTCCATCCCCAGTTTTCCAGAACAAGCCGAACTCTTCTTGCCCGATTGATTTGACCTAGGAGGGTTAGTTGCTGCACAGACCTTGGCTGAGTGGGGAGTCGAGCGGGATCTTGGCATCCCCGTCACAGACGTGCTTGCGATAGTCGAAGAGCACCAACTCGGCACCCGAATCGGCCAACGCTCTGACCTGGTCGGGGAAGCCCAATGTCGGGCCGTCGTATGAGAAGGTGAATGCCGCATACGGGAAGTCGCCACTGGCTTGGGCGACTGGTATGAGTTCGGTTGCTCCAGACGTGAACAGAATCTCGACGGTCACGGCTTCGAGCGGCACGAACCCGGCCAGCTCAACTCGCCCAACCTGCTGTTCCTCATACGAGTCAAAGCCGTAGCTGACATCGAACATCAATTGTTCCGGCACATGCCAGCCGGAGGTCGGCTGGCATCCATGACTGGACGACGAGCCGAGACTGATGAGCGAACATATCCCCGGTCCCTGCGTGTAGGCCTCAATGAATCCTGCCTTGAGATCGGGGAATGTCACCTTCATGCCGGGTTGACCATCGAGAACCGCGAGGGCGTCGGTGTCACCGGTCACTTCGTAGTAGAGGCGTTCTAGTTCATCCTCGCTCAGCGCCACGGTCTGAAAGCGCCACAACGCCTGAATGTCGTCAAGATGCTCGGTAACGCAAGGGCCGATCGCTGAGGAGTCGGTGGCGATCTCGACTGGTCCCACAGTCGGATCGCCGACGATCTCAGCCGGGGTTCCCGGATCGGCAGCCGCAAGGCACGCGATGGTGCTGTCCAACGCTTGCTGATACTCCGATGCGAGAACGAAGCCTTTGCTGACTACCTCGACTTGTGCCGGCGTGGAGTCGGTAGTCAAGTAGGCGATCATCCCGAAGTTGCCGAGGATCTGGCGTCCTAGCTGCAGGCTTGATATTTGACGTAGCTCCAGTTGGGTCATTGTGAGAGTCAGCAGATTCGGGTCGCTCGGAGCAATGACCAGCGGGATACCGTCGGCATTGAGCTCAACGGTGACACTAGGCCCTGATCGTATGACCACTGTGTCCGGTCGGCTTGGAGACTTCTCGGTGGTGATTGGCAAGGCGGCCAGTTCGTCCGGGCTCATTAGGTAGGCGAGCAGCACCTGCGGGTCGGGGACGTACTCCCATGTCGAAGTTGTTGGCGGCCATTCTGCATTCGGTCCGCTGAACAAATCGTCGGGGTCCTCAACGCTGCTGGCATCGCCCCGTCGAGCCACCGAGTACATGGTGTCGCTCAGGCCTCCTGCGCCC
>JAOUMT010000001.1 GCA_029881355.1 Acidimicrobiia bacterium | reverse complement strand
GGAGCCGGTCTGGCCTCCGCCTACGAAGCCGCCCGGGTGCTCAACGGAGACATCCGTATCGCCTCGGACAACCACGGCACGGTCGTTTCGCTGGTGGTTCCTCGTTCGTTGATCCTCCAGGACCTGTGGATCGTGGAGGCCGAAGGTCAGGAATGGGGCATCCCCGAGGCGTCGGTCATTACGGCGTTAGCTGCCACGAATGTCCACGACGGCGTGATGAGTTTCCGCGGATCGCCGCTCGCCCTGCGCAGTCTTGCATCGATAGTCGGGGCGACTCCAACCACCCAACCCGATCAGGTGTTGGTTGTTGCGAGTCCCGAAGGACAGATCGGTTTGCTGGTCTCGGCAATCGTCGGCCGGCGCCAGGTCGCCGTCAAGAGTCTTGGCCCGATCCTGGATGGTTCCCCGCAGGTGGCCGCCGCGGCCCATCTTGGCGGCGAGGAAGTTGTCGTTGTCATCGATCCCCGCCAGATCGTGGTCGATGCCAGGGTGCCCGATGACTCCAAGCCGTATCGGCCGAAGGTCTTGATTGTTGATGACAGTCTCGGGGTGCGCCAGCTCATCTCAGCAACGTTGGGGGTGCACGGCTTCGAAACCACCGTCGCCCCGAATGCTGAAGAAGCGCTCAAGATGCTGGTGGATTCTCCCGTTGATGCCCTTGTGGTTGATTTTCAGATGCCTGGCCAAAACGGGATCGAACTTGTTCGACAGGTTCGTTCGGTGCGACGTGCCTTGCCCATCGTGATGGTCTCGGGGGTTGCGGCGGCGGGCGACCAACGGCGAGCGTTTGCCGAAGGAGTCGATGCATATATCGACAAGGCGGACTTTCGTCAGGGTGCCCTCGCCACCACGCTGTGGTCGTTGCTTGGCCAATCGGTCGCGGAGGCCGGCCGATGAAGATTCTTGTCGCTGACGACTCGCCGGTGATCCGGACGGCCGTCTCGGTCGTGCTGAGCGCGGACGGTCATGAGATAGTGACCGCCGAAGACGGAATTGGCACCATTCAGGCGGTATACCGCGAGATGCCAGACCTCATCGTTCTCGATATCCAGATGCCCAGGATGACCGGCTACATGGCCTGTCGCCTTCTCAAAGAGGACTGGACGGTTGCGCACATCCCGGTGCTCATTCTCACCGCTCACGATTCCACCGAGGATCGCTATTGGGCTGCCAAGTCGGGCGCCGATGGTTACTTGACAAAAGAAGCACTCGGTGATGATCTTGCGGCTGCGGTGAAATCCGTGTCTGCGTCGCGGGCATTGTCGGAGTTGAGCGGCGCACAACAGGCCGACCCGATTGATCTCGACCAGATGGACGTTCTAGAGCGGGTTACGTCCATGCTTGACCGCAAGTTGTTCGAAATGACCGTTGTCAACGACATCGTCACGCTGTCCACCCGCCCCCTCGACCTGAAGACCACCCTGGTCGAGTTGATGTTTATCGTTCGCAGGTTCGTGTCCTTCGAGGTGGCGGCGCTCGCTTTGGTTGACGAAAAAGCCATTTCGGTGCATGTCGACCGGGCGCTTGATATTGATGAATTCGAATCGTTCGTGGATCGGGCCGGCCTGGAGTTACACACCAGGGCAGACCTCAACTATGAACCTTCGGCAATGCAGGTGTGGCGTTCCGACACCATTGAGATGCTTGAGGCCGATAGTGAGAAACTGGAGTCGACGTTTGCCGTAGAGTTGAAGATGCGTGGAGATGTGATCGGGTTGTTGTTGCTCGGGGCGACAACGCCGAACGCATTTGCTCCCGGGGTTGCCAAGACGCTGCGCGCCATCAGCTCCCCGATGGCAACGGTGATCGACTCGTCGATCCACCACGCCAAACTGATCGAGGAAGAGGCACGCCACAGCTTGTCGAGCCTCTATGAGAACTAACAAAAACTAACCGAGACGTGCGACCGGTAGGTTGCGCAACAAGGATGATCACTATGGATCTCCAATCAGCGTTCTTCGCTGTGCTGTCCATCCTCGTGGGTGGGGTTGGTCTCGTGGCGGTCTTACTCGCACGGCGCCGCGAACGAGCGGCCGTCCTGGCGGCTGAGCGGGCCGCCCGCATGAAGAACGACTTTGTCTCGATGGTGAGCCACGAGCTGCGGACGCCGTTGACCTCGATCTCCGGCTTCGGCTCACTATTGGCCGAGGGTTGGCAAGACCTTGGCGTCGACGAAGTCAATGAGTTCCTCAACATCGTCGTGTCCCAGGCAAAACATCTCGAAGAACTCGTAGAAGATGTATTGGTTATCCCGAGGTTGGAGGCGGGTCGGCTTCGCCTCGAACCTGAGCTGCTCGACATTTCGGTTCTGGCCCATGAGCTGGCTGCCCTCACGTTCCGAGATTCGGATGCTGAGGCGCAGACCACCATTCCTGGCGGAGCGATGGTGTTCGCCGACCGCCGACGGGTTGGCCAAGTGCTCCGGAATCTTCTCGAAAACGCCCGCAAGTATGGCGGCGATCAGGTCCTGATCGAAGGAGCGCACGTCGGTGAGCTATTCATGGTCGTCGTCTCGGACAATGGTCAAGGCGTCAAAGAGCACGAACGCGAAATCATCTTTCGTCATTTCGAGCAGGTATCAAAGGGCGATAGTCGGGCCAACCAGGGGATCGGCCTGGGGCTACCAATTGCTCGGAACCTGGCCAGGGCGATGGGTGGCGACGTTTGGTACGAGCCGCGCTTTCCGGTGGGTGCCCGTTTCTGTTTCACACTGAGAACTACCTCGGCCGACGAGCGGGTTGCGCTACCGGTCAGGGTGTAAATCACCGACATGTGATTAGTGTCCTCCAGACCGGTTACCATCGTTGGTCACGTGTTGTTTTCTGACCTTTCCAATCCAGCTGAATCTGATCTATTCGAGGACCTCAACCCGGTGCAAAGGGAGGCTGTGGCCGCTGTCGATGGGCCCGTCCTCGTCGTGGCCGGAGCCGGATCGGGCAAAACCCGGGTGCTGACTTATCGGATTGCCCATCTTGTGCGTGACCTCGGGGTGGCTCCTTCCGGAATTCTGGCGATCACGTTCACGAACAAGGCCGCCAACGAGATGAAAGAGCGGGTGGAGCACCTCGTTGGGGGAGCTGTCCGGGCCATGTGGGTCTCAACATTCCATTCGGCCTGCGTACGGATTCTGCGCCGGGAAGCTCACCGATTTGGCTATCGATCTCAGTTCTCCATCTATGACTCGGCCGACTCGCTTCGACTCATCCAGATGTGCATTTCGGATCTTGATCTTGACTCGAAACGGTTTCCCGCCCGCAATATCAGGGCAGTGATTTCGAACGCCAAGAACGAACTGATCGACTACGAGACCTTCCAGTCCCAGGACTCCGGGTTCTATCACGAAACGATCTCGGATATCTATCGGCTCTATCAGCAGCGGCTTTTGGAAGCATCGGCGATGGACTTCGATGATCTGCTCATGCTCACGGTCGAGTTGTTCGGGGCGTTTCCAGAAGTGCTCGAGGAGTACCAGAAACGTTTCGCCTATATCCTGGTTGACGAATATCAGGACACGAACCTTGCTCAGTATCGGCTGGTAACGCAGCTTTCTGGCTACCACCGCAACATCTGCGTCGTGGGAGACGCAGATCAGAGCGTGTACCGATTCCGGGGGGCCGACCTGCGCAATATTCTTGACTTTGAGCAGGACTATCCCGACGCCAGGGTGGTCGTTCTCGAGCAGAACTACCGGTCAACGGAAACGGTCCTTGACGCCGCCAACGCGGTGATAGCCAACAATCCGCAGCGCAAACCGAAGCATCTGTGGACCGATCGCGGTCCTGGCGAAAAGATCACGTACTTCCAAGGCGATGACGAACACGGCGAGAGTTCATTCATCGCTGATCAGATCTCCGCTTTCGAAGAAGCCGGCAGATCGCTCGACGACATCGCCGTGTTCTATCGAACGAATGCCCAATCGCGCGTTATCGAGGACGTCTTCGTCCGATACGGGATTCCGTACAACGTGGTGGGCGGGCTGAAGTTCTATGAGCGGCGCGAGGTCAAAGATGCGCTGGCCTACTTGCGGGTGCTCGTCAATCCGGACGACCAGGTGGCGTTCAAGCGGATCATCAATGTCCCGAAGCGGTCGATCGGCACTACGTCGGTCGGGCACGTTGATCGGTACGCCCAGGCCAACGGAATCAGCTTCTATGAAGCGCTCAGACGGGTCGATGACGTTTCGCAACTCAATGCCCGGGCGCTCGGACGAATCAAGGATTTCCTGCTGCTCTACGACGCAATCGTGGCCAAGGCATCGAGTGGTGGGCCTCAGGCGGCACTCGACTCGGTCCTGGTCGATTCCGGATATCTCGACGAAATTGAAGCCGAACGCACCGTCGAAGCCCTCGGGCGGGCCGAAAACCTCAGAGAACTCCAGTCGGGCATTCAGGATTTCGTCGCCGGAATGGAGGGTTCGTTGGTCGACGATGTCGAGTGGGACGACATGGACGGACTTGCCCAATTGCAGTCCTATCTGGAAGCGGTGTCACTCGTCGCCGACGTTGACGACCTTGAAGACGGGTCGGGCGCCGTGACCCTGATGACCCTCCACAACGCCAAAGGCCTCGAATTTCCGGTGGTGTTCGTGGCAGGGATGGAAGACGGGGTCTTCCCACACATTCGCAGTCTTGGCGACCCGGCCGAACTCGAAGAAGAACGACGACTGGCCTATGTGGGGATTACCCGGGCCATGGATCGGCTGTTCCTGACCCATTCGGTCAGCCGGATGCTCTTTGGCCAGACGAACTACAACCCGCCATCGCGGTTTCTCAAAGAAATTCCCGAGCATCTGTACGTTCGGGCGGAGCGTCGCATGCCGCAACGGGTCGACAAGCCTCGCCAGACGGTCGACGCCTCCGATATCACCATTGGAGACCGGGTGCGCCATGACAAGTGGGGAGCCGGGATGGTCATGGACATTCGCGGAACCGGCGATCGCGCCGAGGCGGACGTCCGATTCGAGAGCGAGGGCGTCAAGCGACTCCTGTTGGCGTGGGCGCCGATCCGCAAAGCCGACTGACCGGCCAGCCCGTAGGTGACGTCAGTAGACTCGCCGGGATGCCACGCAGAATTCTCATCGCCAAGCCGGGCCTCGACGGGCACGACCGGGGAGCCAAAGTGATTGCCAGGGCTCTGCGCGATGCCGGCTGCGAGGTCATCTATTCAGGATTGCATCGGACTCCCGGACAAATCGTGGCCATGGCGCTGGAAGAAGATGTCGATGCCATCGGGTTATCGACCTTGTCAGGTGCCCACCTCACCCTTTTTCCGCTCGTCATGGACGAGCTGCGATACGCCGACGCCGAAGACATAGTGGTGTTCGGTGGTGGGGTGATCCCCGCGGCCGACGTGGACGTTCTCCTTGAAGCAGGTCTTGCCAAAATCTTCACCCCCGGGTCGGCGTTGGCTGACATTGCGGAGTGGGTGATGACCAACGTCTCGCAACGGTAACTGGCGGGAGTGGGTCGCGGTCGGTGCCACTTTGCTGATTGGCGGTTATTTGGGCATAATGTGGTTTCCCCGCAACACCTCACCAGGAGTTTGGTCATGGAAGTATCCCTACGCGCCGAAGCAGGCCGTCAACAAGGCAGCCGGGCCTCTCGTCGTTTGCGGCGAGCCGGGTCGGTGCCTGCGGTCCTTTACGGACACGGCAGTGAACCACTTCCGATCTCAGTAGACCACCGCGAATTCGCCGCCATCCTCAAAGGAGAAGCCGGCGACAACGCGATCATCTCGCTTGACGTCGACGGCCATGGCACGTTTACGACCCTTGCCAGAGAAATCGTGAAGAACCCAACCAAACCGTTCATCAACCACGTCGATTTCCTCCAGATCTCGCTTGATGAGTTGGTGACCGTAGAAGTCGGTCTTGAGTTCATGGGAGAACCGCTCGGAGTCAGGAACGACGGCGGGATCGTCGAGACCATGCGGGTCTCGGTCGAAATCGAAGCTCTGCCAACCGCCATCCCCGGTCACATCGAGGTTGATATCAGTCATCTTGAGATCCATGACTTGCTCACGATCGCTGATCTGCCCAAGATCGAGGGTGTCTCCTACCTCGACGACGAAGACACGCCCATTGTTACGGTCTCCATTCCGTCTTCGGTTCTTGCCGAAGTGGAAGCCGTCGAAGGCGAAGAGGGTGACGAGGAAGCTGCTGGCGAGTCCGGTGACGACGCCGGTGAGGCCGAATCCGAAGCCAGCGGCGAATAAGCAGGACCAATCGGCCGCGATGCAGGTAATCGTTGGCCTCCACAATCCGGATGCTGCCTACGCAGGGACCCGCCACAACGTGGGTGCCGAAGTCATTGATGAATTGGCTCGCCGGTGGGACTTCCCAATCAAACGGGGCCCGATGCGGGTGCGGGCCATGGTTGGCCGGGGTTCGGTTGGTGGTGAGTCGGTCATTCTGGCGCTCCCCAATGCCAGCATGAATCTGTCCGGTCCGCCGGTTGTATCCCTCCTGAAGTACTTCAAGGCTGAAATCGGCGACCTCCTGGTTTGCCACGACGACATTGACCTGCCGTTTGCCAAACTTCGTCTGGCTGGTGCCGGCGGAGCCGGGGGGCACAATGGCGTTAAATCGGTGGCGGCGGCTTTGGGGACGAACCAATTCTGGCGCCTCAAGATTGGAGTCGGCAGGCCACCGGGGCGAATGGATCCGGCTACTTATGTGCTCAAGCCTTTCGCCAAGGCAGAGCGCGCAGAAATCGACCTGCTGGTCCACGACGCCGCTGATGTCGTCGAACGCTTTCTTACAGATCAACCGGGGGCCATCCAGATGGCCGGGGTACGGCGCCCGCCGGATTCAGTCTTGTAGTCTCGCGGACCATGGCGTACATCGGTTCGTTGGACCAGGGCACAACTTCCACCCGCTTCATGCTGTTCGACGGGGACGGGAAGGTTGTCTCGTCGGCCCAAAAAGAGCACGAGCAAATCTTCCCGCAGGCCGGATGGGTCGAACACAACCCCAACGAAATCCGCGATCGGGTCGATCAAGTCATTGAGCAGGCCATGGCCCAAGCGTCGGCTGCACCAAAGGATCTCGCTGCGATCGGCATCACCAATCAGCGAGAGACCACCATGTTGTGGGATCGCGAATCGGGTGAACCGATTGGAAACGCCATCGTCTGGCAAGACGTGCGGACCTCCGGGATCTGCAACGAACTCGCCGCCGAGCATGGCCAGGACCGGTTCAGGGCCCGCACCGGACTCCCGCTGGCTACGTACTTTGCCGGTCCGAAGATTGCATGGCTGCTCGACAACACCGTCGGCTTGCGCGCCCGGGCCGAAGCCGGTGAGGTCGCATTCGGAACGATGGATTCGTGGGTGGTTTGGAATCTGACCGGAGGCCCTCGTGGGGGTTTGCACATCACGGACGTCACCAACGCCAGCCGTACGCTTCTTATGGATCTCGCCACCCTTCAGTGGGATTCCGGCCTACTTGAGGCGGTGGGGGTGCCGCAAGCCGTTTTACCGGAGATCCGGCCGTCGGTGCAGGTGTACGGGGAGGCGACCGGACACCTAGCCGGGGTGCCGATTGCCGGGATCCTGGGCGATCAGCAAGCGGCCCTGTTCGGGCAAACCTGTTTTTCTGCAGGCGAGGCGAAGAATACGTATGGGACGGGCTGTTTCATGCTGTTGAATACCGGCGCCGAACCGGTTCCGTCGGAAGCCGGCCTGCTGACCACCGTTGCCTACCAGTTGGACGGGGCCGCACCGGTGTATGCGCTAGAAGGGTCGATTGCGATAGCCGGAGCGCTGGTCCAATGGTTGCGAGACAATCTCGGGATCATTGATTCGGCCGATGCCATCGAAGCCCTCGCGGCGTCGGTGCAGGACAACGGGGGTGTTTACATCGTCCCCGCGTTCAATGGGCTTTTTGCTCCTTATTGGCGCGATGACGCCAGGGGAGTGATTGCCGGACTCACTCGCTACGCCAACCGGGGCCACATAGCCCGGGCAACGCTCGAGGCGGTGGCTTTCCAGACCAAGGAGGTTCTGGACGCCATGTACCTGGACTCCGGGGTCGAACTAGCGGCACTGAAGGTCGATGGGGGTATGGTCGGCAATGAACTTCTCATGCAGTTCCAGGCCGATCTGCTCGACGTCCCGGTGGTCCGACCGGCCGTTTCAGAGACGACCGCACTTGGCGCGGCGTATGCTGCCGGACTGGCGGTCGGGTTCTGGTCTGATTTTGAAGCTCTTCGGTCGAAGTGGTCGATCTCAAAGCGGTGGGAACCGAACATGAACTCCGAACGCCGGGCAGCCGAATACGCGTCGTGGAAGAAGGCCGTCACCAAAAGCTTCGACTGGGTATAGCTGCCGACCTAAAGGCCTTCGACGATCAACTCGGATTCAAAGGCATCGAGTTGGCTTGCTGTTTCTCGGTCGGACCATCCCAAAGCTACGGCAAGTTCATCGGCGATGAGTTTGGCGTCATCCCTGGCGTGATTGCGCGAAAACCAGGCTGCGTGGGTCCGCCGGAGGGCGAAATCACCAATCGTGGCGGCGCCTTCGAAGTTGGCCGCATACCGAACCTCTGCGAGGACGGTTGTTGCGTCGGACAAAGAGGTACCCAGCCGGCGATCTTCCTTGATGGTCGAGACAATCTCCTGGGCTCTCGCTCCATAGCGCCTGAGCAGGTTGCGGCTGTGTGCCGAATCGACGCCCAGGCCGGAGAGTTGTTCTGACACGATGTCCTGTGCGTGTGCGCCGACCGCGGCGCCAATCAGAAGCTCCACATCGGTTCTCGAGGATGCGTCGGCCTTGAGATACCTGGCGACTACGTCGACGGTTTCCTGCGCAATCCGACGGTACGTGGTCAGTTTGCCTCCTGCGACCTGAACATAACCAGGACTCACGTTGATTACCTCATGGCCGCGAGAAGCTTCGGCTGTCGAGCCCCCATCATCCATCAATGCCCGTAGGCCCGAGAAGGCTGAGATGGGCTCGATGTCACCGATGTCAAGGTACATTCTCAGATGCCTCATCAAGTAGGCGACGTCGTCGTCGGTAGCGCGAGGGTGAGCGGGGTTCTCGGTATAGGGAGTATCGGTGGTTCCGACCATGGCGGTGTCGAGCCAGGGCACGACAAACATCACTCGACCGTCATCGGTTTCTGGCAGGAGGAGCGCTTCATCGCCGAGGCCGATCTCGGCCTTGTTCATGATGAGATGGGCCCCGGCCGAGAGCCGAACGTCGGCGGGCTCCGCGTTTCCGGCCGGGGGAGGTTTGAGAGCCCCCGTTGCCGCGATAATACTGCGAGTCTTTATGGCGAAACTGGCGTCCGATAGCTGGTCGGAAACGTGGACCAGATAGCCGGCGCCTCTTCGCTCGATGCGGGTGGCAACCAGGTGGTTCACGGCGAGCGCGTTGTACCGTTCAACCGCCGTCTTGATGACCGTGAGCACGAGTCGCGAATCGTCGGTCTGGGCGTCCATGTATCCGAACCCACCATTCAGGCCATCGGTAAGGAGGGTCGGAACCGAGGCGAGGAGTTCGTTGCGCGAAACGGCCCGATGTGATCCCCGGGGGCGTCGTCCCAGAGTGTCATACAGGAGCAGCCCGATACGCATCGCAAGTGGGGCGAGTCGGGGAGCCGAAGCCCACGACGGCAGGTCGGCTAATCGCCGGCCGCGATACATGGGGATGAGGAACTCGAGTGGGTCGTACAGGAAGTCGGCCGTTCTGGCCAGAATCTTCTGTTCGGCCAGACCTTCGTGCACAAGACCGAACTCGAAATGTGGCAGGTAGCGGATGCCGCCGTGGAAGAGCTTCGTCGATCGACTCGATGTGCCGGACGCAAAATCGGACATCTCCACCAAACCGACCCGCAAGCCTCGGGTTGCCGCGTCGAGCGTGGAGCCAGCTCCGATAACCCCCCCACCGATGACGAGGACGTCCAGTTCGTCGGTGTCGGCCAGATCTTTGAGATGCTCAGCGCGCGACCATGAGTTAGACATACCCGGAACGCTAAGTTCGCTTTGGTTTGCATCCAAATCATCGGAGGGGAACAGCCACACAACCGAGCGCGGTACTATCGACCATCATGCGAGTTTCCGTGTCCGATCAACTAGCGATTCTGCGGATGATCCTGGTTCCCGTGGTCATGGCGCTCATCATCAGCGACGTTCGGTCATGGGCGGCGGTTTTGTTTGTCGTTGCGGCCATCACTGATTTTTTGGACGGATATCTCGCCAGACGAATGGGTCAGCTCACCGTACTCGGAGCCTTCCTCGATTCGACGGCGGACAAGATGCTGGTCACCGGAACTTTCCTGGCGCTCATCGCAGTAGATCGGGCGTCGATTTGGGTCGCTGGCATCATCATTACCCGCGAGTTCGCGGTCCAGGCCCTGCGAAGTCTGGCCGGGCTGCAAGGGGTTCACGTACCCCCATCGATCTGGGGCAAGCTCAAGGCCAACGCCCAATTCGTGGCGCTCGGGTTTGCGATCATAAGAACCGGCGATCGAATTGGCGGATGGTTCCTTGACGAATACTTGATGGGCGTCGCAGTGCTGCTCACGCTGTATTCGGGTTGGGATTACATCAAGACTTTCTTTGCCCGGCGCGCGGAGGTCTGATGCGAATCGCCGCGGTAACCGGCGGATCGGGGACGGTTGGAACCGCAACAGTGAAGGAACTCCTCGGATCGGGATGGCAGGTGCGTGCCCTCGCTCGATCCGAAACCGCCGCAGCGGCGTTTCCGGCTGCGGTTGACGTAGTGAAAGGTCACCTCGGAGATTCATCCTCGGTCGCTCAACTCGTGGCAGGCTGTGAAGTTGTCTTTCATATCGCTGGTGTGAACACGTTGTGCGTGTCGGACCGCACCACGATGTGGGATGTCAATGTCGAAGCTCCCTTGGCGGTGTACGAAGCCGCTGCGCAAGCGTCGGTCCGTCGGATGGTGCACATCTCATCGGTCGCCGCAGTTGGCCAACGGACCTCGTTCTATGCCGAAACCAAGTGGGCAGCTGATGAACGCCTCCAGCGAGCGGCGTCCTCCAGTGACGTCGAACTGGCGCTGATTGCCCCGAGTTCGGTCCAGGGACCCGGGCGAACCACCGGTACTGGAAAGCTGATTCTCGACATCGTCTCCGGCCGCGTGAAGTTCATGATCGATACTGCCATCTCCATTGTTGATATCGCGGATTGTGCACTCGCCATTCGACTGGCCGCCGATGCCAGTATCGGAGCGGAACGCCTGATCGTATCGGGATTCACGGTGACAACCAGAGAGGCTCTTGAGTTATTGGAACAGATGACTCATCGTGAGCTATCGGTCCGATTCGTTCCGGCCGCGCTCGTGCGATCGCTGGCGTACCTGGGCCCGCTGCTCGGGCCGATCGGTCGACGGGTGGGTGTCGATTTGTGCGCCGAAATGATTCGAACCATGGCGGTTGATCACATCCATGACGGCTCGGAGGCAGCTAGGCAACTGGGGCTGAGCTATCGAACGGCCACGCAAACCTTCGAGCGACTGATTGGCTGGGCGGACAGTCGGGAGGTTCGCTGATCGTGGAACGCCTGACGGCCGAGGCCGTCAATGAGTTCGTTTCGACGCAGTTTCCTTCCGCTGCAGCGGGGGGAACGACGTGTGTTGCGGTCGGTCCACATACCGCCACCGCCCGCTGGCAATACGATCCAGCCCAGCTCCGGCCAGGCGGATACATCTCGGGCCCAACTCAGTTTGCTTTGGCTGACGCCGCCCTGTGGTTTGCCGTGTTCACCGTAGTGGGCATTCAGCCGATGGCGGTCACTGCTCGGATGTCCATTGACTTTTTGAGACCGGCGGCTGGCGGCGATCTGTACGCGGCGGCCATCATCCTAAAAGCAGGGCAGGCAGGAATGGTCGGGCGTATCCACTTATGGGTCGGCGACGACACCGAGACGATCGTGGCGATTGCCACCGGCACGTATGTTGCGCCGAGCAGCTCGGAGCGGCGGGTCGACTGACGATCGCCGCCGCTACGATGCGTTCCCGCATATGAGTCCTCCGCTACTGCCCCTCGTCGACCGCTGGTCGGCCTACGAACTCAATCAGCTGCCCGACTGGTTCGCGATCGTTCCCGCCGGCAGAGCCTTCCTGCTGGCCGGGCTGGCCGCTCACGCTGAGCATCCGATGCTGGTGGTCGTCGCCGGTGAACGCGAAGCCGAAGAATTGGCCGACGATCTGGCGCTCTTCTCTGATCGCACGTATCACCTGCCGGCCTGGGAAACATTGCCATTCGAGCACGTGAGCCCGAACGTCAGCACGATGGCCCACAGAGCCCGCGCCGAGTCTGTGCTGACCGGCGGCAAACCAGGCGATGTTGTGGTCGGGTCGGTGCGAGCGGTAATCCAGCGGTTGTCGCCCACTAGACCGAGCCCGTTCCTGGTAGCCCAGGGGGCCGAGGCGGGCTTTGATGACCTCGTTGCCTGGCTGGCCGAGAGTGGTTACCAAGGGGTCAGCCGGGTCGAGAGCCGTGGAGAATTCGCGGTGCGCGGTGGGATCATCGATGTATTCGGCGCAGGAACGGCTCAGCCCGTGCGGATCGAGTTCTGGGGCGACGAGGTGGAATCGATCCGGGAGTTCGCAGTCTCGTCGCAGCGCTCCATGGGGGCAGTCGATCACGTGTCATTGCACGGAGCGCGCGAGTTCCGTACGGACTCCGAGGTCCGAGCTCGGGCTGCCGAACTGGTTTTTCAAGAACCGTGGGCGGCCCACGCCTGGGATCGAATCGCCGAAGGGGTCAGTTTTCCCGGTATGGAATCATGGATGCCGTGGTTGGCGGAACCGGACAGCATGCTGACCAAAGCGCCCGACCGGGTGTACGTGTTTGACCCGGTCCGCTGCATGAACCGGGCTGCCGAACTGGTCGGCGAGGAGCGCGATCTTGCCGAAGCCCTCGCCCCCACCTGGGGTGTGGGCGCCCCAGAAGCCGGCGATCATCCGGCGTTGTATCTTGACCTCAGTGCCGAATTGGCACGGGTTGCGGGAACCGTTGTCCAGGCACCTTCCCTGCCTACCGGCCCCGCCGATTACATCGTCGACGTGAGCAGCCTTGACGCTCAGCCAGGGGTAGCCGAATCAGTGGCGGCGGGCCTCAAGCGACTCGCCGACCGACAAATCGTAACTGTCGTGGCGATGGATGGGACGGCCGCCGCCGACCGGGTCGCCCGAATTCTCGGCGAAGAGGGGTTTGCCCTGCCCCGACTCGATGTCCTGGAAAAGCCGTCCCCGGCCATCACGTCGATCGGGATTCATCAGGGATTTGTGATGTCGGGACCGGGTGTCGCAGTGGTTGGCGAGCAGCAGATCGCCGGTCGGCGCCGAGCCCACCGCCGTACGACCGCTCGAGCCGGGCAGGGGTCCGGCCCTGGCTATAGGGATCTGGCTGATGGCGACTTCGTTGTCCATCACCGTCACGGCATCGGTCGGTTTGAGGGGCTCGTTACCCGGACGATCGGCGGTGTCGAGCGTGACTATTTGATCATCGCCTATGCCGGTGCCGACAAGCTTTATGTCCCGACCGACTCGCTGGCGGCGGTCCGCAAGTACACGGGAGGCGAAGCACCGCGAGTTTCTCGGATGGGCGGAGCCGATTGGGCCAAGACCAAGGGCAAGGTTCGTAAGGCGGTGGCGGCCATCGCCGAGAAGGTTGTTGACCTCCATCGGCGCCGGGCTGCGGCGGTTGGTTATGCCTTTGGTCCTGACACTCCGTGGGAGCAGGAGCTCGAAAACGCCTTTCCCTTCGAGGAGACTCCAGATCAGCTGACGGCAATCGGTGACGTCAAGCAAGACATGGCGGAAGGCAAGCCAATGGATCGTTTGATCTTTGGCGATGTTGGGTTCGGCAAGACGGAAGTCGCCATCCGCGCCGTGTTCAAAGCGGCCGTATCTGGCAAGCAGGCGGCCGTGTTGTGTCCGACCACCCTGCTGGCTCAACAGCACTTTCAAACGTTCTCCGAACGGTTTGACCCGTATCCGATCCGGGTTGAGGTGCTCAGTCGTTTTCTAACGGCCGCGCAGCAACGGGAAGTCCTCGCAGGAGTCGAAAGCGGCGACGTCGACGTGGTTATCGGGACGCACCGGTTGCTCTCCCAGGACGTGAACTTCAAGAATCTCGGGCTGATGGTCGTGGACGAGGAACAAAGATTTGGGGTTGGTGCCAAGGATCGGTTGAAGGAAATGAAAGTCGGCGTCGATGTCTTGACGCTCACGGCTACACCGATTCCGCGTACTCTCGAAATGGCCCTTACGGGCGTCCGCGACGTCAGCCATATTCGCACGCCGCCAGTTGATCGACATCCGATTCTTACCTATGTCGGTCCGTACGATCGGATGTCGGTGTCGGCCGCCATCCGGCGAGAGATGCTTCGGGAGGGCCAGGTTTTCTATGTGCACAATCGGGTCCAGTCCATAGATCGGGCAGTCGCGCAGCTGCGCAGCCTCGTCCCCGACGCCCGCTACGCGATAGCCCACGGGCAGATGTCCGAAGGTCAGCTCGAGCAGGTCATGCTCGACTTCTGGAACCGCGAATACGACGTCCTCGTCGCCACCACCATCATCGAGTCGGGTTTGGACCTACCCCAGGTCAACACGCTTATTGTCGAACGAGCTGATTTGCTTGGCCTGGCTCAGCTGTACCAGTTGCGCGGCCGGGTAGGTCGGTCGCATCAACGTGCCTACGCGTATCTGTTCCACCCGACGGATCAGATCATGTCTGAGGATGCCCACCGGCGCCTCGAAGCGATCGGTGAGCACTCCGACCTCGGATCCGGCTTTGACGTGGCGTTGCGTGACCTGGAGATCCGGGGAGCGGGTTCGATGCTCGGGGAAGTCCAATCCGGTCACATCTCGGCGGTCGGGTTCGATACATATGTCAATCTGGTCGCAGAAGCAGTCGGCGAGTTGGAGGGCTTCAAGACCGAGGCGACTGACGATCCGCCTGAGGTTCGGATAGACCTGCCCGTCGATGCCCATCTCCCCGACGACTACATAGCCGATCAGGCTGCCCGCATTGAAGCCTATCGTCGGCTCGCCGCCACCCTGACGTCCGACCAGGTGTCGGACGTCGCCGTCGAGTGGACTGATCGGTACGGTGAGCTGCCACCGAGTGGCCACTCGCTCATTGGTTTGGCCCGACTCAGGACCGAGGCCATACGAGTGGGGCTCACCGAGATCGTCAAACTCCGCGATGAGATCCGGATCGGACCGGTCGACCTTTCAGATTCTCAGGAGATCCGTCTCAAACGCCTGGCTCCGAAATCGGTTCTGCGCGCCGGCGAAGGTTCCGTATTCCTACCCGCCCCTCCAGACGCCCAAGTGGTCGACCAGCTCATTGGCTTTATCCAGGCGATGTGGGTTTGATCGTTTTCGTTTGGATCCGCCCGAGTCCTACCATGTAGGGGGCAACATCGACTGCAGTCGAGTAATTCAACTTTAAGGTGACTTCGTGAAACGTTCCATTCTTCTCGCTACCGTGCTCGCGTTTGTGGGTAGCGCTTGTAGCTCGGGGTCGGCCGCCGTCGTAAACGGTACGACCATCTCAACCGCCCAGGTTGCCGATCTGCTCACCGATCCTGCTGCGCCGGAGCAGGCTGCTTTCAACGACATGCTCTATCAGGTCATCGTCGATCAGATCGTCTCGAAAGCCGCTCAGGACCAGTTCGATATTGCCGTTTCTGACGAAGATATCCAGGGTGGCATCAGCGAGATTGAGGCATCGCTGGCGGGCCAGGGCGTCACCCTCGACGTAGCGCTGAGCGAGAACGGGTTTAGCGAGGCGGTCCTGCCGATGATTGTCCGTCAGGATCGCATCCAAACCCAGCTGACCGAGCACTTCGCCGGCGAGGTGGCGGAGCCAACCGAGGAGGAGATTCAGGCCACGTTCGACGCGGGTTCGGCCGAACTCGCCGAGGTCTGCGCCCGCCACATCCTGGTTGAAACCGAAGAGGACGCTCAGGATATCTATGATCGGGCAGTGGCCGGTGAGGATTTCGCAGCCATGGCGATCGAATTGTCGACCGACACCGTCTCGGGAGCCGAAGGCGGTGATCTCGGCTGCTCATCTCCGAGTGGGTATGTTGCTCCGTTCGCCGCGGCTGTCATGGAAGCGCCGCTTAATGAGCCGTTTGGGCCGGTCGAGTCGGAGTTCGGCTTCCACGTGATCGTGGTGTCGGAACGAACCCTCCCTGACCTGTCCGAGTATCACGACACCATCGCTGCCAACCTCAAGTCGGCCAGCGCTTCAACCCTTCTTACCGAGTGGTACATAAACGAAATCCGCACCGCGGACGTTCAAGTGGCAGAGTCATACGGCACGTGGACCCTTCCCGAGGACACCACGCAGCCTCCGACCATCGTGGCTCCCTGAACCATCGACTCGTAATCGTTGGCGTTGGGCCGGGTGAGCTCGATCGGCTCCCCGGCTCGACGCGTGACCTTCTGCTCGACCCGACCTTCTGTCTGGTGGTCCGCACAACCAGCCACCCGGGATTGGCCCAACTGGCCGCGACGAGGGAGGTTGTTTCCGGCGATGACCTTTACGAATCCCTGAACGACTTCGAGTCCGTCTACGACCGGCTCGCCGCCCGGGTCATGGGCTACTACGACGAGGGTCCGGTCATTTTCGCCGTCCCGGGAAGTCCTTCGGTGGGGGAGTTCACCGTCCCGAGAATCCGTCGTCTCGCCGCAGCTCGCGGGGTGCCCGTGGAAGTAGTCGGTGCGGAATCGTTCATCGACGCCGTCTGCGCCGAAATGGGAATCGACCCGCTTGAGCACGGGTTGCAGGTCCTTGACGGCCGAGATCTTCCCGATCCCTTTCCGCTGCACGTGCCGACGATCATCGCTCAGGTTGACGTGCCCCTGATCGCTGTCGACGTCCTCAGCCGGTTGGCTGAGCTGCTCGGGGACGAAGCACCCATCACGGTTGTCACGGACGCGGGCGGTGAGAAGGCCCGGATCGAAACCCGACCGGTCAGGGACTTCGACAGCTCGATTGCGTCCCTGCGCACGAGTCTCGTGATCGAGCCCCAGCGGCCTACGGGCTGGCTGGGGGTAATCGACATCATGCGAACTCTGCGTCGCGAATGTCCCTGGGATGCCGAGCAGACCCATCACTCCCTCATCGCCAACCTCACGGAAGAAGCGGCGGAGCTGGCCGAAGCACTCGCCGCTCTTCCGGCTGCCGGTGACGAACCGGATTTCGGTGCTTATGCCGATGTCGAGGAGGAACTCGGCGATGTCCTGTTGCAGGTGATCTTCCATGTCGCAATCGGTGAACCGTCAGGGGCTTTACGGGCCGACGCGGTTGCCCAGACGCTCATAGCCAAGCTGACGGGGCGACATCCCCACGTCTTTGGCGATGAGTTGGCCGACAACGCCGAAGACGTCCTGGAGGTATGGGAGCGGGCCAAAGCCGCCGAGAAAGGGAGTCGGAGTCTGTTTGACGGCGTAGCTCAGCACCTTGAACCGCTCACGAAGGCCGCCAAAGTCCAGGAGCGGGCGAACGGGGTCGGTTTCGACTGGGACCGGGCCGACCCAGTATTCGCCAAGCTTCGGGAAGAGATTGCCGAGCTGGCAGGCGCCGAAACCGCAGAAGAGAAGCTGCACGAACTTGGCGACGTGTTGTTTACCGTAGTCAACCTTGCGAGGCACCTGAACATCGGCCCTGAGCTGGCATTGCGGACCGCAACCCAACGGTTTGAGCGACGCCTCAAGTGGATGGAGTCGCACGGTGACCTCGCCGCGGCTACCAACAGTGACCTTGAACGCTGGTGGGAAGCGGCAAAAGACAACGAGGGATAACCGGTCGTGGTACATTTTCTTTCACAAGGAGGGTCCATGACGACGCACATCAGCGAAATCTGGGCCCGTGAGGTCCTCGATTCCAGAGGCAATCCAACCGTGGAAGCTGAAGTTCGCCTTGCTGGAGGTGGGTTTGGCCGGGCTGGCGTACCGTCTGGAGCATCGACCGGGGCACTCGAAGCCATCGAGCTACGAGACGGCGGGGACCGCTACGGCGGCAAGGGCGTTACACGGGCCATTGCCAACATCAAAGAGACTATTGCACCGGCGCTGGCAGGAGTCGACGCCACCCGTCAGGAACTCGTCGATCAGATCATGCTCGATCTCGACGGCACACCGAACAAGGCCAACCTGGGCGCCAACGCCATCCTGGCAGTCTCGTTGGCGACGGCGCGGGCCGCGGCCGGGCAGTTGGATATTCCCCTGTTCAACTATCTGGGTGGGCCGGCCGCGCGGGTTCTTCCGGTTCCCATGCTCAACGTTCTCAACGGCGGAGCTCATGCGGCCAACTCGGTTGACATTCAAGAGTTCATGCTCGTTCCGGCCGGGGCGCCGAGCTTTCGCGAGGCCCTGCGAGCCGGGGTGGAGGTGTATCACTCCCTCAAGAAGGTTCTCACTTCCCAGTCGTTATCGACCAACGTCGGGGATGAGGGCGGGTTCGCGCCCGACCTTCCATCCAACCGGGCGGCCCTTGAGCTACTCGCCGAGGCCATCGAACAGGCCGGGTACAAGCTTGGTGACGATATCGCATTGGCCCTTGACGTAGCGGCTTCTGAAATCTACGAGGATGGGACGTACCGCTTCGAAGGTCAGCAGCTCAGCGCCAACGACATGATCGACTATTACGTCGGGCTCCTCGACGACTTTCCGCTCGTGTCGATCGAGGACGGACTTGATGAGGCCGACTGGGATGGTTGGAAGACGCTGACGGCCCGGCTTGGTGCGCATACGCAGCTGGTCGGTGATGACTTGTTTGTGACCAACGAGGAGATCCTGCAGCGGGGAATCGACGAAAAGGCTGCGAACGCGATTCTGATCAAGGTGAACCAGATCGGGTCGCTTTCGGAAACGCTTCACACGATGAACACTGCTCTCGGAGCTGGGTTTGCCAGGATGGTCTCGCACCGTTCCGGAGAAACCGAAGACAGTTTCATCGCCCATCTAGCGGTGGCTACGAACGCAGGTCAGATCAAGACAGGTGCCCCCAGCCGGGGAGAACGGACCGCCAAGTACAACCAGTTGTTACGCATCGAAGAGACCTTGGGGACCCAAGCGCGCTACGGCGGTTGGTCGACCTTCGCCGGTAGATCGTGACCCGTAGTCGACTCCAGACGGTGGTCCCGATTGGCTTGATGCTGTTTCTGGCGATCATCGTCACCAATGTGTTCCCGTTCCGGGTGATACTGGCCCAGGAAACCAAGGTTGAGGTTGCTCAGGAATCTCTCGCCGATCTGGAGGCCGAGAACGCTCGACTGCAGAACAAGATTGAGGCGCTTTCGACGGACACCGAGTTGGAGCGGATCGCCCGCAAGGACCTCGGATACGTGCGCGAGGGCGAGATTGCCTACGTCATCACCACCCCGTCGGATTACGTCCCTGTAGCCGAGCCGACGATTGTCATTCCCGAGCGTCGTGCGTGGTGGAGAGTGGTGGCGGACTTCCTGACCGGCGAGGATCTTGTCTCTCGATAACGACGGTCCGCCAGGCGGCACCGCCAGGCTCGACAGTGAAATCGCAGCCGCCCAGATCGAACGTCCGTTGCGTGCGGCGAGTGAAGCACGTGCTCGTTGTTCGCTCGGTCTCCCTACGGTCATACGCGTCCCCCCCGTTCTCGATGACGGCACGCCGTTTCCAACCCGGTTTTGGCTCACCTGCCCGCTGGCCAACAAGCGGATTGGGCGACTCGAAGGGGCCGGGGGAGTCAAGGCGATGGAGAGTGCTCTCGGCGAAGATCCCCACCTGGCCGCACAAATGGCGGATGCCCACCGCCGCTACGAGGCTGAGCGCGACGCTGCGATTCCCGTCGATGCCGTCCATCGGCCATCCGGTGGGGTGGCTGGCCTGACCGTTGGAGTGAAATGTCTTCATGCCCACTACGCCGATCACGCGGCTGGGAATGACAATCCCGTTGGTGCGCTCGTCGCCCCCTGGGTTGAACCGCTGCACTGCGAGATACCCTGCGTTACCGAGGTGGCGGGCGTAGTCGCCCGGAATCCGGATTGGCGGGAACCGAAGTGACCCGGGTTGCCGTGGGGGACATCGGAACGAACACGGCGCGGTTGCTGGTAGCCGATGTCGAAGGTTCGAGTTTGACCGAGGTCGACGTGCGGACCGAAGTGGTAGGGCTCGGACGGGGATTGCACGACACAGGGCTTCTACAACCGGACGCCATGGAGCGAGCGGTCAACGCCCTCGGCTCCTTCGCAACCGCTTTTGCCGATTCAGACAACTCGATCATCGTGGCGACGTCGGCTTCGCGAGATGCCCGGAACCGTGAGGACTTCTTCGATCAGGTCGAGCGTATCTGTGGCGTCCGCCCGACGCTCATTGATGGAGTAGCGGAAGCGCGGTTTTCGTTCGAGGGAGCTTCCCGGGCGTTGCCGGACCGGCAAATCACGGTTATTGACATCGGCGGAGGATCCACAGAATTCGTTCATGGCCGGTCCGGGGTCGAGACGGCGGTGAGCGTCGATATTGGATCGGTACGGCTGACCGACCTCTATCTTGGTGGCGGCCCCGTGCCGGCCAGAAAGCTTGCGGCTGCCCGGTCGGTCACGGCCGGGTTGTTCGCCGGGATCGATGTCGCTGATTCGGAAACCGTGGTCGGCGTTGCCGGTACCTGCACGACTGTCGCCGGGACTCTGCTCGGACTCACCGTGCACGATCGGTCGATCGTCCACTTGGCCACGATCGGCCCCGATGCCGTTACAGAACTCCTCGGGAGGCTGGCAACCCTGACCACCGAGGAGATTGCCTCCGTCGGCACAATCGGAACCAAGCGAGCTCCTGTCATCCTGGGAGGTCTGGTGGTTCTCGAGGCTGCGTTACGGGCCGTCGGCGCCTCCGGGATGGTCGTATCGGAATGGGACCTACTGCATGGGGTGGCCGTTGGATTAGTGTCCGGTTGACAGCCAGCCCCGGTGGCGGAATCGGCAGACGCAGTGGACTTAAAATCCACGGCCGCAAGGCGTGGGGGTTCAAGTCCCCCCCGGGGTACTACCCCTCATGATGGGTTGTCGCTGTTGACGAGATCGAGCGTTCGACGAATAGGTCGATCGGACGTCGATTATTAGGCTCACGGCATGGACGCACCGCTAACCGATAGTCGCCGCTCGTTTGTTGGTGCGAACACGATTTTGGCCGGATACGAGAACTACGTTGCCCGCTTCCGCGTGATTACCTCCCGAGCCGAAGTTCGCTTTCTGCAGCGCGATTGGCATGGGATGCAGGCTGATGCGTCTGAACGGCTCGGCCTCTATCGGGACGTGGTGGACGAGGTCCTGGCGGACATCGAGGCGCTGCTGGGCGAGCGAACGGAAGATCAGTCGCTTTGGGCTCCCATCAAAGCGGTGTTTTCCGCGCTCATCTCTGACCGAGACGACTGGGATATCGCCGAAACGTTCTTCAACTCGATCACCCGTCGTGTTTTCACGACGGTGGGGGTGGACCAGGCCATTGAGTTCGTTGATACGGACTTCGACACCCCACCCAGCCGCTCAGCGGAACCAGTCTTCGTCGCCCTTGGCCGGGCGAAGTCTGTGTCGTCGATGGTCGAAGCGATGCTGGACCAATGCCCGTTTGATCTTGCCGACCGCCCCGGTGACCTAGCGGCGGTCACCGACAGGATCGAGGGACGCCTTGAGCAAGTCGGAGCCTTGATGAGTCTCGATGGAGCGGAACTGGTCCGGTCGATCTTCTATCGGGGACAAGCTGCCTATCTGGTGGCTCGCCTACATTCGGGCTCCCACACCATCCCCCTGGTCATGGCCTTCACCCACGATGACTCGGGCGTCGCCATCGATGCCGTACTTACTCAAGAGCACGAAGTCTCGATCCTGTTTTCGTTTACCCGTTCATATTTCCTGGTCGACGTCGCCAGACCGTACGATCTGGTTCGATTCCTCAAGCGCCTGATGCCCCGAAAGCGCGTTGCCGAAATCTACATCGCGATCGGGTACAACAAACACGGTAAGACCGAGCTGTATCGGGACCTCCGCAGGCATATGGCCTCCACCGATGAGCAATTCGAGATCGCCCGGGGCACGAAGGGGCTGGTGATGATCGTCTTTACGATGCCTGGTTTCGACGACGCCTTCAAGATCATCCGCGACAAGTTTCCCCCGCAGAAGCGCACGACCCGTCGAGCCATCATGGACAAGTACCGGATGGTCTTCCAACACGACCGGGCGGGTCGCCTGGTCGATGCGCACGACTTTCAGCATCTCGAGATCCAACGGTCACGATTCTCTGAGGGATTGCTTGAGGAATTTGCTTCTGACGCAGCCGATACCGTCGAGATCAGCGACGACGTGGTGGTTATCAAGCAGGTCTACGTGGAGCGCCGGGTTATCCCGCTCGACATTTATGTCCGTGAAGCAGGGGAACGGGCGGCGGGTGCGGCGGTCCTGGACTTCGGGCGGTCGATCAAAGACCTCGCCTCGACCAATATCTTTCCTGGCGACTTGTTGTTGAAGAACTTCGGGGTCACTCGTCACGGGCGCGTCGTGTTCTATGACTACGACGAGCTACGCCCCCTGACCGACATGCGTTTTCGCAAGATCCCGCTCGCTCGGAGCGATGAGGACGAGATGGCCGCTGACGCCTGGTACAGCGTCGGGGACACCGACGTGTTCCCGGAGGAGCATGAACGTTTCCTGGGGCTGTCGCCGCCGCTCAAAGAGGTGTTTCTATCAGAACATCGTGACATGTTCTCTCCTGATGCCTGGCAGAACATCCAGCGGCTCGTTGCCGGTGGCGAGCTACTCCACGTCTTGCCATACGATGAATCCGCCCGGCTGCCGGATCGGCCGCGTTGGACAGGTTGGTGAAATCCGGGCCCGGGCCCACAAACCTGGGAGAATGAACCGGCATGGACACCAAGTGGATCATCAGGGGACTGCTCATTGCCACGCTGGCGCTTGGAACGTTCTACGCCTACGACAACTACGCCTCGCCGTTTCACTCAACCCCCGACGTGGACGTCTTACTCATATCGGACGATGCGGTCAGCGTCACGACCGAGCCGCGGCTGACCTTCGCCCCGGCGGACCGGACCCCCAACGTTGGCATGGTGTTTTACACCGGCGCCCGGGTAGATCCCGAAGCGTACGCGCCGCTGGCCCGTCAGATTGCCGACGGGGGAGCGCTCGTGGTTGTGGTCAAGCACCCGTTCAACTTCGCATTCTTCGGTGTATCGGAGGCTGGAGATGTCCTGCTCGAACATCCCGAGATCACCAATTGGGTAATGGCCGGTCATTCACTGGGCGGAGCCATGGCTGCTGAGTTTGCCGAACGCAACCAACGAATCTCGGGGCTGGTCTTGTTGGCGGCCTATCCGGGCGATTCGTCGAATCTGGCATTCCGCAGCCTCCCGAGCCTGGTGATTTATGGCTCCGAAGACGGCCTGGCGACGCCCGCCGAGGTGGAAGAAAAGGTCGGCAAGCTCCTGTCGCCAAACGCCGAGTTGGTATTGATCGAAGGCGGCAATCATGCGCAGTTCGGAAGCTATGGCCCGCAGGCCGGCGATGGATCTGCTGCTATTGGTCGCCAGGAGCAGCAGGACCAGACGGCGGCGGCCATCTTGAAGTTCCTGCGACCGAATCGTTCTTGAAGTCCACAGTTCCTGAGGAGCGGATCTCGACGCTGGTTGATCGGCCGCCCACCGGCGACTACGTCCTTTATTGGATGACTGGCTACCGACGCCTGCGGTCGAACTTTGCTCTGCAACGAGCAGCGGACTGGTCCCGCCACCTCAAGTTGCCGCTCGTCGTGTTTGTGGCGTTGCGCAGCGACTATCCGTGGGCGAACGATCGCATCCACGCGTTCGCGATCGACGGAATTGCCGATGTGGTTGCTGGCTGCGCCGGCCGGGTGGCGTGTGTTGCTTACGTCGAGCCGGAACCGGCGGCTTCAAAGGGCCTGCTGAAGCGACTGACACGCGATGCCGCCGTGATGGTCGGTGACGACGCTCCTATCTTCTTTCTTCCTGCGGCTCGTCAGGCTGCCGTAGGACAAACGCAATGCCGGTTCGAAGTGGTGGACCACAATGGTCTCGTCCCGATGGCGGCCACCGACCGAGAATTCCGGCGAGCTGTCGACCTTCGTCGGTTCAATCAACAGGTGCTCCCTGACCATCTTGATGACCTGCCAGATGCTGACCCCCTGGCCGATCTTACCGAAACGATGCCCGCAGGCGTCGCGTCGGTGATGGCTGGCTTTCCGAGCGCTCCAGTGCGTCGAGACGTCGTCGCCGATCTGCCGATCGACCACGGCGTTGGCGCTACCGCGCTCATCGGAGGCGAGCGTGCGGCTCAAACTCGACTCGCCGAGTTTGTCACTTCGGGTTTGCTTCGGTACGACGAACGGAACCAACCAGACGCGCAAGCCGAGTCGGGACTGTCGCCATTCCTGCATTTTGGCCAAATATCGGTTCATGACGTGTTTCTCGCGGTCACCCGGTCGGAGGACTGGTCCCCGACGGAACTGAGTCCATCTTCGCGGGGCGGACGGGTTGGATGGTGGGGCTTGTCCGAGCAAGCCGAAGGCTTTCTCGATCAGGTCGTTACGTGGCGCGACATCGGATATCGGGCTGCCTACCGCGACAGCGCCTACGACCAGTACGACGCGTTGCCTGAATGGGCCAGGCGAACTCTTCAAGAACACGCCACCGATCCGCGTGACCACCTCTATTCCCTCGACGAGTTCGCCAGCGCTGGTACCCACGACGAGGTGTGGAACGCTGCCCAACGGCAACTGGTCGAGACCGGGACGATTCACAATTATCTTCGCATGCTGTGGGGAAAGAAGATCTTGGAGTGGACCGAACATCCTGTGGTAGCCCACGATGTCATGTTCGAACTCAACAATCGATACGCCCTCGACGGTCGCGATCCCAACTCGGTTTCGGGAATTCACTGGGTGCTTGGCCGGTTTGACCGTGCTTGGGGGCCGGAACGGGACATTTTCGGCAAGGTTCGCTATATGACCTCGCAGTCGACGCTTCGTAAGCTCAGATTGAAGAGTTATCTGTCGAACTACGGAGCCAATCGGCCACTTCAGCTGGACTGAGCGGGTCGTGGCTTGACCTAGGCTGCTTTTGTGATCAACGCCACTCTTGCTGACTTGTTCGACGAACTCGCCGAGCTCACCAAACTTGAGGATCAAAACCCTCAGTCGTTTCGCGCCAGAGCCTATGAGTCTGCTTCTCGTTCCTTGCGCGAGCTTCAGCCCGACGTCACGACGATGACGAAAACAGAGCTCGTTGGCTTGAAGGGGATCGGCAAGTCAACCGCTGACAAGATCGCCGAGTTCGTCGACCGGGGTGGCATCGAAAAACTCGATCGGCTTCGGCTCGCTTTCCCGACCGATTACCGGGAGATGGTCAAGATTCCCGGACTCGGGGCCAAAACTGCGGCCAAGTTGCGTGACGAATTGGGCGTCGACTCCGTCGAGAAGCTGACCGAGGCGATCGCCGGGGAGAAACTGCGTGATGTCGCCGGCCTAGGAGCCAAAACCGAAGAGAAACTAGCCAAAGCGATCGGTCGCCTCGGCATGTTCGGCAAGGATCGGCGCACGCCGATCGCCGAAGCAATGCCGGTGGCCGAACGGGTAGCCGCCGAGCTGGCCGGCGTCGATGGGGTCGTCGGGGTCAAGATCTGTGGGAGCCTTCGCCGGCTGCGGGACACGGTCGCCGACGTTGACATTCT
This sequence comes from Acidimicrobiia bacterium, assembly GCA_029881355.1. Classification (GTDB taxonomy): domain Bacteria; phylum Actinomycetota; class Acidimicrobiia; order Spongiisociales; family JAENVV01; genus JAENVV01. Next base: position 25,577 of record JAOUMT010000001.1, on the reverse strand, counting down.
GGTCGCCACCGCGACGCCGGGGCCGGTCGCCAAACGGGTTCGTGACTTGCCCGTCGTCGGGGAGATCATCGCCGATGGAGATACCAAGGTCGCTTTTCTCACCCACGCCGGCCTGCAGATCGATGTCCGAGTAATTGCGCCGGAGTCGTTCGGAGCGGCCATCATGTATTTCACCGGCTCCAAAGCTCATAACATCGCCCTGCGTCAACGAGCGCTCACCAAAGGGTGGACCTTGAACGAGTATGCATTGGCGGACGCAGAAACCGGTGCCGTGGTAGCCGCAGAAACAGAAAGCCAGATTTATGCGGCTCTCGACCTCCCGTACGTTTCGCCCCGGCTCCGTGAAGATACCGGAGAGATCGAAGCCCCCGCCGAGGCGGTCGGCTCAGTGGTGAGCCTCGACATGATCCGGGGAGATCTCCATGTACATTCGGACCTCTCGGGCGATGGAGAAGACTCGTTGATTCAGATGATTCAAGGTTGCGTGGATCGCGGCTACGCGTACATGGCGATAACCGACCACGCCGAGGATCTCACGATCAATGGGGCAAGCCGCGAGCAGATGGTCGATCAGCGCGGGCAGCTGCGTGAACTCGCCGACCGGTTTCCCTCAATTCACCTCCTCCATGGAACCGAGCTCAATATCGACCCCGATGGCCATGTCGATTACGACGCAGACTTCCTGGCGGGCTTCGACTACACGGTTGCCTCGGTGCACTCCCATTTTGATTTGCCAGCCGAACGTCAGACGCTTCGGTTGCTGACTGCCATGGGTAATCGGGCGGTGCGGACGATCGGACATTTGTCAGGAAGGATGATCGGGCGCCGGCCAGGAATCGAGTTTGACGTTGATGCCGTCCTCGAGGGAGCCGAGACGACCGGCGTTGCACTTGAGATCAACTCCCATCTGGAAAGACTTGATGCCACCAGTGACGTCATCAGAAAAGCTCGCGGACGGAACGTGCGGTTCATGATCGATACGGACGCCCACCGGGTGCGTGAACTTGACTACATGAGGTGGGGTGTGCAGCAAGCCCAGCGGGGCTGGCTCGCTCCAGAACAATGCGTCAACACGTGGTCGCTCGACCGATTTCTCAAATTTTGCTCAAAGGAAGACTGATGGAATATCCAGCCGAATACGAACTAGATGTTGTGCTGCGCGACGGCGTGGTCGGTCGATTCCGACCGATCAAGCCAACTGATGCCGGATCGCTCGTCAAGCTATTCGAGCGACTCGGGACACAATCGCGCTATTACCGGTTCTTTCGAGCCAAAGAGCGTTTGACCGACGCCGAGGTCGAGTTTTTCACGACGGTGGACTACGAATCGCGCATGGCGGTTGTGGTTTTCCACGAGGACGAGATGGTGGGCGTCGGCCGCTATGACCGCGACGGTGATGACCCGACCAGGGCCGAGGTGGCCTTTGTGGTGGCTGACGACCAACAGTCGAGAGGCATCGGCACACAGTTACTCCAGATCCTTACGACCTATGCCCGGTCGCACGGTGTGAAATCGTTCCAGGCGTATGTTCTTCCTGACAACCTCTCAATGATGCGGGTGTTCCGCAACTCGGGGTACACACTGACGAGGAGCCTGGACGAAGGTGTCTACAACGTAGAGTTCCCGGTCGGTGCCTCCGAAGACGCCAAAGCCGCTGATGCTCGTCGCGAACAACGGGCCATCGCGGCTTCGATCCTGCCCATGTTCTATCCGCGTTCGATAGCGGTAGTCGGGGCTTCGCGAACCGTCGGATCGATCGGCGGGCGATTGTTCGCCAACCTGTTGCAAGGTGGATTCTCCGGGGTCGTGTACCCCGTCAACCCGCAAACCGAAGTGGTTGGATCCGTGCGGGCGTATCCGTCGGTCACTGATATTCCGGGCAGCGTCGACCTCGCCATCATCGCAGTACCTTCCTTCGCGGTACTCGACGTTGTTCGGGAATGTGCGGCCAAAGGTGTGCGCGGCCTCGTGGTGATTTCCGCCGGCTTCTCAGAAGTCGGCGAGGAAGGGGCGGCCCTGGAGCAGGAGCTCGTCCAGTTGGTTCGATCGGCCGGGATGCGGATGATCGGACCAAATTGCATGGGGCTGGTAAACACCGACCCGGCCGTGAATCTCAACGCTACGTTCGCGCCGGTGTACCCGCCAAGGGGCAACGTGGCGATGTTGTCCCAGTCAGGGGCTTTGGGGATCGCCATCCTTGACTACGCGAGCCGTCACGACATTGGTATCTCGCAGTTCGTGTCGATTGGAAACAAACCGGATGTTTCCGGTAACGATCTGATCCTCAGCTGGGAGGAAGATCCCGCCACTGACGTCATCGTGATGTATCTGGAATCGTTCGGCAACCCGCGCAAATTTGGACGAATAGCACGTCGAATCGGGAGAAAAAAGCCCATCGTGGCTGTGAAATCCGGAAGGTCGAAAGCCGGATCCCGTGCGGCCAGCTCCCATACTGGCGCCCTGGCCAGCGCCGACGTTGCCGTCGACGCGTTGAGCGCCCAGACGGGCATGATCCGGACCGATACCATTGAAGAACTCTTCGCCGTTGCGTCGCTTCTCGCCAACCAGCCGCTGCCCGACGGTCGCCGGGTTGGGGTGGTGACCAACGCCGGAGGTCCTGGCATTCTGGCAGCTGACGCGCTCGAGGCCGCCGGGCTTGAGTTGCCGGTGTTCAGTGAGGCCCTTCAGGCCGAGCTGCGCGTGGGACTGCCGGCCGAGGCATCGGTCACCAACCCTGTCGATCTCATCGCTTCGGCTGGGCCTTCTCAGTATGGGCACGTGGCCGAGGTCCTTGGTGCGTCCGACGAAATTGACGCGATCATCACGATCCATATTCAGACGATCGAGAATGGTCCCGACGTGGGTCTCCCGGTCCTCGAGGCAGCAATCACCTCCGGTAAGACTCAGCTTGCGGTCCTTATGGAGTCCGGTTCAGGCCGGGCCTCGATGCGCAATGAGGCGATGACGATTCCTGCCTACGAGTTTCCTGAGGCGGCAGCCAAAGCGCTGGCCAGGGCCGCGTCCTATGCCGAGTGGCGTCGGACGCCTTACGGCGAAGTTCCGGTGTTTGCCGATGTCGATCCCGACGCGGCCAAACAACTCGTAGCTGAGGCGCTGGCTCGGTTGGGTCCCGACGGCGGCTGGCTCAGCGACGATGAAGTCCGAGGTCTGCTGGGCGCGTTCGGTATTCAGACGCCGCAATCGGCCGTGGTCATATCCCGGAAAGCCGCGGTGGCGGCCGCCGGCGACATCGGCGGTCCCGTCGCCATGAAGCTGGTCGCTCCGAGTGCACTGCACAAATCCGACATCGGGGGAGTCGCTCTCAACGTGACGGGATCTGGGTCAGTTGGCAAGGAGTATGACCGCATGATGAAGCTGGTCGGCGACGCCGAAGGGGTCCTGATCCAGGAAATGGTCCCTGAGGGCATTGAAGTGCTCATCGGCATGTCGGAGGACCCATCGTTTGGCCCGCTGCTTGTCTTCGGGATGGGTGGCGTTTTTGTTGAACTGCTCAAGGATGTGGTGTTTCGTGTGGCTCCGATCACCGATCGCGAGGCGACGCAGATGGTCACGGGGATCAAATCTGCCAAACTGCTCGACGGCTATCGTGGCCACCCGGCTGGTGACGTCCCGGCCGTGGAGCAAGCCCTCCTGCGGGTTTCGGCGCTCATCGAGGCGGTGCCGGAATTGGCCGAGATGGACCTGAATCCGGTGATCGTACGAGAGCCGGGTCAGGGTGTTGTGGTGGTTGATGGTCGGGTGCGCATCAAGCCAATCCGGCAGGGTTGGTCCCCGGAACTGGCCGATCTGCCTTCAGTAGCCGACTAGTGCGAGGGACTTGCGTTGCCGGGGCGTCGTCCCGGCAAAGATGCCGTCTGTCTGGTCGAGGCCGGTGACCAAACAATCGGCCTGGGACTGGCACCCCTCACAAATGGCGCGCGCTCTGGCGAGCGCCTTACGATCTCCGGTTGGTGGGAAAAAGACGGATGGGTCCATACCCCGGCAAGCAGCACGTTCTTTCCAATCAATCATTGGGCCAGTCTGTCAGGTGTGCCGAGGGGCGTAGCAGGGCCGTTTGGCCCGGTCCCGTAAGCCGATGGTTGATGATCCGCATTCAGGGAAGCGGTTTGCGGCCGGTCAGCCCATGGTGGTGTGCCGTAGTGCCCTAGGAATCATGAGGCTCGAGGCCGTACGTTGTCACCATGAAAACGTTTCGAATCGACGCTGTCGCAAGCGCCGGTTGGAGGTTGTAGCGATGTTCGTTTACTACTTCGCCAATGTAAGGCGGCCTTGTGAAGTCATTGGGGACCGCCTCATTGACCTCGATCTCGCTACATGGGCAGCCGAAGCCTATCGGAACGCTGAATCATTGCGGAGTCGACTGGTCGGTCAAGACCTCGTGGCATCGTCGGTGAGGCTGAACGTAACCGAGCCGATCCAAAAGTCGAATCATACGGCGATGGTTATCGAGTGGATTGCCGACGGACCTGCTGGCTTGTTTGCTGCGCTGGAAGGTGATCTTGTCGTAGCGCCGATCGGCCCGAATCGATGTCAGATCAGCTTGCGGGGTTCGTATCGGTTACCTACCGGGGCGGATCCGGCGCTGTTTCATCGGCTCACCGAAGCATGCGTGAAGTCGTTCGTGGATCGGATCGTCGCCGGTTTGGATCAACCGCCGCGTTTGGACGATGTCAGGCAGGTAACCGGATCGAAATCGTAGTTCCTGCGCCTATTTGACTTCGGATATTCACGGAACCGCCGGCATCGGTCGACCGTTGCGTCATGTTGTCCAAGCCCATTCCCCGGTTGATCGTGGCAGGGTCAAAGCCGCGACCGTCATCTGCGACGAGCATCATCAGGTCTGAATCGACCGTGTCGATTGACACGGTTACGGTTTGACACTCTGAATGGCGTAATGCGTTGGACACGGCTTCACGGACCAACTGCACAGCAGTCTCGACTGTTCCCGCATCGATGGTCCGGAGGTCGGCTGGCACCTGCAGGTCGACCGTCGTCTCGTAGGAGTCCGAGAGTTGACCGATCAATTCGGCTAGTTCTGTCCGCAGGTTGCGGCCTGACCAAACTGGCGGTCGTAAACCGAAGATAAAGCGCCGCAGCTCAGAGATGGCGTTGTCGAGGCGTTCGACGGACTCAGTCAGCATCGTTCGAAGCTCTACATCTTCGACGCGCAGACTCATCCCCTGCAGAGACAAACCGACCGCGAATAGATCCTGGATTATTGCGTCGTGCAGGTCGCGGGCGATTCGCTCACGATCTTCGACGACCGCGGTTCGTCTCAGTCGATCCTGGAGCCGAGCAGTGCTCACGGCGGCTCCAGCTACGACGGCGAGCGACTCGATCAGATCTTGATCTGCCGCCGTGAATCCGCCCGGTTTTTCGGTGAGGTACAGATTGCCGTACACATGGGAGCCGAGACGCACCGGGACCCCGAGGAAGTTGCCCATCGGAGGATGGTTGGCAGGGAATCCAGCCGAGTCGGGGTGGTCTTGTAGTCGTTCGAGCCGGATGGTCTCTTTCGATCGGATAAGCGTCCCCAAGACTCCCCGGCCAGTCGGTAAAGGCCCAATGAGCTGAGCTTGTCCAGGGGCCAGGCCCACATGGAGGAATTCGACGAGGGATTGATGCTGCCCGATCACGCCGAGAGCCCCGTATTGGGCTCCGGTCATGTGCATGGCCGCTTCGACGGTCTCGTAGAGGACCGCACGGAGGTCGGACTGACCGACGACGCTGGCAGCGGCTTCAATCAGGTCCGAGATTTGGTCGGGGCGTTGGAGCATCCCTGACACACTACTTGCCCCATCGTCAAGGCTCGCGATCGAAGCTTTGGGACTTTGTGCTCTACATGATTGAGGCCATCCCTTTGGGCATACCGGTTGACCTGTCTGTAGATTTATCGATATGTCGGTAAAGCTGCTTCTTGTTGACGATCACGAACTGGTGCGCAGAGGGATTCGCGCATTGCTGGAGTCCCAGGACGATTTTGACGTGGTCGGGGAGGCGGGAACCGTTGCCGAGGCGATTCGCCGGACGGGATACCACAGCCCCGACGTGGTGATCCTTGACCTCCGGCTACCCGACGGGTCGGGTGTCGAAGCTTGCCGTGAGATCCGCTCGCGGTGGCCCGATGTCCGGGTACTCATGCTGACGTCCTACGCCGACGAGGAAGCACTGATGTCGGCCATCATGGCCGGAGCATCCGGGTACGTACTCAAGCGGATCGATGGCTCGGCGCTAATCGAGAACATCCGGCGCGTCGCCACCGGCGAGTCGTTGCTCGACGCCGAGATGACCGACAAGCTTTTCGCCCGGCTGCGCGGTGACAGTCCATCAGACCCTTTGCTGGCCCGACTATCGCCCCAGGAGTCGAAAATCCTGTTTCATATCGCCGATGGGCTGACCAATCGCCAGATCGCCGAAGAAATGTATCTCGCTGAGAAAACAGTCAAAAACTATGTGTCGAATCTTCTCGCCAAGTTGGAGATGAGCCGTCGATCGGAAGCCGCCGCCTATGCCGCCCGCTTGGCCGCAAGACAAGAAGCCGCCTTCCCCCCAGAGTCATGGGAAGGACAGGAATGATTGTCGTCGGGGTCGATGAGCAGTCGTATTCGGTTGCTGCGCTCGAACGGGCCGGTCAAATCGCCCACGCCCTGGAGGAGGAACTGCATGTGGTATATGCGGTGCACATGTCACCGAACCTGCTGCAAGCGGTTGGCATTGCCCCCATCCAGATCGGCGCCATTGAGCAGGCGCAGATTGACGAAGTGTGGAATGTGATCGCTCCGGTCGTCGAGAAGATCCGGAGCCGGGGGGTGCGAGTCGAAGAGCATTCGGTGCGGGGATACCCACCTGATGTTTTGATCGATTTCGCAGCTGAGCGGGAATGTGACCTCGCCGTTGTCGGGTCGCGAGGCCGGTCCGAACTCGCCGCGTTCTTTCTAGGTAGCACTGCGCATCGAGTGTTGCACTTTGCACATTGTGATGTGCTTGTCGTAAAGGAGACATGATGCATGTCCAGGATGTCATGACGGATGATGTGATTACGGTCACGCCAGAACACACCCTTAAGGAAGCGGCTCGGTTGATGGTCGACAACCGCATCTCTGGCCTTCCGGTCGTCGAGGACGATTCGGTGGTGGTCGGGATCATCACCGAGGCGGATTTCTTGATTCGAGATCCTGGACCCCGTCCCCGATTGCTGAAGATGTTTATCGACGACACGGTCCCGGAGCCGGGGGAATCCGTCGGCGACGCCATGACCCGCCATCCTTTGGTGGTGATGGCAGACACGACGGTCGCTGCTGCCGGTCGAACGATGGCGAACAAGAACGTCAAGCGGCTTCCGGTTGTTGACGCAGACGGCCATCTTGTCGGCATCATTTCCCGATCCGACATCGTCCGTGCATTCGCTCGACCAGACGACGTGATCGAGGATGAGATCAGGGAAGACGTACTGGGTCGCGTGCTTATGTTCGATCCAGACCTTATTGAGGTAACGGTCAGCGAAGGGGTTGTGACGCTTGAAGGCGAACTTCCCGAAGAGGCGGACGCACGCCTACTCGAAGAACTAACCCGGCGCCTCGACGGGGTGGTGCGGGTGGTCTCCAAACTTGCGTGGACCTCGGCTGGAACCTGAGCCAGGTGGACTTGTCCCAGCTGTGACTAAACTGTGGCCGTCCGGTAACCTATCGGCCAGTCAACAGGAGCCAAACACCGATGTCGTCAAAGGGAAAAGGGCGGACGCTCGAACTTGAGCAGATCCGCAAGGCTGAAGAACGAGCCGCCAACCAGAGTGCCGAGGTTCGAAAGAAGAGCTTCCTCACCGTTGGAGTGATTCTGGCCGCCGTTGCCGGGTTGACCGCCTGGATCATGTTTGCTCCGGCTCCTCCCGGGATTCCCTATCCAAGCCAGGGTAACTTCCACCTCACCGACATTGCCGAACCGCATGTTCCCTACAACTCCGCCCCACCATCCTCCGGCCCCCACTTCGGTGGGTTAGGGCCATGGGGCGTGAGCGAAGAGCCGATCCCGCCAGAGCTGTACATTCACAATCTTGAAGATGCCGGTGTGGTGTTCGTGTACAACTGTCCTACGGGTTGCGACGATTTGTCCGGATCACTGGCGAGCTACGTCGATGGCCGACCGGAGCCGACATTGGTTATGACGCCCTACGATGGAGCGATTCAGGATCCGGATGGCACCAGCTATCGGGCTGCCGCGATCGCCTGGTCGCGGGTCTTTTACTTCGATGATCTCACGGACGATGTTCGCGCCGAAGTCGACGACTTCATCGACATCTACCACGGGATCGACCACCACGCCCGGTAGGAAACCACCTAGCTCAGCTGACGCAGCGATGACCCTTTCGACGGTCGAATGGGGTGGAACCGGCCCGGTGACCCTGGTGCTTGCGCACGCCACAGGTTTCAACAAGCTCGTTTGGCGGCCGGTGGTAGCGGAACTGAGAACCCAGGGGTTCGATGGACCAATCGTGGCCTTTGACTTCCGATCGCATGGGCATTCTCCAAAGCTGGAAGATCACTCCTGGACCCGTTTTGGCGATGACGTAGCTGAGATCCTGTCCCGGGTAGGCGGACCGGTCGTGGGGGTGGGCCACTCGATGGGGGCAACCGCTCTACTGCAAAGCGCTCTGGTTGCCCCGGAGCGGTATCTCGGGCAAGTTCTGGTAGAACCGATTGTTTTTCCCCCATTGACGTTCGACTCCCTGGACCATCCGCTGGTGATCGGTGCCTCCCGCCGGAGGCGGGAATTCGAATCGGTAGCGGACGCACTCGGCAACTTCGCAGATAAGGCGGTGTTCTCGGGATGGGTTGATGACGCGCTGGCCGCCTACGTCGAAGGTGGGCTAGTGCCAGAAGCTGACACCTGGGCGTTGGCCTGTGAACCCGTGCACGAAGCGGAAGTGTTTTCCCGGTCGGGCTCAGACGGTGTTCACGATCGCCTCGAAGAGTTGGCAGTCCCGATCTGGCTTGTGGTCGGAGAAGATACCGATACCTACCCGCCCGGCTATGTGGAGCTCCTGAGGGATCGGATCGCCGACTCGCGACTCGCCTCCATCGCCGGTGCCGGGCATTTTGCGCCTATGGAGCAGCCAGGAACGCTGGCGTCGGTGATCATCACCGCGCTGGATGGATTCGTGCGGAAGTTATGAACCTGCCAAGGCCCTAACATTGCGTGTCATGTTTTCGCCTTCCACTATTGATGCGCTTGGATCCCAGCTCGGGGCGGGAGTCGCCGAGGGTTACCGGGTGGCCCGAGCTGACGTCCCGGTCGATCCGCTCTCCCTGGTTCGCTCCGGTGCTCACCTGTTTCCCTTTGCCGCCTATTTTGGGCGTCCCGATCTCGACGAAGCCGGCGGACTCGGGGTTGCCTGGCGATCTGACCGGGTCGATGGGAATTCCCGGTTCTCCGATCTGGCGCAGCAGCTGGAATCCTGCCGGATTGATGAGCGCGCCTTCACCGGATTCTCGTATCTACCCGAGGGGGGTCTTGGATCTGAGTGGGACGGCTTCGGGCCGGCCGCCTCGGTGATTCCCATCATCAGTGTGATTGGCACTCCCGACTCCTCCGAGCTAGTCGTGGTGCTCCCCCCAGGCCGGATGTGGGCACCGCTGGCGGATGTCTTGGCGCGGTTGGTCGCTCCCGGCCGGCCGGCAACCGGCCGTACAACTGATCTGTCGATTGAGTCGCGCCCGGCTCCGACCGATTGGGAAGGATCGGTAGCCAATGCAGTCGATTCCATCAAGGCCAAGACCCTCGAGAAGGTTGTCATGGCGCGGTCGGTACTCGTCACGTCTGACGTACCATACCGGCCGTTCGACCTGGTGTCCCGCCTCCGCCTCACCTATCCCGAGTGCTATGTGTTCGGTTGGCAGGAAGGGGGCAGTGTCTTCGTCGGCGCTTCCCCAGAGCTGCTGGTCGAGCGGCGCGGAGATCAGGTACGGTCTCATCCACTAGCCGGCTCGGCGCCCCGTGGGAGCAACGAGGATGAGGACCGGGCGTTTGGCGAGTTGCTGATGGCCTCAGGTAAGGACCGGCGCGAGCATCGGTTCGTGGTTGATGACATCACCGCACGGCTTGAGTCCATGACCACCGACTTGCACGTGGATCAGAGTCCGTCGCTTCGCAAGACGGCTCACGTTCAGCATTTGTCGACGGAGGTCAACGGCACGCTGACGAAGCCAACCCATGTCATTGACTTGGCCGGGCGCCTCCATCCAACCCCGGCCGTAGGAGGGAGTCCCCGGGACGAGGCCAGCCGATTCCTTGCCAAGGAGGAAGTCATCGATCGGGGCTGGTACGCCGGCGCCGTTGGGTGGGCAAATCGTCAGGGTGACGGTGAGTTGGCCATATCGCTCAGGTGTGCGCTCATCCGGGGACGGACGGCGCATCTCTATGCCGGAGCTGGAATCGTGGGGGATTCGGTGCCGGCTGCCGAGTTGGAAGAAACCCGCCTCAAGTTCCGAACCATGATGAGCCTTCTCGCTGAGGCCTAATCCCCCGATCAAGGACTGATCCGGCTGAGCAACTCCTTGTGAACGGCCGCGTTTTCGGTTCGATTTGTCTTGATGTAGATAACGGTCACCCCGCTTGGTGCCGTGAGGTGGCCGATAAAGTCTTCAGCTGTGGCTGGTTGCACGACGGTGGCACCCATGCCTTCCGCCAGAGATACGAGGTCCGCGCCGTGGGGGGTTGCGAGGAGAGCCTCGAAGTGTTCCGGATAATCGGCTTGCGGCAAGAAATGGAATATCCCGCCGCCGTCGTTGTCGATGAGCACGATGGTGATCGAGAGTCCCAAGCGGTGAGCGCTCGCCAGGGCCGTGGCGTCGTGCAGGAACGCCACGTCGCCGATGAGCAGATACGTTGGGCGCCCATCGGCCGCCACGCCGAGCGCCGTGGAAATGATTCCGTCGATGCCGTTCGCCGCTCGATTGGCGAATACCCGGATCGGACGATCCTGGACGCCGAAAAACAGATCAACGTCGCGAATCGGCATCGAGGATGACACTACGAGCGAAGATCCGTCGACGACCCCCTCGGCGAGTGCGGCAGCCACTGCGGGTTCCGATGGCCATGGCAGGGCTCCGAGAGCTTCGAGAGCTGCCGACTCGGCCTCGGCCCAGTTGGCGCGCCACTGTGGCTCACCTGCTCTGACCAGGTCGGCGAGTCGGCGAGCCGTATCTGTCGGGTCCGCCCGGACGATCACCGATGCGCTCGACGTGGCCTCTCGCCAATCGCCCGCATCAATCCATATTTGGGGGACGTCGGTGGCGGCAAGCCAGGTCCATAGGGCCTTCGAAGTGGGAACCGGACCAAAGCGGAGCACCACGTCCGGGCGTAGGTCGGAATCGAGGCGTCCTGCCCTGGCGAGCGCATCGCCCATTCCGACCACCTGCTCGACCGGGTGATGGCCGGCTCGTAACCCGGACACGGGGTCGGCCAGGATTGGAGCTCCCAGGGCGCTGGCAAGTTCGACTATCGCCGGGGGAGTTTCCGGGTCGCTGGAAGGTCCCGCAACGATCAGGGTCTTCTTTGAGCTCACCTGGCGGGCTACGGCTAGGACGGCGCCGTCCGAGGCCGTGAGCGTTCCGAGATGGACAGTGGGAGTGGCGGGCGCCTCGGGGGCGGTCTCGTCGGACGCTTGGGGGGAAAGTGGATCCCGGAAGGCCAGGTTGAGGTGAACCGGTCCTGCCGGGCTTTCCTGGGCGATCGTCCATGCCTGAGTGGCCAGGCGAACCGCATACCGGGCTGGATCGGCGGCTGGGTCGGGCGGAGCGGCGTCGTGCGTCCATTTGGCCGATGTTCCGAACAGGTTGGCCTGGTGGATGGTCTGGGGTGCGCCGGTGTCGCGCAGTTCCTGAGGTCGGTCGGCAGTGAGGATGACCAACGGGATGTGGGACAGTCGAGCCTCTGTCGCCGCCGGAAGGTACTCGGTTGCGGCGGTGCCCGAGGTCGAGATCAAGGCAACCGGGCGTTGGGTGGCGCGAGCCATACCCAGGGCAAAGAACGCGGCACTGCGCTCGTCGAGGTGTACCGAAATCTTGAGGCCGGCCGTCTCGGCAGCGGCGATGGCCAGCGGAGTGTTGCGCGAACCGGGGCTGACGGCAACGTGGTCCAGGCCGAGGTCTCGAAGAGCTCCGAGTAGGGGCAAGGAGAGTCGGTAGTTTCTGTTCGGCACCGGGCCAGGCTAGTTGGCGATATGTCACGCCGGACTCCGGGGTGGCACAATGGTCGGGTGAGCGCCCTGATCGGATTGCACGGATTCACCCAGGCAGGTCGAATGTTCGATGAACTGTCCCATTACCTGCCTAGGCATGTCGAAGCTCCCGATCTACCGGGTCACGGAGCTTCGAGCGACTTGCCGACGACGTTCGAGTCGGTCACGAGGCTGATCGAGTGGCTGGCAGCCGGGGAACCCCCGGTGCTAATCGGCTACTCGATGGGCGGGAGGTTGGCGCTTCGGTACGCATTAGAGCGACCTGTCGAGCGTTTGGTGTTGATTTCGACGGGACCAGGCATCGAAGATCCGACGGCGAGGGACGAACGCCGCCAGAGCGACGGGCGGCTTGCGTCGACAGTGACCGGGGCGGGCCTCGAGGAGTTCATCGATACGTGGTTGGCCAATCCATTGTTCGCCGGCCTAGGCAAACGCCATGAGATCTGGCGGGCGGTCGATCGCGAGACTCGGTTGTTGAACTCAGCTCAGGGCTTGGCGTCGGCTTTGGTCGATTTTGGCCAGGGAACGCAGCCTTATCTGGGTCACCGGTTGTCCGAATTGGCGGTGCCCACCCTGATTGTTGCTGGCGCCGCCGATCCGAAGTACGCCGCCATCGCCGAGTCGATGCACGTCGCGATCACGGATTCACAGTTGGCGATCATCGATGGAGTGGGCCACGCCGTGGTGGGAGAGGCGCCTGCCGAACTCGGCGATCGCATCAGCCGTTTTCTCTATCAGTGACCAGGAATCTCAGGCCGAAGCCCCCAACGCCAGCGAGAACGCCACGAGTAGCTGCAGGCGGGCTGTTGCCTTGAGCGCACCGATGAGCGCGGCACCCGAGGTTTCGTTGTAGATCGTTCTGACCAGACCTACGCCCCACGGCAGCCAGAAGACGGCGATCAGCGTGGCCAAAGGGGTGAGACGCAGTGTCCCGAAAACCGTGATGGCTATGAATGCGCCGTAGATCAGTCCGGCGTACAGCTGTTCGGTCTTCGGGCGGCCGAGGATGACGGCCAGGGTCCGTTTCCCCACCGACCGGTCGGTCTCGAGGTCACGGATGTTGTTGGCCACGAGAATGGCGGTGACGAGAAAGCCCATGGGGATCGCCAGAAGCCAGGCATCGAGCGGGAACGTTTGATCGTGCACGAACCGGGAACCGACTGTCGCAACAACGCCAAAAAAGACAAAGACGAACAACTCGCCGAGCCCGCGATAGCCATACGGGCGTGGTCCGCCCACATAGCCAAGTCCGGCCAGGATGGAAGCGACCCCGATGATGGCGATGATCCATCCGGCGATCGTGATCAGCCAGATCCCCGCCAGCGCTGCCACCCCAAACGTCAGGGCAGTAGCCGTCCACATCTGGCGCTCCGTAATGACCCCGGTGGCCACCATCCGGGTCGGGCCGATTCGGTCCTCGGTGTCAGCACCTCGTTTGGCGTCCGAGGCGTCGTTGGCGAAATTGGTGGCAATCTGAATGGCGATCGCGCCCAGGGCCGCGGCGATAAACGCGTCCCAGCGAAACACCCCGTCTCCGCTGGCCAGTCCGCCAGCCACCAGCACCGGCGCCAGCGCAGCCCATAACGTGGCTGGTCGGGCTGCCTGGACCCACGGTGAATGCACGTCAGAAGTGCCAGGGGAAGCGGCGGTAGTCCTGATCGCGCTTTTCCAGGAACGCGTCGCGACCTTCCTGAGCTTCGTCGGTCCCGTAGGCCAGTCGAGTGGCTTCGCCGGCAAACAACTGCTGGCCAACCAGACCTTCATCTGGCAGGTTGAATGCGTACTTGAGCATCCTGATCGCGGTGGGGCTCTTGCCATTGATCGCTTCAGCGTATTCGAGAGCCGCTTTTTCGAGGTCCTCATGGTCAACGACCAGGTTGACCATGCCCATCCGATACGACTCCTCGGCGTCATGGTCACGCCCGATGAAGAAGATCTCTCTGGCGAACTTCTGGCCGACTTGCCTGGCAAGCAGGGCCGAGCCGTAGCCTGCGTCAAAGGAAGCAACGTCGGCATCCGTTTGTTTGAAGATGGCGTGCTGGCGTGAGGCGATCGTCAGATCGCAAACGACGTGGAGCGAATGTCCGCCCCCTGCTGCCCAACCAGGCACGACGGCAATGACCGGCTTGGGCATGAAGCGGATGAGTCGCTGGACCTCCAAAATGTGGAGCCGACCGAGCCGGGCCGGGTCAGGGCCGGAGTCGCCCTCGTACTTGTAGCCGTCCTTGCCGCGGATGCGTTGGTCACCTCCAGAGCAGAACGCCCACCCGCCGTCCTTGGGGGACGGCCCATTGCCGGTCAACAAGACACAGCCGACATCGCTGGTCATCCGCGCATGATCAAGGGCCTGAAACAGTTCGTCGACAGTATGGGGGCGAAAAGCGTTGCGTACTTCGGGCCGGTTGAAGGCGATGCGAACGGTTCCATGGGCCTTGGCGCGGTGATAGGTGAGGTCGGTGAAGTCGAATCCGTCCACCTTGTCCCATGCTTGTGGGTCGAACAACTCCGAAACCATGATCGTCCTTTTCGCGTCAGGCCGATACTGTAGAGGCTGTGATTGAGGACTGGTTATCTGCGGCAGCGGCTGTCGACCCTGATCGCACCTTTCTTATGATCGACGGAGCGACGTATTCGTTCGCTGAGGTCGATGATCGGGCGGCGCGCATGGCGGGCGGGTTGCTCGACTTCGGCGTGAGTGGTGGAGACCGCGTTGCGTTGTGGGCCAACAATGACCTGTCGACGATCGTGGCTATCTTTGCGATCTGGCGGGCCGGGGCGGCCTGTGTCCTCGTGAATACCCGACTCACCGAACCCGAAGTTGTCGATCAACTTGCCGAGTCTGCGGCTTCGTTCATCGTTGATCCACTTGGGAGAGAGTGGTCGGTGCCTTCGATCCATCCTGAATTGGCGGGCCAGCCCCATCGAGGCCGTCTACACGAACCAACCAGCGAGTGCCTGATCGTTTTTACCTCGGGGTCGGACGGGCGGGGGCGAGGCGTCGTCCTCAGCTGGGGCAATCTCGATGCCGGCCAGGCCGCGTCCGCTCGACATCTCGGGCACACCTCTGAGGACGTGTGGCTGGCCGTACTGCCGATGTTCCATGTCGGCGGTGCCGCAATACTGATCAGATGCGCCGCTCGCCGATCGGCGGTCCTCCTGCACGACCGGTTCGAACCGGAGGAGGTCGCCGCCGGACTCGACCAGGTAACCCTGGCGTCGTTCGTCGCTACCCAGCTGGCCGCCGTCCTTGACCTGGACGAGCGACCCTATGACGTGCGGGCGGTCTTGGTGGGAGGCGGACCCGCCGGACAATCCCTGCTTGATCGGGCGTATGCCCGCGGCTTGGGGGTGCTCTCCACCTACGGGATGACCGAAGCGGGCTCCCAAATTGCCACTTCGGTGGTCGGGGAGCCTCCGCGCCGGTTGGTTGTGCCGATTCCGGGAGCCAGTATGCGTCTCGTGAATGGCAACGAGATCCAGGTGCGGGGCCCGATGGTTACGGGCACGTATCTCGACGCTCCGGCCCACTCCGATGACGGCTGGTTCATTACAGGCGATCTCGGAGAGTATGCCGACGGTGGCTTCCGCATCACCGGCCGCACGTCGGACGTCATTATCAGCGGCGGCGAGAACGTTATGGCCGGCGAGGTCAAAGAAGCCCTCGAATCCCTTGATTTGGTGCGCGCTGCCGCCGTCGTCGGCCTGCCGGACGTGACGTGGGGTGAAGTTGTCGCCGCAGCGGTTGAGCTATCAGGCGAGGTGTCTTTCGACGAGTTATCCGATCAGTTACGCGCAACTCTGGCCGGGTACAAGATTCCCAAGGCCTGGCGATCCGTCGAGTCGCTGCCCCGCACGTCGCTTGGCAAAGTCCGACGGCAGGCTGTGCGAAACTTGTTCGCGTGAACGACGACTTGCGGGTGGACCCCAAACATGTGATTCCGGAGAGTGAGCTCAGCTGGACCTTCGGTCCCTCTGGGGGGCCCGGTGGCCAGCACGCCAACCGCTCGAATACGCGGGCGATTCTTTCGTTTGACGTTCTTGAGTCCGCGGCATTCACCGAGACCGAGAAACAAACGCTCGACCTCGAACTGGCGCACAATGACGGTGTTTTGACGTTTACGGTCGACGAAAGCCGGTCTCAGTGGCGTAACCGTCAGATGGCTCGCAAACGGTTGGCCGATGCCATCGCCGAAGCGCTCCGGCCCCGTCCGACCCGAAAACCGACCCGGATTCCGAGGCGTGCCCACGAAGCCCGGCTCTCCGACAAGCGTGCCAGGTCGCAACGAAAGCGGAATCGTCAGAAACCCGAGGCCGATTAGGTGTCACGATCGATCCTGCTGACTTCCTTGCCGAGGAGTGGTTCAAGTTGGGTGGGGTGGGTTCTCGGCATGGCTGATGGGGTTACGTACGAGCGTGAACCGATCACGCAAGGGCTGCTGGCTGCCGGCCTGGATCCGTTCAGCCACGAATCCGTGGCCTCGCCGACCTTTAACGATCTTGTTCAACAGATTGCGGCAAAGGACGGTCGGCTGGTCGTCAAGGAAGTGACTCCGTTGTTGGCGGCGTCGATCGGAGCTGCTCTCGACGCCCGGGTGGTGTTGTTGGAGCGTCATCCGGTGGCTGTTTGCCGGTCCCATGTTCAGCTCGGATGGGTGTGGGGGCCACAGATGGTCGTGTCGAGTCGTTTCCCGGAATCGCCGGCTCGTGACGTGCTGGCCCGAATCGAGGCTGCGAACCCGTCGTTCTGGGTATGGCATGGCGCTTATCAGGCCGCGGTGGCCGTCACGGCCAGGACGATGTTGGGGGACGGCTTGCTGACCGTTACGTATGAGAGCCTGGTCAAACGACCCAAACGAGCCTTGGGCCAGCTGGGGACATCCCTCGAGCTGGAATGGGCGGCAGGAGTGCCGAAGCCAGAAGGGCAAGTGTCATCCAGTCCATTCTCTCTGGTCAGGCCGAACCGATCGGCGCCGCGGTCGTGGTCGCATGGGGTCGACGCAGCCCGGATCGCCGAGTGTCGATCTGGCTGGGAGATGATCGACGGAGCACCCGCATGGGAGTGGTAGGCAACGGCGTGAGGGTCGCCGAGGCGCACTAGTCTCGGTCGAGGTCGGACAAAGAGGGAACCTCTGAAGCGGATAATTGTTGTCGCCAATCGGCTCCCGGTGGCTTGGGATGGCGAGGAGTGGTCTATCAGTCCTGGGGGACTGGTGCGAGCGCTTCGACCGGTCCTGCAAAATGCGCAGGGTGCCTGGGTTGGATGGCCGGGAATTCCCGGGTTCAATCCCGCACCATTCCACCACGACGGCATCGACCAGACACCGGTGACTCTCGATGAGGCGGAGGTCGACGACTTCTACTACGGGTTCTGTAACGGGACGCTATGGCCGCTCTACCACGACGGCATCGTTGCACCAGAATTCCACCGGCACACGTGGAGGTCTTACGTCGAGGTGAACCAGCGCTACGCCGAAGCAACCGCGAGTGTCGTCGGTCCGGGTGATATCGCCTGGGTACAGGACTATCAGTTGCAGCTCGTGCCGGGCATGCTTCGAGCGATTGTTCCGGACGCCACGATCGGCTTTTATCTGCATATCCCGTTTCCGCCAATCGAGGTGTTTGCCCGTTTGCCCTGGCGGCGTCAGATCATCGAGGGCTTGCTCGATGCCGATGTGATCGCTTTCCAAACTCGACAAAGTGCCGACAACTTCGCTCGGGCGGCGCGCCGACTGGCCGGCGCCGAAGCAGTGGGACGTCGTGATTTGGTTTGGAACGGAAGGTCGGTGCACTTGCAGTCCGCCCCCATCGCCATCGATACCGCCGAATTTGAACAGCTGGCCGGGTCGGCGGCCGTCCAAGTCCGAGCTGCCCAAATCCGCGCGGAGCTGGGTGACCCGGACCATGTCATTCTCGGGATGGACCGGCTTGATTACACCAAGGGCATTGATCTGCGATTGAAGGCCTTCGAAAGCCTTCTCAAGGGCTCGCCAACCGATCGGCGCCAGTACGCATTCGTCCAGGTGGCGGTTCCGAGCCGCGAACAGGTTCCGGCCTACCAGCAGTTGCGAATCGACATCGAGCAGGCGGTCGGGCGGATCAATGGTGCCTATGGGGAACCAGGCTGGGCACCCGTGTCATACCTGTATCGAACGCTCCCGTTGGAAGAGGTCATCGCGTATTACGTGGCGGCTGATGTGATGTTGGTGACTCCTCTACGCGATGGGATGAATCTCGTCGCCAAGGAATACGCGGCCAGCCGAACCGGCAATGACGGCGTGCTTGTCCTTAGTGAGTTTGCCGGCGCCGCCGAGCAGCTCCGGGCCGCCTTGATTGTGAATCCGTACGATGTCAACGCAGTCGTGGAGACCCTCTCATATGCAACAAAAATGCCCGAAGCCGAGCAGCGTCAACGTATGAGGAAGCTCCGAAACGTCGTGCGAAAAGCGGATGTATTCGACTGGGCGCGTGACTGCCTGGCCAGTCTGGACGCCCTTTGATCGACGCTCCGCTCGTCGCCGCACTGCGTGGGGCGGCCCGGGCCTCCCGGCTGCTCGTGGCCTGCGACTATGACGGTACGTTGGCGCCGATTGTGGGAGATCCGGCGGCGGCGTTTCCGTACGGCCCGGCTGTCGATGCCCTGGCTGATCTGGCGCGATACGCCGGTGTCGGATCGGTGATCATTTCGGGTAGATCTGTCGATACGCTGCTCGGTTTTGTCGGTACGCACGCGGACATCGAACTCATCGGCGATCACGGTGTCCGATTGTCGGGTAATGATCCCGTTGCATCTCGAACCGTCAGAGAGATCACGAAGGAACTTAAAGGGATTGCCGACGAGTTCGAGGGTGCGACGGTTGAACCCAAGCCACTCGGAGCCGCATTCCACTACCGCCACGTAGCCCAGCCCGAGCAGGCGGCTGACGCCGCCCGGACCGTTGGTGCCAGGTTCGACGCTCGCGTCCTTGAGGGCAAGAAGGTGGTCGAGATCATGGTCGGTCACGGTGACAAGGGTTCCGCCATCAGCCATATGCGCAAGCGGGACGACTTCGAGCGGGTCGTGTTTTTCGGGGACGACGTGACGGACGAGGACGTATTTGCCATCTTGGATTTGCCGGATGTAGGAGTGAAAGTTGGCCCTGGGGGTACCCGGGCCACCCACCGGGTGGGCGATCCAAAACAGGTTGCGGAAGCGCTTGAAATACTCGGGTCGGAGCGACGATTACGAACCGGGGAATAAGCGCTCAGGTTCAATCACGATCGACAAACCACGGTCGCTGTTCGAGCATCCGGCGTAGTTCTGCCAGAGGAATACTTGCCCATTCCTGGCGATTCTGGAGCTCCCAATGAAGTTCGCGAAGTGCTCGCGACATCAAGAAGGCTCTGAGAAGGTCGTCGATCGCCTCCGATGAGTCGGGCAGCAACAATGAGCCGTCGAGATCGGTCAAATATCTGGTCACGAACGCGTTTCCGACCAGCTGCGACCACCAAACCGACCAGGCCTGGTCCGCCCGCGATCTGTCGAGGGCACACGACGATCCCACGTATTCGAACGATCGCAACATCTGAGCTATGTCGCCCAGCCCCGAACCGCGCAGCCGTCGCTCGCTCATCGGGCGCGAGTGATCGCCCGAGAGGTCCTCGATGACGAATTCCCCATCGACGAGGAACACTTCGTCGAGTCGGTAATCGCCATGAAGCCGAATGCGTGCTCCCTTGATCCGCTTTTTCCTAATTGCGTCGAGCCAGTCGAGGCATTCACGTTCGGCCCGCAGTAGGTCGTCAATCGCTTCCTCGATTGCCGGACCGGCGGATGTTTTCAGTCGGCGCATAGCCCGGAACTCGCGACGGATTCCAGCTCGCAGCGATTGATACAACGAGTGTTGGTAGTGCTGTGTGAAAGGCTCGGTACCGAGGTCCGGGTCCTCGCTGAAAGACCCGAGCGCCAGGTGGAGGCGGGCGGTCATCGAGCCGAGTTCGGTCGCCAGATCCAGTGCCGGTTGGAGAAGGTCGACGCTCGGGAGCGAGAATCCGGCGGCGTCGTCGGAGCGGCTCCATATCGGGGGCGGATCGGCAGGTGGCATTCTGTCAGGTACGGTCGCCAGCCAGCTGTGACAGTGTTGCTCGAACACACTCCAGGCGCTCGGAGTTTGCGTGAAGGATTGCTGGAGGATGCCGACCGTATGGCTTTCGCCGGACAGGTATTCGAGAGCGCCATAGGTGTCGGCGACCCCCTCAAAAGCCGTCCGTTCCGTGAGGAATCTACGGAGTTCCAGATCCGGGTTCGTGCCTGGTTCGATTCGATGGAAGAGTTTGATCGTAAGCCCATTGGCATAATCGATGTAGGTCTCGCCGCGATCGTTGGTATGGACAGTCGAATCAACCGGGGAATCGGAAGTGACATCGGCAGCGGTCGGCGCCAGGTTGCCGGACAATGAACCTGCGATGCCAAGCAGGGTGTCTCCGGCGAGCACCAGGTCGAGGAGTACCGTGCGTCCACGCGGATCGGCCAAACCATCGAAGACGAACCCGTCGGTTCCGTCACGATGTACTGCCGAGATGATGGCCGAGGCGGGGAGTTGGGCATCTGGTTCGAACGAGATGCCGATGGTCTGAACGTACAGATCCTGCGAACCGGAGTCGTGGCCGACCGCGACCAGTGCAACCCAGAAGGCGGCGTCTTGCTCGCCGGGGGTGAGAGGCACCAGGTCGACGACAGTCGTCTGCGACCGTCGAGGAGGTCGACCCTGATACCAGGACTGGTTCGACATGAATCTGCCAACCGCGTCGGCCAGGGCTCCTTCACCGGCCATCGCCCCTTCGAGCGGTCCGGTGATCTCGAGCGCGTCCCGCCTCTCCTGAGTCGGCGAGTCAGGAGAGGCGATCGTGAACCAATAAAACCCATAGGGTCCCACCGAAAGTGGGTAGGGCGTCTCGGCGATAATCGGAAACTCGGTCCGGCCGAGCATTTCCGTCGGGCGTTGTCCGGCCAATCGGGCGAGATCGAGTTCGACGAACTGCGAGTGGCGACTGAGGTTGGCAACGACGAGCAACGTCTGGTCTTCGCTGTCGCGCAGATAGGCCAACACCTGATCGTTGTCGGGTGACAAGAACTCGATGCTTCCGCGCCCGAAAACCGGGTGCCGCTGGCGGTGCCGGATCATGAGACGTACCCATGAGAGCAGCGAATTCGGGTTGGCCTGTTGGGCCTCGACGTTCACCGTCTCGTAGTGGAATTGTGGATCGACGACGACTGGTAGGTAGAGGGACTGCGCGTTGGCTCTCGAAAAGCCGGCATTGCGGTCATTGCTCCACTGCATCGGAGTCCGGACCCCGTCACGGTCGGCGAGAAACACGTTGTCGCCCATCCCGATTTCGTCCCCGTAATAGATAACCGGCGTGCCCGGCAGGGAAAGCAGGAGACTGAACAACAGCTCGATGCGGCGACGATCATTTTCTAGGAGAGGGGCGAGTCTTCTCCTGATACCCAGGTTCAACCGTGCTCGCCGGTCCGGGGAGTAGGCCCTCCACAGGAGGTCCCGCTCTTCCTCAGACACCATCTCGAGGGTTAGTTCGTCATGGTTGCGCAGAAAGATCGCCCACTGGGCGTCGTAGGGGATCTCCGGAGTTTGCTCAAGGATGTCAATGATGGGGAGGCGGCTCTCTAGCTGAAGCGCCAGGAAGAGGCGGGGCATCAACGGGAAGTGGAACGCCATGTGGCATTCATCGCCGTCACCGAAGTAGGCGGCGGAGTCCTCTGGCCATTGGTTGGCCTCGGCCAGCAGCATCCGGTTTTCGTAGTTTTCGTCAACGAAAGCCCGGATTCGTTTCAGCTCCTCGTGGGTTTCGGGGAGGTTTTCTCCGTTTGTTCCATCCCGCTCAAACAGATAGGGGACTGCATCGAGGCGCAGACCGTCGACCCCAAGGTCGAGCCAGAATCGAAACACGTCGATGATGGCCTCGCGCACGAGTGGGTTGTCGTAGTTGAGGTCCGGTTGGTGGGAGAAGAAACGGTGCCAGTAATAAGCGCCGGCGACCGGGTCCCATGCCCAATTCGATGTTTCGGTGTCCGAGAAAATGATGCGGACTTCCTCAAATCGATCCGGCGTATCGCTCCAAACGTAGAAGTCGCGTTCGGGCGTTCCTGGCGCGGCACGACGAGCCCTCTGGAACCATGGGTGCTGATCAGAGGTGTGGTTGACGACCAGCTCGGTAACGACCCTCATGTTTCGGGCATGCGCGGCACCGAGAAATGTCGTGAAGTCATCGAGCGACCCGTAGCTCGGATGAACATCGAAATACTCGGCAATGTCATATCCGTCGTCTCGCAACGGCGACGGGTAGAACGGTAAGAGCCATATCGTGTCAACCCCGAGATGGCTCAGATAGTCGAGTCGAGAGGTGAGGCCGCCGAAGTCGCCGATCCCGTCGTCGTTGGAATCGGCGAACGCTCGAACATGAACCTCATAGATGACCGCATCCTTATACCAAAGCGGCGGCCGAAGGATGTTGGGGTCGTTGCTCATATGACCCTCAGACTAGGGATTCCCAAGTGCCGAATGCCTCACCCAAGGTGTTCAGCTGCCTTGCGGCGCCCACAGTGCCGAGCGGATGCGGCTCAAGTTGGAAGCGCTACCATTTCGGGCCATGCAGCATGATCGAAAATGGTGGGAACGCGGGGTCGTTTATCAGATCTATCCCCGGTCGTTCGCCGATTCGACTGGCAACGGGATCGGCGACCTGGAGGGCATTCGCCAGAAGCTGCCGTACTTGTCAGACGTACTCGGGATCGATGCGATCTGGCTCTCACCGTTCTATCCGTCTCCGCAAAAAGACTTCGGCTACGACGTTTCCGACTACGTGGATGTCGCCCCCGAGTACGGGACAATCGAGGACTTCGATCACCTTGTTGCAGATCTTCACGCGGTAGGCATTCGAGTGATCGTGGACTTCGTTCCGAATCACTCGTCTGATCAGCACCCTTGGTTTCTCGAGTCGGCCAGTTCGCGAGACAATGACAAACGCGATTGGTATGTCTGGAGAGACCCCAAGCCAGATGGAAGTGAACCCAACAACTGGCTGAGCATTTTCGGCGGCAAGGCGTGGGAGTGGCACGAACCGACCGGCCAGTACTACCTGCACACATTCCTCAAGGAACAGCCGGATTTGAACTGGCGCAACCCCGATGTCGAGGCTGCCATGTTCGACGTGCTTCGGTTCTGGTTGGACCGGGGCGTCGACGGGTTCCGAATCGACGTTGCCCACTACATCGTCAAGGACCCGGAGATGCGAGATAATCCTCCGGCCGATCCAGACGCTCCATCGGATCACTTCAAGCCGATGGGGGAGTTCGAGACGCTCAATCACATTCACTCGAAAGCTCACCTAGACATCCATCCGCTTTACCAGCGGCTTCGGGCTGTGGTTGATGAGTACGACGATCGGTACACGATTGGCGAGGCGCACATCGTCGACCTTGAAGAATGGGCTTCGTACTTTGGGGCCAACCTTGACGAGATGCATCAGCCCTTCAATTTTGCTCTGCTCAACCAGGCGACCGATCCGGCTTCCTTGCGGGCAGCCATTGCCGGCCAGGAGGCCGTTCTACCGGACGGTGCCTGGCCAAACTATGTGATTGGAAATCACGACGAGCCGCGTCTGGCCAAACGCTATGGCGAGGACTCGATCCGGCGCCTGGCCGTCCTGTTGCTCACGCTGCGAGGGACCGTGACGATGTATTACGGCGACGAACTCGGTATGCTCGAGGGCGTTGATCTGGGCCTCGATCCGTGGGGTGTGAACCTTGAAGGGGTGAGTCGCGATGGCTGCCGGACACCGATGCAATGGACCCCAGACGGCGGATTCTCAACGTCGACCGACACCTGGCTGCCGATGGGGCCGGATCTCGAGAATCGAAACGTCGAGACCGAGCTAGCTGATCCCGGCTCGGTGTTGAATCTCTACCGGCGGCTGTTGGCTGTCCGCAGATCATCCGAAGCGCTCACGGTTGGTGATTATCACGAGCTCGAATCAGGCAACGATGAGGTGCTCATGTACGAGCGGCTCGCCGCCGATGAGCGAGTGGTTGTGGCAGTCAGCTTTGCAGCTTCATCAGTAGCCGTAACAGTCACGGGCGAGGTGCTGGTCTCAAGCGACCTGCGGGATGGCTATGCCGACGGCTCCTGGACGATCGAGCCCCACGGAGCCGTCGTCGTTCGGTCCTGAACGGCTAGGTGGCGTTGAGGAATCCGAACGGATCCGTAATGAACCAGATCGCCGACGCGGCGAGAATTGCTACGAGCAGGCCGATCGACCAAAACAAGAGATAGCGCGTTTTCACGAGCGAAATTGTAATGGCTGCTCGCAGGCTCGCATCGGGCCGGTCACGGTCTGAGATTCGGACGCTTTCTCAACGACTCAGCAACAAACGAACTATGCAGTTCCTGGACCGGTTTCCCCAGCGGAGCGTAGTGGAACGCCAGTGTCGGTCTCCCCAGCGGAACGAAGTGGATGGTCCGGGAAGGATCGTGCGTTGCCTTTCGTCACCGTGCCGAACGGTGCACCGTTCTGTGGGGGGACTGGCATGGCCACTCCTCGTGTTCCCAGCACCGGCACGCCCGGATTGTGGGTCAGGCCACATAGGATTCGGACGCTTTCTCAACGATGCAGCGACCAAGGACCAACAAACACTCGTCGGTATCCCCACCGGACACAGTGGGGCGCGGCGTCGGTCTCCCCAGCGGAACGTAGTGGAGGGTCCGGGATAAGGTTCCTGTGCCCGGAGGTCGGAGGTAGCGTGACCTGCGGTCACATTGCAGTACGGTGGGCGGTTCTGCCGACGGACTGGCCAGGCCAGTCCCCGTAGAGGGGCCGGGTCTCGTCAGACGGCCACGTTGGGCTTATCGGCGGTCACACGACATCGGATTTGGATGTTTTCTCAACCAGCAACCAACTTGAGATACGTGCGGGTCGGTTTCCCAAGCGGAACGGCGTGGAGCGCCAGTGTCGGTCTCCCCAGCGGTGGTGGAGGGTCCGGGGAGAAGGTTCCTGTGACCGTAGTTCGGAGGTAGCGTGACCTTCGGTCACATTGCAGTACGGTGGGCGGTTCTGCCGACGGACTGGCCAGGCCAGTCCCCATAGAGGGGTTCGTTCCCACCAGACGGCCACGTCGGGCTTATCGGCGGTCACACGACATCGGATTTGGACGTTTTCTCAACCAGCAACCAACTTGAGATACGTGCGGGTCGGTTTCCCAAGCGGAACGGCGTGGAGCGCCAGTGTCGGTCTCCCCAGCGGTGGTGGAGGGTCCGGGGAGAAGGTTCCT
>JAOUMT010000066.1 GCA_029881355.1 Acidimicrobiia bacterium | reverse complement strand
CGTAGTCGGCGTCACGGACCATCTCGCGTCCGGTGGCCACCGCGATCGCCTCGCGCGTCACGTCGTCCTGGGTTGGACCAATCCCGCCGGTTATGACCACCGCATCTGATCGGTCGATGGCCGTCCCGATGGTCTCGACCATACGATCGAAGTTGTCTCCTACGACGACCTGATAATGCGAATCAAAGCCGTTCTCTGCGAACTGCCGACCGAGAAACGCGGCGTTGGAGTTGACGATCTGGCCGAGTAGGAGCTCGGTCCCGACCGCCACCACCTCGATGATCATGCGCCGAGTCTGACGGCCATTGCGTAGACGGTAAAGGCGAGCAACGCCAGTTCAGCGACCCCGAGGGTCCGCATCCGGGCGTACAGACTGCTCGTCTCGTTTCCGGCCTCGTGGGCGGCGGCAATCTTTCGCCCCATCGGTGCGTAGACCCGTGCTCCGAGAACCCCACCGACGATCACCATCAAGAACCCGATCGACACAAACGCCGACGAAAACGAATGAGAGTCCGCGACGACGAGGCCGATCCCCGTCGCCAGGGCGACGATCGCGGCTGGCGTAAACAGCTTCCTGCCCATCTCTACCCAATGGAGGGCGAATGCCTGGCCGGAAGCCGCCGTCACGGCCATACGGGGAGCGAGGAACAGTACGGCTACTGCGGCGCCGATCCAGGTGGCCGCAGACAGGATATGAAGCCACAAAAGAATCCCATGCATGTTAATCCTCCTTGAGTTCCGGTAACGCTACGTCGTAGCCGGTGCGCGCATCAAATCGGCGGTGCGTCGAATAGCCAACGCTCCTGGCGAGTTCCACCGCCCGATGGATCCCCCACCCGGCCTCGGAGGGAATGTGGGCATCGGACGACAACGTCACCGGAACCCCGGCGCCGTGAAACCGACTCAGCAACCATTCCGAGGGATAAGCCTCGGCAATCGGTTTCTTGAGTCCTTTCGTATTGATCTCGACGGCCATCCCGGATCGAGCAGCCGCCTCGACAACTGGTTGAAAGATCTCACCGTTCTCGGCAGGCAGCGCCCGACCGTATCGCTTGGGAACATCCGCATGACCGATAACGTCCATGGTTCCGACCTCGGCCATCTGCCTAAGGACGTCGGCATATTGCTCATAGGCGGTCAGGAGACCTCGCCGGTCGAACTCTGATTGGGTCTCCGTCGAATCGACCGCCCAACCTCCAACCCAGTGCACAGACCCAACGAGCACATCGAACGGGTAACCGTCGATCAAATCCATGACACCTTCGATCGATTCGGGAAAGAAATCCACTTCCAAACCCATTTTTACCGGCAAGCCGCGATCCTTGGCTGCCGTCACGGCTCCCACGTAGTTGTCGAGTCGAAAGTTGCATTCGGCTTGTACAAACCCGGCCGTGTATGCGGCGATATTGGCAGGGATGGTCGGATCCTCCCAGAAGTTCCCCAACACCGGAAGGGCTTCTTTACAGCGATAAACGTGCTCGGTGATGGCGATTTCACCAATCCCACGACCGGCCGCTACCTCGACGTATTGCTCGACCAGATCGGCCGTGAAGTTGACGGGCTCTGGCATGGCGCGATGGGGCGCCAGGTGGACGTGGTAGTCGCTCATCTGAGCTGGTCGACGAGTTCAGACAAGGGACCAACCCCTACTGCGTCCCGGAGGGCAACAAGATGCTCGTCGGCGACCGTAACCCCAGAGCGAAGGTCCGTCGCTACTCCCGCTACGGCGGCTACCAGCCTGGAGAAGATCCCGATCTGATCGAGCTCGGCGGCTCGCTGCGAGGCTCGCTCCGCCTCATCGGGCTTGCCGGCCACGAGATGTTCGATGGCCCGTTCGGCAGCCGTAAGTGCTTGGCGTTGTTTGTGGCCGTCCATCACTTGAACGCTAGCGGCTTACTCTGCCTGGCCGGACTCGGCACCGTGTTTGACCTACGTCGGCACGAATGCCGCCGGATCTGCAAACCAATATCGAACTTAGACCTCGGCGAAGAGGTAGGGCCGAAGGACGTCGATACGGTCCTCGAACCCGTCGGGGTGGAGGTACCACAGGGTGGCAGCGATCGACGACAGCAACGAGTTGCCGTCCTGGGGCGTGTAGCAGAAACCGATGACCTCGTTGCCGTCGCGCACCGTAAGGCTTTGACGAGGAACGACGGCCTGGTTGAGGATCCGCCCGAAATAGCCGTGGTCACGGCCGAACGAAAACACGCTGTTCGCAGATTGATGGTGTGTCAAAGCAATCCGCGGGTTATCGGTGAGGCGCTCGAAGACCTCGTCGAGGCCAATCTCGCGGTCGAGCGTCAGGCTGAACCACATCGAGTGCATGTACTGGGTCGGCAATTTCATCGCCGAAGAGAACACGGGCAAGTCGTAGCCGAGCGTCGAGAAGAGGTGATGGGCATCGCGAGCGTGATGCGTCCCAAACTTCTCGTCCCCGTGGGAACCCGTTGTAGGGGCAGGAACGAAGGAACTGTCCTGGCTGATATCGTTGGCCCGGCGTAGCAGGACAAACCGGCCGTTCTCCAGGTGCGAGGTGGTTCCGTCCATGGCGATGGTTTTGACGAGAGCCGATATGTTGTGCGTGTTGCACGAGACCACTTGCAGGAACCGATCGTTGCCTTGATCGAGTGCTTCGTCGTTGACACCCCTGGCATACATCTTGCCGAACCCGAATTCGGAGCCTTGCGCCATAAACCCGCTCGGATTGTTGGCAGCCGTATAGAACTTCTCCTTATTGGTTAGTCCGGCCGGCGTGCAGTCGATGACTACCGTGGCACGTTCAATGGCTTCCCGAGCCGTGTACTTTGGCGAGTGACCGAGCGCTTCGAAGCTGGCGCGCCGATCTTCGTTCGTGGCGAGAATCGCCCCACGCCGCTCAAGGTCGGCCACCTTGGGGCGCTCCTCAATCATCGGGGTCCGCTTGTGGAAAGTGACTTCATCGATACCGAACGATTCTTTGAAGTTGGCCAACAGCCCGATCAGCGGTTCACCGATGGTGCCGGTACCGACTACGTGGACGATGTTGCTCATTGAGTGACTCCCCTCTGTCGGGCAAAGCATACCGATTCGCGGGCCTCAGCACCAGAGCCGAGGCCCGCCGTCCCTCGGCGCCTAAAACTGCTCCTCTTCGGTCGACCCGACGAGCGCCAACGTCGATGCCTGGCCCCCCGATATCGTATTGGCCACGAGATCGAAATAGCCGGCCCCAACCTCGCGCTGGTGCTTGGTCGCCGTATAACCGTCACCTTCCATGGCGAACTCGTGGTCTTGCAGTTTGACGTACGAGGTCATACCGTCAGCGGCATACCCCTTTGCCAGGTCAAACATGGAGGCGTTGAGGGCGTGGAATCCGGCCAGCGTTATGAATTGGAAGGCGTAGCCGAGCGCCCCGAGTTCCTTCTGGAACACCGAGATGGTGGCGTCGTCGAGGTGCGCCGACCAGTTGAACGATGGAGAACAGTTGTAGGCGAGCTTCTTGCCGGGATATTCAGCGTGGATCGCATCGGCGAACTCTTTGGCTTCTGCAAGATCGGGTTTTCCGGTTTCACACCAGATCACATCGCAGTACGGTGCGTACGCAAGGCCACGGGCAATCGGTGACTCCATACCATTGCGCACGTGATAGAAGCCTTCGAGGGTGCGCTCACCCGTGACGAATGGACGATCTCGTTCGTCGATGTCCGAGGTCAGCAGGGTGGCCGCCAGCGAATCGGTCCTGGCCACGATGACGAGTGGAATACCCATCACGTCGGCCGCCAACCGAGCCGCCGTCAGCGTCCGGATGTGCTGGGCAGTGGGAACGAGAACTTTCCCGCCCATATGCCCGCACTTCTTCTCGGAGGCAAGCTGATCCTCGAAGTGCACGCCGGCCGCTCCCGCTCCGATGAAATTCTTCGTGAGCTCATACACATTGAGCGCCCCGCCGAACCCGGCCTCGCCGTCCGCGACGATCGGAACATTCCAATGGGTGCCATCGTCACCCTCTGCCCAGGCGATCTGGTCGGCCCGTTCGAGCGCATTGTTGATCCGACGAACCAACTCTGGGGCGGAATTGGCAGGATACAGCGACTGATCGGGATAAACCTCGCCAGACAAGTTGGCGTCGCCGGCCACCTGCCACCCCGACAGGTAGATGGCTTCGAGACCCGCCTTGACCATCTGCACGGCTTGGCCACCAGTCATGGCCCCGAGACTGTTCACATAGGGTTGGTTCTCCATCATGTTCCAGAGTCGCTCGGACCCCGAGCGGGCCAAGGCGTAGTCCTTTCGGATGGACCCTCGCAACCGCACCACATCTTCGGCGGTGTAGTCACGCTTGACGCCTTTCCAGCGAGGGTTGGTGTCCCAGTCGTGCTGGAGGATGGCAGCCTCTTTGGCAATCCGGTCGGTCGTGCTCATGCTGGTTCCTTTTCGTTCGTGAGTTGTTGATAGGCAGGAATCGTGAGGAAGTCCTCGAAGTCATCGCTGAGGGCCACATCTTCGAAGATGAGACGGGCCTGCTCAAAGCAGCCTGTCGCAAACCGTTCGGGCCCGACGAGTCTGGCAATCGCCAGCATCTCCTCGTCGGCGATCGTTCGGACCAACTCGGCCGTGATCGGGACGCCGTCGGCAGCCAAAGCACCCGCGTGAACCCATTGCCATATCTGGGAACGAGAGATCTCGGCCGTTGCAGCGTCTTCCATGAGGTTGTAGAGGGCGGCTGCGCCGTTTCCGGACAGCCAGGACTCAAGGTAGAGGATGCCGACATTGACGTTCGTCCTTACGCCGTCGAGCGTGACCCGCCCCTCCTCGACACTCGTGTCGAGCAGGTCACCGGCTTGCACCACGACCTCGGGACGCTTCCGATCGATCTGGTTGGGTCGATCCCCAAGAATTGCGTCGAACTCGGCTCTCGCCACGGCGACCAGCCCGGGATGAGCCACCCAGGTTCCATCGAATCCATCGCCGGCTTCCCGATGTTTGTCGTCGCGGACCTTCTCCATCGCTCGATCCGTCACCTCCTGGTCGAGCCGGTTGGGGATGAAGGCCGACATTCCCCCCATCGCGTGGGCGCCACGCCGGTGGCAGGTTTTGACCAGAAGTTCGGTATAGGAACGCATGAACGGCACCGTCATGGTGATTTGGGATCGATCCGGTAACAGCCGGGACGGGTCGTTGCGAAACTTCTTGATGATGGAGAAGATGTAATCCCACCGCCCGGCGTTGAGGCCTGCCGAGTGATCGCGTAGCTCATAGAGAATCTCGTCCATTTCGAAAGCGGCGAGCACCGTCTCGATAAGCACAGTCGCCCGAATCGAACCCTGTGGAATGCCGAGTCGGTCCTGTGCGAAGACGAACACGTCATTCCACAATCGTGCCTCAAGGTGACTCTCCAGCTTGGGGAGGTAGAAATACGGACCCGATCCCCGATCGAGAAGCTCCACGGCGTTGTGAAACAGATACAGACCTGCGTCGACGAGCGAACCAGACATCGGCTCTGCGTCGACCGCGAGATGGGCCTCCTCGAGGTGCCATCCTCGTGGCCTAATCAAGAGCGTGGCAATCTCGTCGCCAAGCTCATACACCTTCCCGGAGTCAGCTTCGAGGCGAATGGTCTTGCGAACCGCGTCGTAGGCGTTGACCTGCCCGTCGAGTACGTTTTCCCAGGTCGGCGTGTAGGAGTCCTCAAAATCGCCCATAAACGTCGAGGCGCCAGAGTTAAGGGCGTTGATCATCATCTTGCGTTCAACCGGGCCGGTGATTTCGACCCGACGATCCAGCAAGTCGGGTGGCGGGGCGGCGACCCGCCAGTCGGCTGAGCGGACCTCGGAGGTTTCTGGCAGGAATCCGGGCAGCACACCTTGATCGATCTGCGCCTGGCGAACGGCCCGGCGAGCAAGCAGTTCGAGCCTGCGTTGGTTAAAGCCACGATGAAGATCCGTAAGAAACGCGACCGCTTCGTCGGTCAATATCGTGCTGGCCCGGCCTTCGACAGATCCTCTGATATCCATAAGTCATCCCTGGTGCTCGAATAATTATCGCCATCTTCTCGCAGAAACTCTCCAAAAGACGTATTCTGGCCCGCGAAGAAACGCACTTATTATCAAAAGACGCTGGAGTAGGCAATCATGGACACCCTGGTATTCGGTCAGCGACTGCGGTTCTATCGCAAACGGGCCGGTCTCACGCTCGACGAGTTGGGCGCCTTCGTCGGCAAACCGGCGCCCTATCTGTCTCTGGTCGAAAACGGCAAACGAGAGCCGAAGCTTTCGCTCATAACCGACCTGGCCAGGAGCCTTCGGGTGTCTCCCGCCGACATGTTGGCTGAAGAAGCTCCGAACCGTCGAGCTCATCTTGAAGTGCTGCTCGAGCGCTACCAGGGCGAACCAAGCTATGCCGAGCTGGGACTGCCGCATCTGCGCGCCAGTACTCGATTGCCCGACGAGGCCCTCGAACACATCGTGAGCCTGTATGAAGAAGTGAAACGGAGGGCGATGGCCGCCGTGGCAACCCCCGAGGAAGCCCGAATGGCGAATGTCTCTCTCCGCCAGACAGCTGCCGAAGCCGGCAACTACTTCCCGGCCATCGAGGAGGCAGCGGCCATGGCACTCGATGCCGCCGGGTACGGCGGCACCGGCGCCCTGTCGCAGCGGGAGTTGATCAAACTTGCCCAACACTTCGGCTTCACGATCCACCAGGTCCAAGACTTCCCGAGCGCGGTGCGCGCCATTGCCGACCAGGCGAACGGCCGTATCTTCATCCCGCAACGTAATGAGCTGCGGACACGAGCTGCGCGATCGGTGATCCTGCGCACACTCGGCCACTTCGCACTTGATCACCACGACCCCACTTCGTACTCGGACTTCCTGAGGCAGCGGATGGAGGCTGCGTATTTCGCCACCGCCGTTCTCGTGCCCGAACAGGCCGCAGTGCCGTTCCTGGTAGCCGCCAAAAAGGAGCGCGACCTATCCGTCGAGGATCTCAAAGAACGGTTCTATGTCAGCTATGAAATGGCCGGCCACCGTTTGACCAACCTGATAACCCATCACCTGGATCTCAATATCCATTTGGTTCGATCAGACGCCGACGGACTGATCTGGAAGGCTTATGCCAATAACGGCGTCCCGTTCCCGACCGATGCCGACGGAGCCATCGAGGGCCAACGCCTCTGCCGTCAATGGGGTACCAGGATGGCCTTTCGATCTCCTGACAAGTTCGCCATCCACTATCAGTACACAGACACCCAACAGGGAACGTTCTGGTGCGGCACCCACATCGAAGCCGACCGCGAGCCGAGCCACGCCATCACCGTCGGAACAACGTTCGACGACGCCCAGTACTTTCGGGGTCGCAACACGGAGCACCATTCGGTATCGCAGTGCCCCGACGGCGAATGTTGTCGCCGGCCGCCGGCCCGTCTCAGTGCGAAATGGGAAGGAACCGTGTGGCCCTCCCCCAAGGCTCGAAGTCACGTATTGGCCGCGCTCCCGCCGGGTCCGTTTCCCGGAGTGGACATGGCCGAGATCTACGAATTCGTCGACCAAGCCTAAAGAGCCCGGCTAGTCGAGGACCATGAACACCGGCCGGCGGTCGTGAGACCAGCTCACCCAGGACTGGTGACCGAGCCATCCGACGGCAGCCACTCCCACCATCAGGCCGACAAATCCAACAAAGCCACCGATTCCCACTGCTGCATCGAGCAGATCCCATCTTGAGAACAACCACCACCAATCGTGCGTGCCGCCAATAAGGGGCAGGAACCTGGTGGAGGCATCGGCAACATAGATCGCCACGTCGTTGATGGATGTCGCGGTCCACGCCAGCAGCAGGCCCGAGGCCGCACTGTCCCCCTTGAACCAGAAATAGACAGCCAGTCCCGCTGGTGCACAGATCTGCGCCAGAGACCCGGCCAGAAAGTGGACCGTTTGTCCGAGTGGAATGGCGAGCAAATGCCCCAATTCGTGAATGCCCAGATCGACGAGGCCGGTCACCGGAAAGTCTCGATCGGTCACAAAGACCCACCCGACCATCGCCGTCGCGAGAATTGTCAGAGCGATGGTTCGTCGCATGGGCAGGTTATCGGCACGAACTGATGCTCCCTTGAAGCTTCAGACTGGCTGCCGGACTGCCAGAGCTGCCCGCACCGACTCGAGCTGAGCCGGCACCAGGCGGTGATACACCCACTTGCTTCGCTTTTCCGAAGAAATGAAGCCGGCTTCCCGAAGCACCTTGATGTGATGGCTCACCGTTGGCTGTGAAAGGCCCAGAGGTTCTGTCATGTCACAGACGCACACCTCCCCGTCAGCGACCGACGCCAGCATTGAAACGATGCGCAGGCGGGCTGGATCGGCAAGAACCTTCAGCAGGTCGGCCAGCTCGACGGCTTGTCGCCCGTCGAGACCATCGGAAACTGGAGTACAGCAGGTCACTTCGGAAGATTTCATCAGAATATATTGACACACATCAATGTTTGTGGCAACCTAAACATCGATGATCATCTATGTATCAACATCCGTACAAAGGAGCCTGAAATGAGTCGAGTCCAACTAGCGCTCAACGTCACCGACGTCGATGCGGCCGTCGCCTTCTACGAGAAGGTGTTCGCAACGCCGGTCACCAAGCAGCGGCCCGGGTACGCCAACTTCGCCATCGCTGAGCCGCCGCTCAAGCTGGTCCTCATCCAGAACGAGATAGGCGGAACCATGAACCACATTGGGGTTGAGGTCGAAGACGTATCCGCCGTCAATTCGGCCACGGAAACTTTTGTCGAGGCGGGCCTCACGACCTACGAGGAACAAGGCGTCGAGTGTTGCTACGCCAAACAGGACAAAGTCTTCGTGACCGATCCCAACGGCCTGGACTGGGAGTTCTATACCGTGCTGGCCGACAGCCCGGTCGCCGACAAGGAATCGAGCGAGGCCGCCGGCGCTTGCTGTGCCACCGACTCTGCCAGGGAAGCGGAAACCGCCTGCTGCTAGTCATCCAGCTAAATGCCATGACCCGGGTCGGGGCCTGCTCATGGGCCCCGACTTTCTGTGTAAGGTCACGACGGCGCCCAACGCGGAGCAGCATGGAGCAGCATGGATCGGATAGCCAAAGTCATTGTGAGTCAGGCTCGCATCATCCTGATCGCGACGGCAATCCTGAGCCTCCTGTCCGTCGCCATGCTCTTCAGGCTCGATTTCAACCCTGACGTTTCGTCCTTCATCCTCGAAGGCAACGCCACCGGCGAGGTGTTCGCCAACCTCCAGGAAAAGTACACGGCCCAGGATCCCATCACCGTCGTCGCAACTGCGTCGACCGACGACGCGTTCAATACGCCTGAGGGCCTGGCTCGTTTAGCGGAACTGCAGGCCGCTATCGCTTCTACCGAAGGCGTCGAATCGGTTGCCTCGATCATCCCCGCCGCAAATCCTCTTACGGGAGCCCCGATCACACCGGAGGACCTCAGGCAACTTCCTGCGCCGGCGGTCTCCGGCCTACTGGACAGCAGCCCGACGACCAACCTCCTTCTCAGCGCTGACTTTCGCGATACGCTGGTGATCGCCACCCCGGGTGCCGACAGTATTGGCGCCGCCCGAAACCTCGCAGATCTAGCTCCCCCAGACGGCATCGAGATCACCATGGCCGGGAACCCGGTGATCTTCGCCTCCGTCGTCGACCTGCTGGGTCTCTTCCTTCTGGCGATTCCCCCGTTGGTCATTGGGCTCATGTTGGCCGTCTTCTATGCCAATATCGGCGATCGGCGCCTCGCGGCCCTGGCCATGCTGCCCGCCATCCTGGGTTCGCTGTGGACCTTCGGTCTACTGTTCGGCCTTGGTCGCCAGGTCGACATCGTGACGGTGATCGTTCCGATCTTTGTGATCGTGATGGGCTCGGCCGACGGACTTCACTTCGTCACCCATTTTCAAGAAGAAGCCCACAAAACCAGTGACCCCGCGACCCTCGTCGCCTCGGCGTTGCGCCAGGTTGGCGTGCCGATGATCTTGACGACCATTTCCACCGGGGCCGGATTCCTGTCTTTGCTGTTCACTGGAGTTCACCCGATCGCCCAACTGGGGACGTTCTCGGCGATCGGCATCACCTTCGCCGGGATCATCTCATTCGTATCGCTACCGGCGCTGTTGAGTCGCCTGATCATCAAACCCGAACATCACAACGCCTTGCTCGGCCCGTGGGTCACCAAAGGCCTCCGGGCACTCGTCAGGACCCGGCGCCCGGCCCTCGTGATCACGCTGGTACTCGTAGCCTTCGCGGCGCTCACCATTCCCTCGTTGGGCGTGAACTCCGATCAACTCTTCTTCTTCAAGGACGACGATCCCGTCCGTTTGGCGTTCGCCAAGACCGAAGCCGCGTTCGGGGGTGCGACACCGCTCATCGGAGAGTTTGCCTATGATCCGTCGGCCGGATCCGACCAGCTCAGCACCATCCGCCAGACTTCCGACGAGCTGCGGGCGTTACCCGGGGTACGCGAAGTCTTTTCACTGGCCGATCTCGAGGGCCGCGTGCCTGCGCCCCAGTTCGCCGCTCTCCTGGCCGGCGACGTTGAGCTGCCGCTGGGCCGGATGGCGAGCGACGACGGCCTTCGCTTCGTGATGTTTCCCGAAAACTTCACCACTGCCGACCTCGCACTGTGGAAGGACTACGCCGCCAACTCGGACGAGGTAAGGGCCCTCACCGGAATGCCCATCGTCTGGGACGAAATAGCCCGCCTGGTGGTCCGCTCCCAGGTTGTGTCCCTCATCGTGGCATTCGTGCTGGTTACCGCCATGCTCGGCCTGGCCTACCGGCGGCTCCGCCAAACGGTCGCCTCCCTGGTGCCAATCATCCTGACCGTTGCCACCCTGCTCGGCTTTCTGGCCTTTTCGGAGACCGACTTGAACCTCATGACGGCCGTGTTGTCGAGCATCGTGATCGGCGTCGGGATCGACTACGCCATCCACTTCATCGCCGCGATCGACCTGGCAAGGCAGGAAGGACCGGGAACGATCGATCGGGCTATCGAACGAGCCGGGCGGCCCATCGTGGCCAATGCCCTCGGTATCGCCGTTGCGTTCACGGCGCTGTGGCTTTCACCGCTGAAGATCCACAACCAGTTGTCCGTGATCATGCAAGTCTCCATGGTGGCGGCCGCCCTCACGGCACTGGTCATCATCCCGGCGCTGCTTGACGAGGATTAGGCGGTTGGTCCCTCGGCCGGGGGTATGACAAGCTACTTGTCGGCGCCGATTGAGAACCCGGACATGAACTGTTTCTGCAACAGGATGAAAATGATGGCCGGCGGAATGGACGCCAAGAGGGCTGCCAGCATGAGTGGGCCATAGGTGAGCCCGACGTCGATACCTTGCAGGTTCTGCAACGCAACCTGAATGACCTGGTTCTTCTGATCGGAGATGATCAGGACCGGCCACAGGTACATGTTCCACCCGTAAACGAATTGAATGACAGCCAAGGCACCGATGGCGTTCCACGAGACCGGGATGAGGATCTTGGTCAGGAACTGGATCGGCGAGGCACCGTCCACCTGGGCGGCCTCGGCCAGTTCGCTGGGCAGGTTCGAGAAGTGTTGTCTGAACAGGAACGCTCCCGTGGCAGAAGCCGCGAACGGAACTACCAGGGCGGTCATGGTGTTTTGCCATCCGAGTGACGAGACGAGCCGGAAGAGGGCCAGGATCATCACCTCGGTAGGCATCATCAGTGTCACCAACACGAAAAAGAACACCAGCCACTTGCCACGGAACCGGAAGTAGACAAAGGCCAGGCCCGCCGCCAGAGACAGGATGGTCTTCGCCACGGTGATGAGGACGGACTGAACCGTGGAATTCCACATGGATCGGCCGAGATTGCGGCCAACCCAAACGTCGTCGAAGTGTTGAGCCAACTTGTCGCCGGGGGTCAATTTGAACGCGAAAATATCTGGATTCCCCTGCGTTGAGATCAAAGCGGCGTACACGAGCGGAAAGCCGATCGCCAGCGTCACCAGAACCAGGAGGACATGAATCGGCCACGAGCGGCCCCGAATGATCCCTTGCCTGCGAACCCCCGCCGAAAAGCTCATCCGACGCCCCCATAGGTTATGCGATCCTCGGAACGCCGGAATTGCCAGATTGTCAGACCGATGACCGCCAGGAACAGCAGAACGGACTGAGCGGCGCCACGGCCGATGTCACGGTTGTCGACACCCACCCTGATGATTTCGTAGATCGCCACCGAGGTGGCTCCTGCCGGGGCTCCCCTGGTGAGGTAATCGATGGTTCCATAGATGTCGAAGAAGGCGTACGTGAGATTGGTGATCAGCAGGAAGAATGTGATCGGCCCGAGCGCCGGCGTGACGATGTAGCGGAAACGTTGCCAGGCCGATGCCCCGTCGAGGACTGATGCTTCGACCTGCTCGATCGGGACGTTTTGCAGACCGGCCAGATAGAACAGGATGTTATAACCGAGCACCTTCCAAACCGAGGCGGCGATTACGGTGAAACGCGCCAGCGAGACGCTTTCGCGGTAGTTCGGGAAGCTGATACCAAACCCATCAAAAAGGTGCTGAATGACACCCGCAGTCGGGTCGAACATCATGAAGAACAAGATGCCGGCCACCGGAGCCGACACGGCGTATGGCCAAATGAGGAGGGTGCGGTACACGCCGATGCCGCGCACTTTCTGGAACGCCAGGTAGGCGATCGCCAACCCAAAGACCATCCCGCCAAGAACGGTTCCGGCAGAAATTACGACGGTGTTGAGATAGATCGATCGGTATCCGTTGGTACCGCCACTGAACATGAAGTACAAGGCCGTGAGCAGGGCCATGACGCCGAGGGGCTGGAGGGTGGTCGCCAGGTTGTAGCTCGCCGAGCCCACCAACGCTCGTTGCTTCCACATGCCAAGACCCCAGATGACGGCCACCGACAGCGACGGAAGAACAACGACCATCCACGGATTGGGAACCAGAAGCTCGGTGAAGTGCGATAGGCAGACGTCGATGGTGTTGGGTGCCCCGAGCCGAACCAGCCTGGTCGACAGCGTGAACGTCTGGACGGCGGGAATATAGAGGAAGACCACCAGGATGATGAGCGTGGGCAGCAGCAACAACCACGGCCACCACCATCCCAGCCGGTAGGTGCCTGTTCTCAGTTCGCTACGTTGTTTGGCGATCTCGGCGCCGCGGGCCGCCTTGGTAGACGAGGCGGCGGTTGCTGCAGCCAGGCCGGCCGCCCCGGCAATCGCGACGCCGATGACATTCTGAATTGAGTCGACGTCGGTGCCATAGGCACAACCCTTCGTGGCTCCAGATACGACAGCTGCACCGAGCACGCCAAAGGCTGCCCCGGCCAGGTATCGCAGTTGGGGCCGGAGCCTCAAAGCGTTACGAAATCCGTACGCTCCGGCTCCAGCCCCAACCAGCAGTGCGATGAACAGCGTCATCAGTTAGCCAGGTATTGGCCGCTAATTGCTGAACAGTGCGTTGTACTCGTCGAGCAGTCTCTGGGCTTCGCCCTGAGCTTCGTCGAGAATCGTGGTGACGTCACCGTCGTTGACGAGCATGTTCTCGGCTGCCGCCGTGAGCACGTCACGAATCGAGACGAAGTTACCGAGCAGTGCGCCTCGCGCTGCCGGCGTGTCGGCGGCTGCGTCGAGCTGATCGGAAGCAACGAGACTGTTCGGGCTCGTCTCATACCAACCCTCGTCTTTGAGTAGCTGTACGGCGGCGTTGGTGATGGGGATATAGCCGGTGATCTTGTGCCATTCCGCAGCATTCTCCGGATTGGAGAAGAAGTTCATGAACGCCAAGGCACCGTCTTCGGTCGTCTTGTCGAGGCCATTGAGCAGCCACAACGTTGCCCCACCGATCAGGTTTCCCTCGAACGGCACGTCGCCGTTGTACGGCATCGGCGCCGCCACGACGTTGAAGCCGTTTTCGGCACCCGTCTCGGTCAGGACCGTGGTGTCAGACGACGAATAGATCAACATGGCGACTTCCTTGGCTTGGAATGCAGCGTTGGTGCCGTCCCAGTCCCGCTGAACACCGGTGTAGAGATACTTGCCCGAGGTATCGAGGTCTTTCCACCACTGGAAATAGGCCTTCATACCATCAGACGCGACGTTGACTTCAGTGGCTCGAGCCGCACGACCGTTGTCGTTGTTGGCAAGCAATTCGCCTTCCTGGCCGAGGGTCTGCTCGATGAACCACGAATGGTTTGGCCAGGTGATACATCCCGACGGTGCGTCATCCATTGCCAGGATCGTGTCGCAAGCGGCATCGACGTCTGCCCAGGTCTTGGGGATGTCAACGCCGGCTGCATCAAGCAGGTCCTGATTGACGAACATGATGGCC
>JAOUMT010000249.1 GCA_029881355.1 Acidimicrobiia bacterium | reverse complement strand
CACTAAAGTGATTTCGGGGCAAACCGGGGTAGGGGAAATGAGAACAATTGTCGAGATCGTCCGCTCGCTTGACTCGTTAAGACCCGAAGTCCTGCTCGCTCCGAACCGGGACCCATCATCAGGAAACGCTCTGTCGGAGGCGGTCGCGCAGCTCGCCGCTACGATCAGCGGACTCGGTGTCAACCGCAGGGATGTCATTGCGACGCTCGCGAACAACGGACCCGAAGCCGTCACGATCTTTTTGGCTTCGACGAGTGTCGGAACCGCCGCGCCGCTCAACCCGTCGTTCAAGCCGGCCGAGCTGTCGTTCTATCTGGAAGATCTGCGCCCTTCATTGATGATCGTCACTTCAGACACCTCTTCAGAACTCGTAGAAGCCTGTACGAAAGCCGGAGTGCGGATCCTCCGAACTGCTCCCGGTCCGACCGCCGGATCGGTGACGACCTTCGAAGGCGGCGCTCCCGCCGGTAGAGCCCTTGCTCTGCCAGATCCGGACGACGTCGCTCTCATTTTGCATACTTCCGGGACTACTTCGCGACCCAAAATGGTTCCGCTTACCCACCAGAATCTGACAGCTTCGGCATCGCATGTTGCGAATACGCTTAGCCTCTCCCAGACCGACCGAGTGTTGAACGTGATGCCGTTGTTCCATATCCACGGCATTGTGGCTGCGCTCCTTGCCCCGCTCCGTTCCGGTGGGTCCATCGTCGCAACACCCGGATACCTGGCTACCCATTTCTTCGATTGGATGACCGCGACATCGCCCACCTGGTACACGGCGGTCCCCACCATCCACCAGTCCATTCTTGAACGGGTGAATGCGAATCCGGGACTCCGAATACCTCAACTTCGCTTCATCCGATCCTCGTCGGCTTCACTCCCCCCGGCGGTGATGCAAGGACTGGAATCCGCCTTCGGCGCTCCAGTGGTCGAGGCCTACGGCATGACCGAAGCCGCCCATCAGATGTCATGCAATCCGCTCCCGCCCGCCATGCGCAAACCAGGGACAGTGGGCATCGCCGCCGGCCCCGAGGTGGCCATTCTCACTGAGGGTGAGATACATCAGCGGACTGGTGAGGTTGGCGAAGTGATCGTGAAAGGCCCCAATGTCACTTCCGGTTACCTAACCCCGGTACAAGGAGCCTTCGTGGATGGTTGGTTCCGAACCGGCGATCTCGGCCAACTCGACGAGGACGGCTACCTGACTCTGACCGGACGGTCGAAAGAAATGATCAATCGCGCCGGCGAAACCATCGCGCCGCGCGAAATCGACGAGGTTCTCCTTGACCACGAATTGGTGCGCCAAGCCCTGGCATTTGGAGTGCCCGACCGACGACTGGGCGAGCAACCGGCCGCGGCTGTTGTGCTTGAACCGGGCGCGACCATCGATGAACTCGAACTGCGCCGGTGGGTCGAGACTCGCCTGTCTTCGGCCAAGGTGCCGCGTCGGATCATCTTCATGGAGACGCTTCCGTTGGGTCCCACCGGAAAGCTGCAAAGGATCGGTATGGCTGAACGGCTCGGCCTATCTGATCTCGACGATGTCGACAGTGGCACCGCCGAATGGGTGGGTCCGCGCACCCTCACCGAAGAGGTCATCGCCGGAATCTGGTCTGAAGTCCTCGATCAACCCTCTGTTTCAGTAGAGGACCGGTTCCTTGACCTCGGCGGCGACTCGATGCTCGCCATGAGACTGCTGAACCGCATCCGCGAGCGCCTCCAGATCGAACCATCCATTGTGGCCTTCTTCGATCGGCCCACCGTCGCCGCTCAAGCAGACCTCGTTGACGAATTGCTCATGTCTGATGTCTGACGAATCGCGCCGATCAGCCATCGACGCGCTCATATCAGAACGTATGGGCCGCGCCACTTCCATCCCCCACACTGCCTCAGCTACCGCCCCGCTCACGCATGTCCAGCAGAGTCTGTGGTTAACCGCCCAACTCGCAGGTGACGAACCCACCAACAATCGTCCTCTTTGGCTGAGCCTGCGCGGAACACTCGACCCAACTGCGCTGGACGAGGCCATCCGTGCCGTGGTGCGGCGACATCCGGTGCTCATGTCGACCTTTCCCCTCGATGGTGGTGAACCGATACAGGTTTCGGGACATCTGCTCCCACCGACGCCAATGCGGGATGTCTCGAACGACCCTGATCCGGCCGGCGCTGCCCGATCGCTCGCTGCAGAGCACACCATGCGTGCTTTCGACCTCGAAAACGAACCTCCCTTTATTCCGCTCCTCATCCGCGTATCGCCCTTGGACCACCTGCTCGCGTTTGCGATGCACCACATCGTGTTTGACGGCTGGTCGGAACCATTGTTTGTAAATGAGTTTGTCGCTCACTACGACGCGGCCGTCGAACGAACCAGCGCCGTAGATCTGCCTGAACTGACCATCGATTACGCAGACCATGCTCGCTGGGAACGCACCACCACTTCCGACGAGTCATTCGATGCACAGCTTCATTATTGGCGTCGACAGCTAGCCGACCTCCCGCCAGACCTGGACCTGCCACACGACCGTGCTATCGCACCCGGAGCCGTTGCCAGTCCGGTCACGATCGAGATTCCTCAACACGTCACGTCGGGTCTCGAGAATCTCGCCAAACGACACAACTCCACGCTGTTCATGGTCTTCCTCGCCGCGTTGGAGGTACTCATCGCTCGCCACGCCGGAGTCGACGATGTCGTCGTCGGCGTCCCGACCCCGGGCCGCCCGCGCTCGGAGACAGAAAACCTGATCGGCTGTTTCATCAACCTGGTTCCGATTCGAACGCACCTCCACGGCAACCCGAACTTCTCGAGTGTTATCGAGCAAACGCGGAGGACGACACTGGAAGCACTCGAAAACTCATCGGTGCCGTACGGCCAGATCTTTGGTGCGGTCCGGCCATGGTCGGCCGACCGGGTACCGCTCTATCGGGTGCATTTCCAGATGCGAGACTTTCACCACGAGAGTCGCCAATCGAAACACCTCGAAGTCGGCGTCCTCGAGCCACAGCTCGGTCCTTCCAACCACCTCACCGTTCGGGCGACCACCACCCCCTCCGGAGCAACCATCACTTTCTCCTATCACCCGGAGCGGTTTGAGCAAGCGACGATCGAACGGTGGCTAGGGCACTACGCCCGGTTACTGGACGCCGTCGGCGGAAACGCCGACCAGACCATTCTGGACATTCCGCTGATCGACGACGACGAGCGGCGAACGCTGCTCGAAGTGTTCAATCCGCCCGAGTCTCCTTATTTGCCGGTGCCCGAACTGGCAGCGGACGGCTTGCGCTCGACCGCCGCCAGGTTGCCTGACGTAGTCGCGATGGAAGACGGGGTCCGCCGCGTCAGCTACGCGGAGCTAGACCGCATGGTCGACGCCATAGCCTGGTCGCTGGCGGAGAGAAACCTGACTGCCGAGGACGCCGTCATCCTGCATGCTGATCGAACGATCGAAGCTGCTGCCGCCGTTTTTGGAGCGATGCGGGCCGGAGTGGCCTACGTACCAATCGACGCGGATCTGACTAGCGAATGGCTGGAAACCGTCGTCGAACAGACAAAGCCGGGGCTCATACTGACCACCCGGGTCGCCTCGCCCAGGCCGGACGAAATCGACGTGGTCGAGGTTTCGCACTTGCTCGCCGACCAAAGGCCACCGTTTCCTGGGAAACCGAAGCCGCAAGACCTCGCGTATCTCCTCTACACCTCTGGGTCGACCGGGCCACCCAAGGGGGTCATGGTCGAGCAGGGAAACGTGGCCTGGTTCCTCGAGCAGACCGCCAACTTCGAACCACTCGGTCCGGGCGATCGGATCATTTGGTTCCACAGCCTGTCCTTCGACGCCACATGAACAGCCTTCATG
>JAOUMT010000065.1 GCA_029881355.1 Acidimicrobiia bacterium | reverse complement strand
CCTCGCCTACCCCGGCACCTTCGGCCAGACCTTCGGCCGCTGCCTCAAGCTGGTCGGCGCCTCCCGACGCGTGAACGGTCAGCCACCGGGCGCCGGCCCGACCGATCTGTCGTGAAGCGCGTCGAACCGTATTCGGGATATCGTGAAGTTTGGCGTCTACAAAGACCGGCTTTCCGAGCCTGACAAGTGCGCCGATCGTCCCAGGGCCCGGTCCCATAAGCAGCTCAAGCCCGATCT
Source organism: Acidimicrobiia bacterium (assembly GCA_029881355.1). GTDB lineage: Bacteria > Actinomycetota > Acidimicrobiia > Spongiisociales > JAENVV01 > JAENVV01. The sequence continues at coordinate 14,160 of JAOUMT010000065.1, read as the reverse complement.
TGAAGCCGCCAACGACAGGCTCAAGGTCAGTTGCCAGACGGATCGCCTCTTCTGCAGATTCGAGATCGAGAGCGACCAGAATTGGTGAGTTCATCTGGCCACCCCCACGAGTTCCTGTACGTCCGATACCCCGTGGCGTTCACACCAAGTTTGCATCTGCCGCAACACCTTTCTTCCGATTTTCGGAGAGCCGAAGTGGGCGGTTCCGATCCCCACGGCGTTGGCGCCTGCCATCATGAACTCGATGGCATCTTCGCCTGACTGCACCCCGCCAAGTCCGAGAATCGGCAGCGTCGGATTCGACTGTCGCACCTCGAGAACGCACCGAACCGCGATCGGCTTGATGGCCGCTCCCGAGTAGCCGCCGATCCCCGCCGAAATTTTGGGTTGGCGACGCTCGATGTCGATGGCGGCCCCCCATACGGTGTTGCCGACCGTCACCCAATCGGCTCCAGACTCAGCTGCAGCGGCGGCGATCTCTCCGACGTCGACGGCGTTCGGACTGAGTTTGGCTCCGAGCGGCAGCCCGACTGCTGCGCGAACCGAGCGGACGACGTCGGCCGTCGCCTGGGAGTCGAGGGCGAACATGCCTTTGCCCTCCAGGTTGGGGCACGAGAGATTGATCTCGATGGCCACCAGATCGCACCCGGCAAGTTTGGCGGCCACCGTCACGTATTCGTCGACCGTATAACCGACCGCCGACCCGATCACCCCCACTCCAAGCGCCGACAGTTGAGGCCCGATGTCGGCCACCCAGGCGTCGATCCCGGGGTTTTGAATACCGATCGCGTTCAACATGCCCGCTTCGGTGGGGGCCACTCGTGGAGCGGCCCGGCCTGGCCAGGCAACCGGCGACACGGACTTGGCGGTCGCCGCTCCGTAAGCCGAAAGGTCCGTGACGGCAGCAAATTCGACCACCGACCCGATCGTTCCGGAAGCGGCCACGAGCGGCGTCGACAAGCTGAGCGGGCCGAGGGACGCGATCATCGCCGTGCTAGCCACGGTGCCAATCCTGGAGGCTTTTCACCCGTACAAGGGCGTCCGGCCCTTCCTGCAACGAACGGGCAGCCGCGAGAGCCCCCTGAACGGTCGTCACGCAAGGAATCCCGGCGTGTTGGGCGGCGATGCGCATCTTCCAACCGTCGGTGTGCGCCCGGCTACCCCGCGGTGTGTTGATCAAGAGCTGAACCTTCTGGTCTTCGATCAACGCCAGGGTGTCGTTGGCTGACTCGCCGACCTTGTCGACAACTTCGTTGGGGACGCCGTGATGGTTGAGGTACCTGCTGGTACCCGGGGTGCAGTACAGGGTAAACCCGCGCATCATGTATGCCTGAGCGGCCGCCAGGCCAATCGCCTTGTCGCGATCGGCCAACGAGAGGAAAACGCCGCCGGCATGGGGCAGTCTCATCCCTGAACCCAGGAGAGCTTTCCCGTACGCCAGCCCGGCCGACTCGGCGATTCCCATGACTTCCCCGGTCGCTCGCATCTCGGGACCGAGAATGATGTCTTCATCAGGGAACCGATCCCAGGGAAGTACCGCTTCCTTGACCGCGAAAAAGTCCGGTTTGTCCGAATTGGGCGGGATCAAGCCTTCCCGTCGAAGTGCTTCGATGGTGGTTCCAGTCATGACTCTGGTGGCAACTTTGGCGAGCGGCACGCCCGATGCCTTCGAGATGAAAGGCACGGTGCGCGATCCCCGCGGATTGGCCTCAAGAAGGTATACATCATTGGACTTGACGGCGAATTGAATGTTGATCAATCCGCGCACGAGCAGACCTCTGGCGAGGTCTTCGGTCGCCTGCAGGATTGTCTTGATCGCGTCATCGGAGAGGGTCGGAGGTGGGGTCACGCACGCCGAGTCACCCGAGTGGATGCCGGCCGATTCGACGTGTTCCATGATGCCTCCGACCAGGAGCTCATGCCCGTCGAAGACTGCGTCGACGTCGACCTCTGTCGCAGCTTCCAGGAAGCGATCGATAAGCAGGGGCGCCTCGGACAAATCGAAACCCGCCCCGGTACTGGCGTTCCCGTCGCCCACTTCACCGGTCTGATACATCTCGTCGAGATACACCGACAGTTCTTCGTATGTGTACACGATGCGCATCGCCCGACCACCCAGGACGAATGAAGGCCTGACCAGCACGGGTAGGCCGATCTGATCGACCACTTCGCCTGCTTCGAGCGCTGAGCGGGCGATGCCATGGGGTGCTTGCCGGATCCCCAGCGACTTGCATAGGGCAGAGAACTGTTCCCGATCCTCGGCCTGATCTATCGATCGCGGCGAAGTGCCTGCGATGGGGACCCCACGCGCTTCGAGGGCGGCCGCCAGATTGAGCGGGGTCTGTCCGCCCAACTGGACGATGACTGCCTCGGGTTGTTCGGCATCGACAATCGCCAGCACATCTTCGACGGTCAGCGGTTCGAAGTAGAGCCGGTCCGCCGTGTCGTAGTCGGTCGAAACCGTTTCGGGATTGCAGTTGACCATAACGGTTTCATATCCGGCATCCCTGAGCGCAAACGCCGCGTGAACGCAGCAATAGTCGAATTCGATACCCTGCCCGATCCGGTTGGGCCCCGAACCGAGAACGATCACCCGGGGCTTGTCGGCCGGCGGGACCTCGTCCTCTTCCTCGTAGGTCGAGTACATGTAGGGAGTGTGGGCCTCGAATTCGGCGGCGCAGGTGTCCACAGTCTTGTAGGTGGGCCGGATACCCAATTCGTGACGCAGTGCCCTGACGAAGTCCTCATCTCGATCCCACAGGAAGGCCAGCTGCAAGTCGGAGAACCCGGTTCGCTTGGCCCGGCGTAGTAAATCGGCCACGCCAGGATCCCGTGCCGCTCCGAGCAACTGGGCGGCTTCGACCTCTTCGCGGACCTCGTAGATCTCGACCATCTGGTCGACAAACCAGGGGTCGTAGCCGGTGAGGTCGGCGATACGGTCTACGGCAAAACCGCGCCGGATCGCGTCCCCAACGTAGAAGACCCGCGAAGGCGTCGGCGTCACCAGACGGTCCGAAATCTCTTCGTCGGTGAATGCCCGGTAGGACATCTCCCGCGGATCCGCATTTAGCCCTCGCCGACCCACTTCCAGGCTCCGAAGCACCTTCTGAAGGGCCTCAGGGAAGGTCCGTCCGATCGCCATGGCCTCGCCCACCGATTGCATCGACGTGCCGAGCGTGTTGGATGCGGTTGGAAACTTCGCAAAATCGAACCTTGGCGCCTTGACGACGACGTAGTCGAGCGCCGGCTCGAAGGCGGCCGGAGTTCTTTCAGTGATGTCATTGGCTATCTCCGGCAGGGTGAACCCGACAGCGAGGAGGGCGGCGATTTTGGCGATGGGGAACCCGGTTGCCTTCGAAGCCAGCGCAGACGAACGACTCACCCGGGGATTCATTTCGATAACGAGCCGCTCGCCGGTGGCCGGATTGACGGCGAACTGCACGTTCGATCCTCCGGTTTCGACGCCGATCGCCTCAAGACATCTGATCGCTTCGTCACGCATATCCTGGTACTCACGATCCGACAGGGTTTGAATAGGCGCTACGGTGATCGAGTCCCCGGTGTGAACCCCCATCGCGTCCAGGTTTTCGATGGAGCACACGATGACCGCGTTGTTAGCCCGATCCCGCATGACTTCTAGCTCATACTCTTTCCATCCAACCACCGATTGTTCGACAAGGATTTCGCCGACCGGCGAGTAATTCAGACCGTACGTCGCTTTCTTGATGAACTCGGCTTCATCGTGGGCGATCCCGGTACCCCCGCCACCCAGGATGTACGACGGCCGGATCATGATCGGATAACCGATCTCGGCGACCGCATCCATGGCCTCAGCCATCGAACGGGCATACACCGCGCGCGGGGTGGCAATTCCCACATCTTCCATGGTCTTTTTGAAAAGACCGCGATCCTCGGCTCGCTGGATTGCGTCGACGCCCGCTCCGATGAGTTCGACGCCGTACTTCTCGAAGATACCGTTGGCGGCCAGCTCGGTCGTCACGTTGAGGGCAGTCTGCCCGCCCAGGGTCGGCAAGCAGGCGTCCGGGCGTTCCTTGGCAAGGATGGCTTCGACGACTTCGGCCGTGATGGGCTCAATGTAAGTCGCGTCCGCGAACTCGGGGTCCGTCATGATCGTTGCCGGGTTGGAATTGACGAGAATGACCCGGTATCCGTGAGATCGCAGGACTTTCGCCGCTTGCGTACCCGAGTAATCGAACTCGCAGGCTTGTCCAATGACGATTGGACCCGATCCGATCAGCAAGATCGAAGAAATGTCTGTACGTTTGCCCATCAGACTCCCATCAGCGCGACGAAGTCATCAAAGGTCCCGAGGGCGTCGTGGGGACCAGGTGCGGCTTCCGGGTGGAATTGAACCGAGAAGGCTGCCACATCCAGACAGCGCAGACCTTCCAGGGTGCCGTCGTTGAGGTTCTGATGCGATGCGACCACCCGACCGTAGGCAGAGTCCATGGTTTCAGGCAGAAGATGGGGACCCGCCAACTCTCCTGGCGTCATCCGAACCGCCTGCTCGGTGGACATCGACCAGGGGTCAACCGAGAAACCGTGGTTCTGGCTGGTGATCTCGACTCGCTGGTCGTCAAGGCGCATCACCGGGTGGTTTCCCCCGTGGTGCCCGAAAGGCAATTTGTAGGTCCGGCCGCCCAGCGCCAGACCAAGTAGCTGATGGCCGAGGCAGATCCCGAACACCGGCACCTTCCCGAGCAAAGACTCAATGGTGGCGATGGGGCGGACGAGCGGTTCGGGGTCGCCTGGCCCGTTCGACAGGAAAACTCCAGTCGGGCGGTGCGCCATGATTTCGGCGGCGGTCGTGTTGGCGGGAACGACCGTTACGTCGAACCCGCCACTGACCAGGTTGTGGACGATATCGCGTTTGAGACCGAGATCAATCGCGACGACGTGGCCCCGGGACTCGCCCTCGAAGTCCACCCGATATTCGCTCGTGGTCGACACCCCGGTCGCCAAATCCTGCCCGGTCATGCTCGGAGCCGACTGCGCGGCATCTCGCAGTTCGCCCTCGGTCACTCCGGCACCCATGGCGATCGGCTGGGCGCCTCTGTCGCGGATATGGCGGGTGAGACGCCGGGTATCGATATCGGCGAGCGCCACCAGACCGTGACCGGTCAGATAGTCGGCAAGCGTTCCGGTTGACCGCCAGTTCGACTCACGACGGGACAACGACCGCATAACCACGCCGGAAGCGAAGATCCGACTGCTCTGATCATCGTGGGGCGTGGTGCCGTAGTTGCCGATATGCGGTGCGGTCATCACCACCACCTGACCGGCGTATGACGGATCCGAGAAGATCTCCTGATAGCCCGACATGGCGGTGTTAAAGACGACTTCGCCAGTCGTTATCCCGTCGGCGCCAACCGAACGTCCTCGGAACACTGCTCCGTCGGCGGTGACCGCCAGCGCTTCACTCATTGCCCATCTTCTCCCAGTTGAAACGACACCTGGCCGCCATAGATCGTTGACCGCACCCGGCCGGTGAGTTCATGACCAATCCAGGGTGAGTTGGCCGACTTGGAGACAAAGGTTTCGGGAGTCCAATTCGCGGCCGGATCGAACACGGTGACATCGCCAGGAGAGCCCACCACCAGGGGGCCGGTCTCCAGACCCAGCAACTGACCCGGACGTACAGCCATCCGGTCGAAGAAGTCCGCGATCGGCAGAGCGCACGACGTGTTTATTGCGGCGGCGGCCGTTTCCAATCCGATCACCCCGCGCGGGGCTTCTTCAAACGGCACATCCTTCTCGTGGGCCGAGTGCGGGGCGTGATCGGTGGCCACACAGTCGATCGTCCCATCCGCCAGGCCGACGCGCAGGGCCGCGACGTCCTCATCTGAACGTAGCGGCGGGTACATCTTGGCAACCGGATTCATCGACTCGACCAAACGGTCCGTGAACGCGAGATGGTGCGGGGCGACCTCCGCCGTAACTGGCAGTCCTGCCGCTTTGGCTCTCCGAATGACCTCAATCGTCGCCCGGGCAGACACATGCTGGACGTGGTAGCGGCATCCGGTCAGCTCCACCAACCGGATGTCACGTTCGACGATGATGGTCTCGGCCATGGACGGGAGCCCGATCATTCCCAGGCGAGACGAGATCGCCCCTTCGTGCATGTGGCCGCGGCCGGCTAGCCCCGAGTCTTCGGCGTGTTGGGCGACAATCCCACCCAGCTCGGCGATGTACTCCATGGCCCGACGCAGCAGACCTGCATCCGCAACAGAATCACCGTCGTCGGTGAAGATTCGCACGCCCGCCGCCCACAGGTCATCGATGTGAGACAATTTCCTTCCCGCCCGTTCAAGGCTGATGGTTCCGGAAGGGACGACCCGCACGACACCGGCCTCGACGCCCCGATCGTGAACGTACCGGGCCATCTGACCCGAGTCGACGGCGGGCTCGGTATTCGGCATCGCCACGACGGTGGTGAAACCCCCGGCGGCTGCGGATCGGGATCCGGACGCGATGTCCTCTTTCCATTCTTGACCGGGTTCACGCAGGTGGACATGGACGTCAACCAGTCCGGGTCCGACCCAGGCACCACTGCAATCGATCACCCGGTCATCGGGTCCGGCGGCAACTGTCCCAATCTCGACGACACGACCGCCATCCACAGCCACGTCGGCCAACGTCTGATCAGCCCCGAATACGGTCCCGCCTTTGAGGATGATCATCGACTGCCGGTCCCGCTGAGCTGATCGAAAAGGACCGCCATTCGCACGGCTACCCCATTCGCAACCTGTTTCGTGACCAGGGAACGCGGCCCGTCTGCGACAGCCGGGTCTATCTCGACTCCGCGGTTCATCGGCCCGGGATGCAGCACCATGGTGTGAGCCGGGAGACGATCGGCGCGTCGACGGGTCAAGCCAAACCGGTTTACGTATTCACCGATGGAGGGAAACACGTCGCCACCTCCTCGTTCCTGCTGAATACGCAACATGTAGACCACGTCAAGTTCGGCAATGAGGCCGTCGAAGTCACTGGTGGTTTCCACCGGCCACCCCCCGACGTCGAAGGGCAACAGCGTTGCCGGAGCGACGAAAGTCACCGATGCGCCCATCGCTGCGAAAGCCTGAGCGGTTGAACGGGCCACCCGGCTGTGGCGTATATCTCCGACAATCGCGACGCGCAGACCGTCTATTGACCCGAAGTGCTGTCGCAGCGTGAGGCAATCGAGCAACGCCTGGGTGGGGTGCTGGTGAGCGCCGTCCCCCGCATTGATCACGGGCAGGCCGGTCCATTCGGCGACCCGCCAGGGCGCTCCTGTCGATCCATGTCGAACCACAAACAGATCCGGCCCCATCGATCCCACGGTGAGTGCGGTGTCCTTCAGCGATTCTCCCTTCGACACCGACGAACCCGAAGGAGTGAACGACATCGTGTCGGCCGACAACGCTTTGGCTGCCCGCTCAAACGACATCCGGGTCCGGGTGGACGCTTCGTAGAACAGCATGCCAATCGTCCGTCCCTGCAACGCCGGCACCTTCGGGACCGGACGATCGAGTACCTCGACGAAACCGTCAGCAAGGTCCAGCAACCTCGATATCTCGGCCGCATCCATTCCCTCAATCGTGAGCAGGCTCATGGTTCGAGTCCTGAAGGAGATTCAGCGACCTCAACCCGGACCGAGTCGACGCCGTCGACCTCTTCGACGGCCACCACAACTTCTTCGATACCTGACGTCGGCAGGTTCTTGCCTACAAAATCGGCCCGTATCGGGAACTGGCGGTGACCACGGTCGACCAACACCGCCAACTGAACGGCGGCTGGTCGGCCAAAACCGTTGATCGCGTCGAGCGCCGCCCGGATGGTCCGACCCGTAAAGAGAACGTCGTCCACCAGGACCACCGTTCGATCGGTAACATCCACCGGGACCGAACTGCCATGCATCGTCGGAGTTGGACGTGAGGCGATGTCATCGCGATACATCGAGATATCGAGGGCACCCACCGGCGGCTTCGGTCCTTCGATCTCTTCGAGAACTGTGGCGATCCGTTGGGCTAGTGGGACACCTCGGCGGGGAATGCCAAGCAGGACCAGGTCGGCAGTACCGTGATTGCGCTCGGCTATTTCGTGAGCAATGCGACGCAGCGCCCGACCCAGATCGTCCCTGTCGAGAACCTCTGGCACCTAGTCGACCGACCTGGTGCATGGCGGATACGGCGACACCGTACCTACTTTGTCCATCTTCTTCTCCCTTGTCAGCCTCACTGGACTGTCGTTAAAGGTCGAAGGCGACTCTAACACGAACTGCCGATTCCTTTGATCGCCTCCAGGCCGGTCAGATGTCGAGGCTGAGACCCTCGTAAGCCGCCCGGATCGGGAACCCAGACTGGCGAGCGGCCTCGACGAGTGCATCCACCTCTTCGTCCGATCTATCGGGGTCGTGACTCATGAGAATGAGTTCTTTGGCGCCGGCCGCTGTGGCCGATTCAACCGCCATCTCCCACGTCGAATGACCCCAGCCCTTATGCTCGGCGACGTATTCCTCCGGCGTGTACTGGGCATCGTGTATGAGAACATCGACCCCACTAGCCAGCCGGTCAAGCCGAGCATCGAGGTGCGTGGAGACCCCCCGTTCGTAGTCGGTCGCCAGCACCACCGACCGTTCGGGGCCCATCAGGCGAAACGCGGCCACTCCCTGCGGGTGTTCAAGTTGATCTGGCTGAATGTCGATGCCCGCAATCGACAGCGGTTCCCCGGTCAACTCTATGAAAGTTTGTGACGCCGGCACGTCGGCGAGTGCTACCGGAAACCACGGTGGGGCCAGGATGCCATGGACGACCTCGTCTACAGGCCTGCCGTCGTAGGGATAGCCGTAGAAAGTAAACCGGTTTCTTGCGTCGAACAACGGCTTGAAGAACGGCAGGCCGATGATGTGATCAAGGTGAAAATGGGTGAACAAGACATGAAAGTCCCAACCGTCCGGGCCGGGGTCGGCAAGTGTTTTCTGAAACCGGTGGATACCGGTCCCGGCGTCGAGCACGATATGGGAACGGCCGCCGCCGTCGACGGTGATACAGGGCGTGTGGCCACCATACCGGGCGGTTTCGGCACCTCCGACCGGCATGGATCCCCGCACACCCCAAAAATGCAGATGATGTGGCACAGCTTCCTCCCTTGAAGCGTGAAGCTAGTGGAAACCGACCAGGATTGCTTGGTAGTGTGGCCGCAGCCGGGGGCTACTTAAAACAGGATCCATCGAGAGGCCAGAGCTGCTGCATGAAGTACGTCACCATTAGACCCCCTCGCCTGCGCACGATCGAGGACAGCGAAGGACGCCGACACGCCACCTGGACCGAGCTCTTTTACGACCTGGTATTCGTCGTAGCGGTCGCCGCCCTTGGGGTACGCCTGTTGGAGAACACCACGTGGGCCGGCTTCGGCCTCTTCATCGGGTTCTTCGTGCCGATTTGGTGGGCGTGGGCTTCGTACACCTTCTATGCGGACCGGTTTGATACAGACGATTTCGGTCAGCGAGTCCTGGCCGTCGCGCAGATGATCACGATCTCCCTGATGGCTGCATCCATCTCCGGCGACACAGCAGATTCATCAGTCGCTTTTGCCGCCTCGTACGTCGTGACGCGGGTCATCCTCATCATCATGTATGCCCGAGCGCGCAAGCATGTTCCGATCACCCAGCGACTCATCACCGGATACCTCAAAGGCTTCACGGCGGAGGTAGTGATCTGGGGCATTTCGATCCTCACACCAACTCCAATTCGATATTGGCTGTGGGCGATCGGATTGATCGTTTCGGTGGCAACCCCGTTCGCGATGCGCAAGATCCAGGCGAAGGTCCCACTCGACGTCGAACACCTTCCCGAGCGCTTCGGCCTGTTCACGATTCTGGTCCTTGGCGAGTCCATGGCCGCGACAGTCGTAGCGATTTCGCATCAGAGTTGGTCGTTCGAACTGATCATCAACTCGGCCCTCGCCGTATCGATCGCCGGCGGACTTTGGTGGATGTACTTCGACAATATGGAGGGATCGGTGGTTCGTCGTACCGGCGAGCGACCCAAGGCCTGGAAGCCGACGGCCTGGATCTATGCCCACATGCCACTTGCCGCGTCCCTGGTGATCGTGGCGGTCGGACTGGAGCAAGCCGTCGCCAAACATCTCGATCATGGAGAGTTCTGGCTGACCTCGGGCGGGATGGCCGGCGCCCTGAGCTTTATGGCCTTGATCAGTTTTGCCAATGAGAAAGATGGCAGCCGCGGGATCAATAGTCAGCGAGCCATACGTCGATTGCTAGGTGCCGGAGTCGTACTGATCGCCGGAGCGGTAGTTCAGGTAGTCGGTTCGCCCCATCCCACCGCCTGGCTGATCGTGCTGCTGATCGTCGCCGTCGCTCAGGTGGCAAGTGACCTGGTGCTCAACGCTCAGGCCGACTGATTGGAAGCCAGTTTGGCGAGGACTCCATTGACGAAGCCACCAGACTTCTCGGTGGAGTACAGCTTGGCGAGTCGAACCGCCTCCGAAAGCACAACCGCAACAGGCGTATCGATTTCGTAGAGCAACTCGAACGCGCCGAGTCGGAGTATCGCCCGGTCGACGGCCGGCATTCGTTCGGTGCGCCAGCCTTCGGCTACCGCGTTAATGCGCTCATCAAGCTCCTCGAGGTGCTCGGAAACCCCTCGCACGAGTCGTTGGGCTTTGTCGGGCAAATCCGACGAGGCCATCTGCCCATGCAGGTCGATGGCATACAGGGCGGTGAGCGCCGCGTCGCGAGGCTCGTTCACACGCGGGTCATGTATTCACCGGTGCGGGTGTCGACCTTAATGACATCTCCGGTTTCAATGAAGAGTGGAACGTGGACGGTGCGTCCGGTTTGCACCGTCACCGGTTTGGTTCCACCTGAGGATCGGTCACCTTTCACTCCGGGTTCGGCGAAGGTCACCTCAAGTTCCACCGAAGCCGGCAGCTCGACGCCGATCGGCCGAGACTCATACAGAGGGAGAACGACGGTCGCCCCTTCGACAAGGAAGGTACCCGCATCGCCCACATCTTCTTCCGATACGGCGAACTGGGAAAACTCTTCGAGATCCATGAAGTGATATCCGAGTTCATCCTGATACAAGAACTGATGGTCCTTGCGATCAATGACCGCGCGGTCGACATCTTCCCCGGCCCGAAACGTCCGATCGATCACCGCTCCGGTTTCGGCGTTCTTCAACTTCAACCGAACAAACGCCTTGCCCTTTCCGGGTTTGACATGTTGATATTCGATAATCGTGAAGAGTCCGTTCTCAATACTGATCGCCATGCCTGGCTTGACGTCATTTGTAGAGATCATCTGGTAGCTCCGGTCGGTGGCAGCATCCTAGCGGTGCTAACCCAACCCGATCGCCGCCAAACCGCCGGCGACCTCATCTTGAGTGACATAGTCGATTCGTGGGGACCCGACGGCGTCGAGGAGAACCATCTTCAAGCCCTTGGCATCCCGCTTCTTGTCGAGCCATATCAACTCTTCGACCCGGTTTCGATCAGCGGTTGAGAACACTGGCAATCCCATCGAGCCCAAGACATCACTCATCGGGTAGTCGAAGCCGTATTTGCGCGTGGACAGCTCGGCGGCTGCGACCATCCCGATGGCAACGGCTTCACCATGGCTGAGTCCTTCGGCAATCTCGACACCATGACCGATGGTATGACCAAAGTTGAGGATCATGCGCTGCCCGGCTTCCCGAAAGTCACGATTGACGACATCTACCTTCACGGCGATCGCCCGGTCGACGACTTCGACCATGGGCGGATTCTCCGGGAACTGCTCGAAGAGCGCCACGAGTTCTGGATCGGCGATGAACCCAGCTTTGATGGCTTCGGCCCAGCCTTCCCGTTTGAGGCCGACGGGTAGGGCGTCGAGGATGTCGGTGTCGACGACCACCCGGCCAGGATGGGTGAAGGTGCCAACCAGGTTCTTGCCGGCCAGGTTGATACCGGTCTTCCCACCGATGGCCGCATCGATGGCCCCGAGCACCGTGGTTGGTACGTAGACGGCCTCGATGCCCCGCAGCCACGTAGACGCTACGAACCCTGCCACATCGGTCAGCGCTCCTCCTCCGATCCCGATAATCGTGTCATGGCGCCCCATCCCACGCTGAGCGAGCGACTCATAGAGTTCAGCGACCAGGCCCCAGCGTTTGGCTACGTCCCGGTCGGGTAGTTCGATCACGGTATGTTCAACCCCCAGCCGCGCCGCAACCCCGTCGGCGATGAGGCGCGGCGTACCAGGCTGCGTGAACACCACAACCTGATGTCGCCCGGGGCGATCAGGCAAGACTGGCTGGCGGGTCAGTCCGGGCCCGGCCACAATCTCGGTAGCGAGGGCACCGTGGGCGAGTACTTCAAAACGAGACACGATCTCTCTCTTCCGGCTGGCTAAAAGCTGCGCAGGCGCTTCTGATAACTGGCGACATTCGTCTGAAAGTCACCGACGGTGTCACCGCCGAACTGACGTTGAAGTTCCTGGGCGAGGACGAATGCCACCATCTGCTCTGCCACGACCCCGGCTGCCGGGACCGCGCACACGTCACTCCGTTCCCGGAACGCCACATCGGCCTCCTTGGTGTCGACATCGACGGTATTCAGAGGTCGCATGACCGTCGAGATCGGCTTCATGGCGGCGCGGACTCGCAACGGTTGGCCGGTCGTCATGCCGCCTTCGGTTCCGCCCGCCCGATCGGTCTTGCGGATGAACTCGTCACCCTCGCGGTAGATCTCGTCATGGGCTGCTGAGCCCCGTCGCCGCGCCGACTGAAACCCGTCGCCAACTTCAACGCCTTTAATCGCCTGAATCGACATCAGGGCATAGGCGAGCCGAGCATCGAGTCGTCGGTCCCAATGGGTGTGGGAGCCTACGCCGACCGGCAGGCCATGGACAACGACCTCGACCACTCCACCAAGGGTGTCACGATCGGCTTTGGCCGCTTCGATCTCGGCGATCATTCTGTCTTCGCCGCTCAGCGCCCGAACCGGCGACTCGTCGATGGCGGCGAGATCTTCTGGCATCGGCAGAACCCCGTCGGATTGGGCGGTTCCGATCTCCACGACATGCGAGAGCACCGCCACGCCGATCGAACTCAGGAGCTGCTTGGCCACGTAGCCGACAACGGTGCGAGCGGCCGTCTCGCGCGCCGACGCCCGTTCGAGGATGTTACGGGCATCATGTGTGTTGTATTTCTGCATACCCACGAGGTCGGCGTGCCCGGGGCGAGGGGTCGTAAGGGCCCGATCGGATTCGCCAGGATCCGGAGACATCTCCTTCTCCCAGCGGGGCCACTCGGTGTTGCGAATCAGCACGGCGATCGGACTTCCGAGGGTGGATCCGTGGCGCACGCCACCGAGAATCTCCAGTACATCTTTTTCGAGTTTCATCCGGTTGCCGCGCCCGTAGCCGAGGCGACGCCGGGCCAGCTCGGCGCTTAGCTCGTCGCGCAGGAACGGTAAGCCACTGGGGGCGCCTTCGATCGTCGCAACCAAACCCGGCCCGTGCGACTCGCCGGCGGTCAGAAAACGCAGCATGTGAGTAATCTCGACATAGGAGCCGTAGCGTACACGAGATCAGTTCGCGCGCCGGTCGGCGCGGATCACTTGAGGATCTCTTGGCCTTCCACGACCTCAAACGCGTTGTCTCCGAACAGGAACACCGCTCTACCCAAGGTACCGGCGCTCTCATCCGGTGGCGTAATGGAGATGACCTTGTACGACCCGGCAAACGTGTCGCCGACTCCAACGGTGTGGATTGTGCCGTTGAGCTCCACTTCGACCGTCAACGTGCCGTCAGTATCCAACTGGATGTTGTTCACTTTGAATGTGATCCCGTTGCGTCCACCTGCGCCAGGACCGAACGCGGCCGTGCCGTCGTCGAGAATCAAGGGTCGGAACGGATCGCGGGGCTGGGAGGTTTGTAGGTTCGACGCCACGACATCTCCGGCGACCAGTTGGGCAACGTTGCCGGTAGGAGCCGACTGAGGAGCCGACTCGGCGGCCAGCGTTGCGTCGTAAGGGTTCGCACCTGCTCCGAACACGGCCGGTGCGATGCCGAACCAGCCAACAGCCAGTCCGAGACCGACCAGAATAATGGCTAGCGCAGTAGCCGAACCGGATCCTCGTTTTTGCCTGTGCATCATC
>JAOUMT010000064.1 GCA_029881355.1 Acidimicrobiia bacterium | reverse complement strand
CGATGCGGTCACCGTTACCGATCAACTCCGGCGCAAAGACGAACTGGACAAGATTGGTGGCCCGGCGTTCATCGCCCGACTACAGACCGCAGTCCCGGTGGCCTCGCGGGTCGATTATTACGCCGACATCGTCGAAGACAGTGCCCTACGGAGAAGCCTGATCCGGGCGGGCGGTGAGATCACCAACCTCGCCCATCAAACGGACGAGGAACTCGACTACGTCATCGATAACGCCGAACAAACCGTGCTCGGCGTCGCCGAGCGTCGGGTCGGCGACGGCCTGCTCGAGCTGTCGACGATGCTCAAGCCCGCACTGGAGTCAATTGAGGCCCTCGAAGCCAACGCCGGTCAGATCACCGGTCTGTCGACCGGGTTTCGAGACCTCGACGGCATGTTGGCCGGATTCCAACCTGCCAACCTGATCGTCATCGCCGCCCGTCCGGCCATGGGCAAGAGTGCCATCGCCCTGAACATTGCGACCAACGTTGCCGTGAACGGAGGCGTCGTGGCCATGTTCTCCTTGGAGATGGGCAAAGACGAGATCATTCAAAGAATCCTCTGCTCGATGGGCCGCGTCGACTCGATGAAGCTGCGAGCCGGCCAGCTGTCTGTCGAGATGTGGCAGAAGGTGACGAACGCGGCGAGTCGCCTCTACCCGGCACCGATTTTCGTTGATGACAGTTCGTACACGACCGTCACCGACGTGCGAGCAAAGTGTCGGCGGCTCAAACGCCAGAAGGGCCGCCTGGATCTGGTGGTGCTCGACTACCTCCAGCTCATGCAGGGCCGCAATCGCGAGAACCGCCAGCAAGAGATCGCCGAGATCAGCCGTAACCTCAAAAACCTCGCCAGGGAGTTGGAGTGCCCAGTGCTGGCCGTTTCTCAGCTCAACCGTGGACTGGAAGCCCGCGAGGACAAGCGTCCCCGACTCGGGGACCTTCGTGAGTCGGGGGCCATCGAGCAAGATGCCGACATCGTTATGTTCATCTACCGCGATGAGTACTACAACCCGGAAGCGATCGAGAGTAAGGGTTTGGCTGAGGTCATTGTCGCCAAGCATCGCGCCGGCGCCACCGGCCGAGTCGAGATGAACTTTCTTCCCGAATACACGTTGTTTGCCGACCTCACCAGGCATCCGGCCCCCTAGCCATCCAGCCATATCACGGCCATCCCACACCCCCCACTGCGACGAGTGTGCTTACGGTTCGTTATATCGAGCCTGGATGCACACTCGACTAGGCGGTGGCGACCGTGATACTGGTGATCAACATGAGCACGGTGACGGGTCCCCACAATCGACGCTCCCATTTACTTGGAGTCGTCAGGTTGAGCACCGTGCTGAGCGCGGCGAAGGCAACCACCACCCACACCAGGCTCTTTGAGATATCGAACCACGGCGACGCTACCAACCCCGCTCGAACCAGAACGACCGCCGCCATCGCCCCAATGAACAACGCTTGTACGACGGCCGCGCCTCGTAGGTGGTGGGGATACGAGCCGGGATAGCGCCCGCCCATCGCTATTGCTCCCCACGGAGCGCCCAACGCCAGGGCGAGTTGAAAGAGCACGACCAGACCGGCGAGTCCGAAGTACAGCCACGCCGCCGGCTCGGGATCGAGGAAGCTCATTCGGTCGGGCCGGCAGCGGGCCGGACACAGCGTCGAACGACATCCGCGGTCATTCGTCGAAGCCTTCCGCTTCTTGGACGCTACGCACGTAGGCAGTTACGGCGCCGATTTCGGCGTCGGAGATGCCGGGGATTGCCGGCATGTCGCCAAATCCCCAGTGGTGGGCCGGTGCGCCGTTCTTGGATGCGCTCACGAAGGCGAAATCGCTGTGGTGGCTCGGTTCGTAGACAATCGAGAGCAACGATGGGCCTTGGTCGGATCCACGGAGATCCGCCCCGTGGCATGCTGCGCAGAACCTTTGGTACGAGTCTTCACCAGCGACAATTAGGGCTTCGCCGGTGAGCGGGATCGCTGGCGAGGCCTCGTTCCCTCCACACGCGCCGACTAAAACAGCCAGCAGGATGATGAGTCTCTTCATGGGGCCAGACTACGGGTTTAGTACGACAATCGGGCCGATGGGAACCGCCGACTAAAAGGCGTAGTCGCCCAAGCGGCCCCAGGCCACAAATAGGGCCATGAGCAGAAAAGCCATGTTCATGGCGACCATCGGAGTTTCGTTACCGCGCGTGAGGTGCCGGGCCATTGCACCGACCATAACCAGGGCAATCCCGATGGCGGCCAGTGGCGTCAAGATCGGGACAATGCCCGTCAGCGCCGGCACGATCACGCCGATGGCACCCAGCGACTCGAGAAGACCGATCAGCTTGATTTGGCGGGGTTCGTAGTGTTCGACCCATCCCATACTCTCGGCTAGTTTCTCTTTGTTTTGAGTCATTTTCATGATGCCGGCCATAAGGAATATGGCGGCGAGTAGGCCGGCCAGGACCCATAGTGCGATGTTCATTCAGGTCCTTTGTTGATTGCTGTCAGTACCAACCGACCCAGCAGATGAGGCACTCCCAAATGCGAAGAGGCCCCCGAAGGAGCCTCTTCCTAAGTCTCTGCAAAAGGGAGAGGCAACGAGAGAAGGGGATCTCCGCCGCATCCTTCGCTGAGAAGCTTGCTTACCCCAGTATCGGCATCCGACCACACCGACTTTAGGATAATTTCGTCGAATTTGGTCTAGCGTGGCCGGATGCACTCGCGATCAGTCGCTGCTCTGGGCGCCGCATCGCTGGGATGGGGTCTGGCTGGCGTGGGGGTGCGAGCTCTCTTCATAGCGGGAACCTCTACCTTCACCGTGGTTGTATTTCGCATCCTCTTCGCAACGATGGCGGTGGTCGTCTACGGTTTCGCACTTCGCACCAACATCGACGGTGAGGCATGGCGGCGCGGTTCGGTGATCGGGTTGTTGCGAATCGGTATCGCCCCGATGCTCTTCATCGGGTCCCTCAATTACATCTCGGCCGGGTTCGAGTCTCTCGTCATAACGCTGATTCCAGTGGTAACGGCTGTCCTGGCGAGGGTGTTCTTGTCCGAAATGGTGCGTCGGTCTCAAGTAGTCGGGTTGATGCTCGGCGTGGCAGGTACGCTGGTCATTGTCGCGTCGGGAGACAGTGGCCTGGCTGAGGGTGGGAACGCACTTGCCGGAGCTGGACTCGCTTTCGGCGGGGTTCTAGCGGGGTCGTTGTCGGGAGTCATCAGCCGCCGGTTCGCGCCGTTGCACACAACGGCTGAACTGGCCATCCCCATGTTCGTGTCCGGTTTGGTGCTTGTGAGCTTCGTCGGCCTCGGCATTGGCGGGGTGCGACCAGCGACCGTCCCAATGAACTACTGGCCATTGTTGGTGGCGCTCGGACTCGGGTCGACTCTGCTGCCGTTCGTCGCGACGCTGTACGCCACAAAACACGTCTCGGCGACGGTGGTCGCCCTCACCGGTTACCTGGCTCCGTTGGTCGGATTGGTCGGCGGTGTCGTCCTGCTTGGTGAACTCATAACGCCGTCGATCGCGGTCGGCGGTCTGCTCACCCTGACTGGAGTGCTCGTGGTTGGAACTCCGCGCCGAAAGCTGGGAACGGGCGTTACCTGACTCGGGAACCGTTCGGTGACGGATGGCAGATCGCGGACTAATGACCTATGGAACCGGTAGGTGGTTGGCCGTACCGTAGAGCTTGAGCAGAAAGGATGGTTCTTATGGCTCTTGATATGGAGACTCGCGAGCCCCAGCATCACCAGCCTGTCCGGGTGAGAAGAACTACATCGGACAAGGTAATTGCCGGGGTAGCTGGCGGCCTAGGCCGGTATCTAGGCATTGATCCGGTCATTCTTCGGATTGCCTTTGTGTTGCTGGCATTGTCAGGTGGTTCGGGGGTGCTGCTTTATCTCATCGCGTGGATTGCGATCCCCGAAGAGCAACCCACCGACGTGCTCGGTCCCGTTCCCGGCGGCACGAACATCGCTGGGCGGGTCATCATCGGCACTACGGTTATCGCGGTTGGCTCGGTTCTACTCATATCCGAGTTCGTTCCTGGCCTATCCCAATACATGTGGCCGCTTGGACTTGTGGCCATTGGTGCCTTCATCATGTTGGGAGGTAGAAAGTGATTGGTATCGAAGAGCGGCCGTTAGTCACGCCTCCGTTGCCGCCCCCACCTCCGCCTGTCCCGATTGGCCGCCTCATAACGGGAGCGTTGGTTGTGCTGGTTGGAATCGGATGGATGGTGGACGTAACGACCGAAACCACCGTTGCCTGGGGATTGCTGCTTCCGGCTGCCCTGATGTTGGTTGGGCTCGGGGTTCTGTACGGAGCCCGACGGCAGGACGTTGGAGGGCTGATCACCGTCGGAGTGCTCTTGACCATCGCAACGGTCATCTCTGGAGCTGTTTCGTTTGTCGGACCGTGGAGCGGGGCTGGCCAGGTGAGCGAGGTTCCGACGGCTGTAGCCGACGTGAGAGCGGTATACGAACACGGCGTTGGTGACTACCTACTCGATCTGGGGGCGGTCCAGTTCGTCGATGATCAGACCATTTCGCTCACCATGGGCGTTGGGGCAGCAAGAGTCGTCGTTCCTCGCGACGCCACGGTTGTTGTGCATGCCGAAACGGGTATCGGAAAGCTTGTGATGTTTGAGCGGACGATCGACGGTGTCGGATTGTCCCTTGACCGGACCTGGCCTGGATCCGGCCCGACAATTCACATCAACGCGGAACTTGGAATTGGAGAATTGGAGATTCAGAGATGAAAAGCCCAGGAGCCTTCATAACGGGCGGTGCTTTCTTTGTGATCGGGGCCGCCTACTTCGCCGATGCCATCGGGTGGATTGCCCTCCAGGGGCGGTTCTTCTGGCCGGCGCTTGTCATCCTGGCAGGTATCGCCATCTTGTTCAGCAGTCCGGAAAAGTCGAACATCTGATCAGCTAGGTGGTGGGTCTGACCGAACCCCGGCCAGGAGTGGGATGGTCCGGTAGGGGATCTGGCAGGCCAGGGCGATGGCCGTCGATGTGCGGTCGACTTGCGGGATCTGGAGGATCGTCTCAAGGACCGTCATCAGATGATCGTTGGATTGGGCGACGATTCTCAAGAACAGGTCGCCCTGTCCGGCGATCGAGTGTGCTTCAACGACTTCGGGGATGGCCCGGAGCGGTTCGACCACTTCGCTGATCTTGCCCTGGGTCATTTCGATCGTGCAAAACGCCGTAACTGCGTAGCCGAGCGCCTTCGGTTCGAGGTCGGGTCCGAAGCCGGTGATAACCCCCGACTGGAGGAGTTTGTCGAGGCGGCTTTGGACGGTGGCCCTGGCCACCCCGAGACGTCGGGACATCTCCAGCACTGCCAACCGTGGCTCGGCCGCCAGCAGTTCCACGAGTTGCTGATCAAGGTGGTCGATGTGATGTACAGATTGCAGATTCATGCGGCAACCCTAGTCGTTGGCCTATACAAACTGCCTAGCCTCTCTGCGTGCTGTTGCGCAAGTTTTGGGTGAAGGCTAATAATCGGGTTACAGACCCGTCACTGAAAGGCCTCACCCGTGACTGACCTCATGCCCATTCTCGGCTACGACGCCATTGAGTTCTACGTTGGGAACGCACGCCAGGCCGCCCACTACTACCGGACGGCTTTTGGATTCGATGTGACCGCCTACGCCGGGCCTGAACACGGAACCCGCGATCGGTGTTCATATGTGCTTGAGCAAGGCGGCATTCGGTTTGTGGTCACCGGTGGACTCGGTCCTGATTCTCCGATCGTGCGGCACCAGGCAACGCACGGGGACGGGGTCAAGGATGTGTCCTTTTTGGTACCCAACGCCGAGCAGGCGTTCGCGGTTGCTGTTGATCGGGGAGCTGAGCCGCTCGCCGAACCGTACATCGACGAGGACGACGACGGCAAGATCGTGCGAGCCTCCATCACCGCCTATGGCGACACCATTCACACGTTTGTGGACCGGTCCAACTATTCGGGTGTCTATGCGCCCGGTTACCACCCCACCAACCATCAGCTGCCCGCCGTGGCGACCGGGTTGCGGTTCATCGACCATGTCGTTTGTAACGTCGAACTCGGTCAGATGGATCGGTGGGCCAAGTACTACGCCGACATTATGGGCTTTACGCAGCTTCATCATTTCGACGACGAAGCGATCGCCACCGACTACACGGCATTGATGTCCAAAGTGCTTTGGGATGGGGATGGTCGGATCAAGCTGCCGATCAACGAACCTGCCGCCGGAAAGAAGAAGAGTCAAATCGAGGAGTATCTGGACTTCTACGGTTCGGCGGGCGTGCAACATATGGCCCTGGCGACGGATGACATCGTGGAAACGGTCCGCCGTATGCGCGCCAACGGTGTTCGGTTTCTGTCGACTCCAGCCACCTACTACGAAGACCTGCGTGAGCGTCTCGATTGGACCACCATCGACGCCGACCTCGACACGCTCCAGCAACTAGGGGTGCTGGTGGATCAAGACGACGAGGGATATCTGCTGCAGATCTTCACCAAAGCGGTGCAAGACCGACCCACCGTTTTTTATGAAGTGATCGAGCGTCACGGTTCGCGCGGGTTCGGGGTTGGAAACTTCAAGGCGTTGTTCGAGGCAATAGAGCGCGACCAGGCGGAGCGCGGCAACCTCTAGCTGACGCTCACCGGATCCCGCCGCGGCGGTAGCCTGACGTCCATGAGATATCGGATCGTCGCAGTCGGCCAGCTCAAGCGCGGCTTCTATGAGGAAGGCTGTGCCTTCTATCTGGACAGGCTGCAACGGGTCACCGGCATCGAGGTCCTCGAGATCAAAGACGGCAAGGACCGCGATGGTGATCGGCGGAAGGCTGCCGAATCCGCCAGCCTCCTCGAACAAGCCGATGGGCGGGTCGTCGCACTTGACGAACGCGGCAAACAGTTCGGGTCCGAGGATCTGGCGCAGATTGTCAGCCTCGCCGAGACACAGGCGGTGTCGAGGCTCAGCTTCTTGATCGGCGGAGCCGATGGTCATAGCGCCGAACTGCTTAAC
Source organism: Acidimicrobiia bacterium (assembly GCA_029881355.1). GTDB lineage: Bacteria > Actinomycetota > Acidimicrobiia > Spongiisociales > JAENVV01 > JAENVV01. Next base: position 7,580 of record JAOUMT010000064.1, on the reverse strand, counting down.
CGGGCTGACGAAGTCTGGCGACTTTCCGATCTCACCCTGCCCCACGAACTTGCCCGGCTGGTCCTCCTCGAGCAGCTCTACCGGGCGGAGATGATCCGGTCGGGACATCCCTACCACCGGGCCTAGGCTGTACGAGTGAACGACTCCAAACCGACGAGTGTCCTGTCGCCCGAACTGCTGCCTGCTTCGGTAGCGATCTTCACGCTGGTCGGCCTTTCGGCGTTCAATTCGCTCGGCGTGTCGGCCGCCTTGCCCAACCTCGCCGCAGATCTCGGCAACCTCGAGTTGCTTCCCTGGGTGATCACCATCTACTTGCTTATGGCCGGTGTGGCAACGGTGGTGTCGGGCGCCTTGATTGATACCGTTGGCCTGCGAACCATCTTCCGAGTCTCGGTCGTGGCGTTTGTCGTTGGTTCACTTATCGGCGGCTTGACGACCTCGATGCCGCTGCTCATTGCGGCTCGGGCGGTGCAGGGAACCGGTGGTGGCGGCATCATCGCCGTCGGCCTCGCCGGTGTGAACCTGCTTTTCCCGAAGCACCTGGTCGGGCGGGCGTTTGCGGCCAACTCGACCGTGTGGGGTGTGATGGGTGTCGCCGGTCCGGCCTTGGCAGCATTTCTTCTGTCGTTTGCCTCATGGCATTGGATCTTTTTTGTGAACGTTCCGTTTGGCCTGATATCGCTGGCCGCCGGATGGAAGGTCATGCCCGGCCCGGCCGGAGCGCGCTCGGAGCGTCGGCTTGACCTGGTTGGTCTGGCCATCGTGTTTGTGTTCAATCTGTTGTTGCTGTTCGCCGTCAACGCCTTCGACCGGCGGTCTGGCTTGCTGTTCGGAGCAGCCCTGGTCGTGGGTGTCCTCTATATGTGGCACGCGAAACGTCACGGGGAACCGGTGATGAAGCGACGCCATCTGGTGGATCCGCCCTTTGGGCTCCTCGCCTGGTCGATCAGCCTGTTGTTGGCGGGAGGGATCGCCGCCGAATCGTTCTTCACGCTGTATGTGCGCGGAGCGAGGGGGGCCAGCCAGAGCCTGACCGGCTGGGCGGTGGTGTTCTTCGTCGTGGGCTGGACCATCGGATCCAATGCCTCCAGTCGGATGCTCGATCGGTTGGCCGAAACGACGACCATGGTGGCCGGGTTTGCCCTGAACCTTGGCGGGTTGGCCTCAGTGGCGCTTCTGGCGTGGGTGGATGCGCCGCTGCCGTTCGTGTTTGCGGCAATGACGATGGTCGGGTCAGGCCTCGGTATGGCCACCAACGCCGGGTTGACCCTGCTTCAGTCCGTTACTGCGGCCGAGGAGAGTGGTCGAGCAACGGCCGCGCATCAGTTCTACCGGAACCTGGGATTCACGCTCGGGGCAGCCACTGGCGGCGCGGTGGTTCTCTTCGTTGTTGCTCAACGCCTCGGCGATGTCGAAGCCGTGCGGGGACTCTTGGCGGGGAGCGAAGTCGCCGATGTCGCCGGTGCCGCCGCGCTGGCTGATGGCTTCGCAGCGGCCGTTGCGATTGGGTTGGGATTCGGATTGGCGGGCCTTATCCCGCTGGGACTGTTGCGCGGCGTTCTGTCAGACGCCCGGAACGTGGCCAACCGCCATCGTCGCCATCCCCGTTACGTCCCCTGAGCAACTCAGTTGGTTTCCTCCCACAGGGCCCGCATTTCCTCGTTGCGCCCGAGTAGTTCTTGCAGGGTCCCCGTGTCATCGACCCGGCCGTCTTTCATGAGAATGATCTGATCGGCGCGCTGGAGAGCGGGGTGACGATGTGAAACCACCAAACAGGTCACGTCACGTAGTTCGAACAAGCGTTTCCACAACTCGGCTTCGGTTCGAACGTCGAGCGCCGACGACAGATCGTCGAACACGAGCAGTGACTTCGGATTCATGGTCGCTGCATCTGATCTGGCGCAAGTTCTTGCGGCATCAACGTTCGCAGGAGGCGCCGGTGCGGTGCTCGGTGCTGGGATTGGCGCCCCCGTCCGCAATAAAAGGGGGGCGGTAGCTGGGACTGTCGTGTTGCTGCTCATCTTGCCGCCGCTAGCCGTGCAGGCGGTCAGCGAAACCGCCAGGTGGATACCGACCACCCTCGCCAACGTCGTGTCCGGCGTCGAGACCGCCACCAGCATGGGGGCCGCGATCGGCGCCGTCGGGTTATGGGCCCTCGTGCCAGCAGTCATCGGCCTTGTCGCAGTCACTCGTCGTGATGTCGTCTAATCAAGAGGTGTTGCCGACGTCGCTCTGCTGACACCGGGGGGACCTATTGTTTGGAAAGGAGTTCTCATGAAGGTCGAAACAGAATTCACTGAGCAGCAGCCCACCCCGTTGTGGCATCCGCACCATGTCCGGTTCATCTTGATTGCTTTTGGGTGGTCGTGGGTCTTCTGGATCGGTTCGTGGCTGCTGGGCCGGGCAAGGGGCATCGAAGAGTTGCTGTTCAACGAAGAGGCTGTCTGGCGTATCGTCTTCGAGCGCGATGTCTCCTCAGACATGCTCATCGTCGCATTGGTCTCAATCGTCGCGGTGTTTGGTCCAATGATCGGTGGATTCATCGCCACTCGAAGCGATCCGGCTGTCTCCACCACTGATCTCGGTGCAGGCATCCGGCGTATCAGCGTGGGCAGGTCCAACTACTTCACCGCGTTGGCGGTGCTGGCGATCGCGATCGTGCCTCTCTTAATCATCAACGCCTTAACCGTGGCCCGGAGGGTCGACGGTCCCACGATCAGCCAACTGCTTCCGTTCCTCACTGTGTTCTTCGTGTATCAGATGCTTACGTCCGCTACTGAAGAGATCGGTTGGCGGGGCTACCTGGTCGAGAAGATGCTGCCCGGCCGGAATTTCTGGGATACCGGATGGAGCGTCGGCTTCGTGTGGGCTGTCTGGCACTTTCCGGTGGTTGTGATGATGTTCGCCCAGCAGGGTATGGTGCCTGTCCAGATCGTGGGTTCGCTGGCGGGGTTCACCATGGGAATCGTGGCGATGTCCATCTTCCACACGTGGTTCTACGAACGAACCCGCAGCGTTTTCTTCAGCATGCTGATTCATGCCGTATTCAACACAGTTCCGCTAACCCTCGTGCTTCTGTACGAGGGATCGCCAACGGCGCTCTGGTCGAATCTCGTGCTTTGGGTCGTCGTCCTTTATTTACGCAAGCACGAGGGAGCCGCTACTTGATGGACGACGTCACGAAACTGACACCAGAAACGCCAAAGCCTCTTACGCGGCCTGGTTACCGTCTAACGCCGCGTTCGGGGGTAGGGGAACGCGTGGTTGGTGGCTAGGCGTCGCGTTCCGCCAGTCTCTTGATCTCGAGCATCATCTTGAGGCTCATTACAAAACTGATCGGTTCGATGGGAAAGCGCCCAACGTGAGCCGGCTCTTGCGATTGTGCCTGCAGTCGTCGGCCTTGTCGCAGTCACCCGCCGTGATGTCGTCTGATTAGCAGGTAATGGTGACGCGCTAATCGCAAAGGAGTTCCGATGAAGGTCGAAACAGAGGGCACGAGACGGCAATGGCCAACCGCCATCGTCGCCATCCCCGTTACGTCCCCTGAGCAACTCAGTTGGTTTCCTCCCACAGGGCCCGCATTTCCTCGTTGCGCCCGAGTAGTTCTTGCAGGGTCCCCGTGTCATCGACCCGGCCGTCTTTCATGAGAATGATCTGATCGGCGCGCTGGAGAGCAGGGTGACGATGTGAAACCACCAAACAGGTCACGTCACGTAGTTCGAACAAGCGTTTCCACAACTCGGCTTCGGTTCGAACGTCGAGCGCCGACGACAGATCGTCGAACACGAGCAGGTCGGCGTTGGTGGCGAACATTCGGGCCGCGGCGGATCGCTGAATTTGGCCGCCGCTGAGGCGGGCACCCCGGGTACCCACCACGGTGTCAAGGCCCGACTCGAGCTGGCCGAGGTCCGTCGTCATTCTGGCCAGGTCAATCACCTCGCCGAGCGTGCTCTCGTCTAGCGAGCGTCCCATCGTGATGTTGGACACCAACGTGTCGGACACGAGTCGCGGTACCTGCGGGGTGTAGGCCGAACGGGGCGGGACAAAGAATGAGCTCGGGTCGCGAATTAGCTCGTCGTTCCAGCGAATTTCCCCACTATCGCGGGGGAGCAACCCCAACAGCACCCGGACCAGGGTGGTCTTGCCAGAACCAATCCGGCCGGTGACCACCGTGAACGAGCCTCGCTCCAGCGTGAACGAGACGTCCCTAATGCCCTGGGCCTCGCCGTCCGGGAACCCGAAGCTCAGGTCGGTGACGGTCAATCGACGCAGACGACGTTCTGGCGAGAGCACCGCTGGTACGGGCGCCGGCGGTTGACCGTCCTGCCAGAGTGGCGCCGGGTCGGTGATCTGGGTGATGGGGGCGTCGACCATGAGACGCATCATCCGGGTGACTGCCACCCTGGCGCGGAAGTGTTGGGCGAGCATTTGGCCACCCCAAGCCATGTAGCCGGTCATCCGGGGGATATACACCAGAAAGACCGTGAGGTCCCCGATGCTGATTTGGCCGGCCTGAATGAGTGAGCCGCCGGCCAACAACACGAGACCGGTCGAAATGTTGGCCATGTTGCGGTTGAGCGAGCGAACTGTCTGATCAAGGAACGTGTCGCGCAGCGCAGATCGCTGGCGATCTTCGTTCAGATCGGCGAGGTGGTCGATCATCGGCCCGGACGTCCCGGTCGCCTTTACCGATTCGATCGCGGTGAAGAAGTCACCGATGAAGCCAGTTACCGATTCCGTCGACGTTCTCAGGCGTTCCCGGTACATCTTGATACGCCCCGACAAGGCGCGGGTGGCGATGAACGCCCCGATCATGGGCAGGATTGCCCATAAGGTCAGAGTTGGGGATATCGAACGCATGATCCAAATCGACGTGGCGAGAAAGCCAGCCAAGCCGAAGAGGTCGAGCAGGTTTTCCACGTAGTCGACGAGCTGATCGGCGTCCTCGCGGAAAGTCGAGACGGCCGCTCCGGTACTCATCGGGAGAACCCGCGCCCCAGGGGCACGCATCAGATAGTCGAGCAGATTCCGACGGACGAGCAGGATCATCCGATGCCAGAGCCGTGAGTAGGACAGGATGCTCGACTGAAACAACACCAGTCGCCCGATGATGACCGCCAGATAGATCCACAGACCGGTGATCGCCAGGTTCTGGTCGCCTTGGTCGAGCGCGTCGAACACTCGCCCCACCATGACCCCGATGATGACCGGGAATATGTGAAAACCCGCCCACAGGAAGACGTTGATCCAGAACATGAACGGCCAGGGTTTTGAGATTCTCCACGCAACCGGGAACGGGTTCATAGCACCACCTCGTCGCGGATCAAACCGTCCTTGGCCGTTTCGAGCAGATGGGCGAAAAGCGAATCAGGGCTGGCCGCCAATTCGCGACGGTCGCCGTGCTCGACGACCCGGCCGTGCTCAAGGACCATGATCTCGTCGACGTGGGCCACGGTGGCAAGACGGTGGGCGATGATGATGGCGGTCCGCCCTTCGATCAACCGGTCGAGCGCGGCCGAGAGCACGATTTCGGTCGCCGGATCGACGCGCGATGACGGTTCGTCGAGGATGACGAGGCCGGGGTCGAGCAGATACGCCCTGGCCAATGCCACCAGCTGTGCCTCACCCGACGAGAGTCCCTTGCCTGCGGTGTCGAGGTGTGTGTCGATGCCATCTGGCAAGGACGCGAGCCATTGGCCGAGGCCGATCTCATTGAGAGCGTTCTCGATCAGCGTGTCGTCGCGCTCGTGAACGAACATGGCCACGTTGTCGCGCACGGACCCTTCGAAGAGCTGTACGTCCTGCGTGATCATTGCCACCCGGGCTCGTAGTGACCACTCTTCGACGTCGGAGATGGGGCGCCCGTCGAGCAGCACGGTGCCCGATGACGCATCGTAGAAGCGGGCGATCAGTTTGGTAATTGTGCTCTTGCCGCTTCCCGTTCTACCCAGAAGCCCGATGTGGGTGCCCGGCGCTATCCGAAATGAGACGTCGTCGAGCACCGGCTCGGAGTCGTAGGCGAACGTCACCGAGTCGAACTCGACCTCGAGTGGGTTGGTCGACAGCGCTGAAGTGCCGACCCGAGATACCGTTGGCTGGCGACCGAATAGCTCCCGAAGCCGACCCAATCCGGCAGCCGCTTTTTGGACCTCTTGCATCTGGTCGGTGATCTCTTCGATGGGCCCTTCCAGCTTTGACATGTACTGGATGATCAGAAACGCGACGCCGTACGTGATCTCCCCCTGGAAGACAAGGTAGGCACCGACGGCCAGGGCCAGCAGGGTTCCCAGGGAGAACATGCCGATGGAAGTCGTCCAGATGACCGAACGCTTTATCCACGCACTCACCGAACGCGTGTAATAGCGGCGCATGACCGTCTGGAAGGTTCCCATGACATGGCCACCGGCACCGTTGGCGCGGATGTCTTCGATGGCCGCCAGTCGTTCCTCGATGAAGCCATACAACTCGGCCGACGTTCCCCTTTCGGCCTTGGTTGCGGCCACTGCGAATCCCCGCAGCAGATACATGGCGAGCACAACGAACGCCGAGAAGATGACCACGGTCCATCCCGCCAAGGTGTTCTCGCGGAACGTCAAGACAAAGATGCCCCCGAGCAACAGGATCCCTGAGATCACCTGAACCGCGAAGTGGGAGAACATCTTGGCGACGGCATCAATATCCCCATCGACCCGTTCGATAAGAGCGCCGGCGCTCGTATGGGTGTGGTAGTCGAGATCGAGCGAAGCGACGTGCCGGGTGGCATCGATGCGCAGGTCGTTGGCGATGGACCAACCAATGGCCGTGCCTACGTATCGCGACGCAATTGACATGAGCTGGGCGCCGATCCCGGCACCGATATAGATGGCGGCGAGGCGGATCAGCTGGCTCAGCGGCACGTCGCCGAAGGCTTCGTCGATGAAATCGGCCAGGATCTGCGGGATCCATAGCTCGAGCCCAACCCCGACAATGATGGAGAGCGCCGCAAGCGCGAACCATCCCCGGCGGGTCGCCAGGTATGGACGCAGCACATCGAGGTTGAGGCGCGACTTCTCAGCAGTCTCTTCGGGGTTCATGCGACCAGGCTACGTGCCTGAAGACGGCAACGTCGACCATTTTTGCCGTGGCGGACCACTGGGGTCGTTGTCTTGACATTGCTGGGACTCCGCCCTTGAATCCGGAGGGTGGCTGGGGCTTTACGGGGATCTATCGAGGCGGGTGGGACCAAGTGGATCTGCGCGGTCGGTACCGGCCTGGATGATCTGGCGTCGGAAACCAGGATCGATACGACGTCTCCTTCCGAAACACTTGGCCGGGTCATCGATTTCTTCCGCAACCAGCCAGCGATCGACTCACTTGGCGTCGCCTCGTTCGGGCCGTTGGAGCTACGATCGGATCGCGCCAACTTCGGTTCGATCACGGCCACCCCGAAACCCGGTTGGTCGAACACCGATCTAGCCGGGACGCTCGGCGGGGCGCTCGGCGTACCGGTGGGTATCGATACGGACGTCAATGGCGCAGCGTTGGGAGAAGGTCGGTGGGGGTCGGCAGTTGGACTCACGTCATTCGTGTACTTGACGGTT
>JAOUMT010000248.1 GCA_029881355.1 Acidimicrobiia bacterium | reverse complement strand
CGATGGTCGCTTGGGGCCGAACACGGAGCTGGGGCACCTCGAAATGCACGGAATGGATGCCGAGCACTACGCAGCAGGTCGAATCCACGAAGAGGACGGATTATCGTTCGATGACTGGGGTGCCCGGGTTAACGAGTACCTCAATTACGTGCACCGTCTGGTGTGGCCCGATCTGATCATCGTCGGTGGCGGGATCTCCAAAGAGTGGGACTCGTGGTCGCACCGCCTGGCCGTCCCAACCCGCGTCGTGCCGGCCGAATTCCGCAACGAAGCGGGCATTGTTGGGGCGGCACTAGTCGCGTCGTGACACCGCTCGGCTACACGACGAATTCTGAGAAGCGATTCAGTTCGGCCGGATGAATACGGGCTCGGACCACCGTGCCATCTTCGCCATGATCGGCGCTGATCACGGCTCCTTCACGATGGATGGCGGCCACGAGGTCGGCCCGGTCGTAGGGAATCGATAGCTTGACTTCCTGATACTGATCGGCCAGACGTTTCGTGATGGTGTCGCCCAGACCGTCGATACCGTCGCCGGTGAGGGCGGACAAGAACACGGCATCCGGATAAACCCGTTTGAGGCGGGCGAGTGCGACCGGATCGGCCAGGTCGGTTTTGTTGAAGACGATTTGCTCATCGATCTGGGCAGCGCCAATCTCCAGGAGCACTTCCCTAACTGCGGTGATCTGCGACTCGGCGCCTGGATCAGAGCTGTCGACGACGTGCAACATCAAGGTGGCATCGTTGATTTCCTCGAGCGTTGACCGGAAGGCCTCGATGAGCATATGGGGAAGCCGCCGGACAAAGCCGACAGTATCGGACAAGAGAATGTCCTCGCCAGAGGGCAAGTGAGCCTTTCGAACCGTAGAGCCAAGCGTGGAGAAAAGCCGGTCTTCGGTGAGCACCTCGGCGTCGGTGATCTGATTGAGCAGCGTCGACTTCCCTGCGTTTGTGTACCCGACGAGCGCCACGAGGGGAGTGTGCGACGAACGACGAGCCTTGCGTTGCGTGTTGCGAGAGTTGCTGAGATTCTTGATCTCTTTTTCCAACCTCGTCACCCGTGAGTAGATGCGACGTCGATCGGTTTCCAGTCGCGTTTCGCCAGGGCCCCGTGAGCCGATTCCGCCGAGACCGAAGCCTTGTCGGCTCAGTTCGGCACCCTTACCCCGGAGCCTTGGCAGGTGGTAGCGCAACAATGCCAACTCGACCTGCAGCATGCCCTCGTTCGAGGTGGCATGTTGCGCAAAAATGTCGAGGATCACTGCGATACGGTCAACCACGTCACAGTGAAAGATCTTGGCGAGGTTACGTTGCTGAACCGGGGTTAGGTCGTTGTCGAACACGACCACATCAATGTCGAGAGCTTTGGTGATCGCCGCAAGTTCCTCGGCCTGTCCTTTCCCGATGAAACGGGCCGGGTCGGGTCGGTCACGTTTAAGGAGCTCGGCATCGACAGGGTCCGAGCCGGCAGTGTCCGTGAGGAGGGCGAGTTCGTCGAGTGACCGCTGCGCAGCGTCGGTTGAGTCGCCGCCCAACACGACGCCAACCAGGAACGCTTTCTGGACCTCGACGTCGAGGTCGGTGACTGTGGCGGTGAGGCGGCGGCGCTGCCTGCCCTGATAGGTCATGGGAATCTCCGGTGGTTTCTCAAGACGGTACCCGGATCACGATGAACCATGCTCGCGAATATTGGCTAGAGGTAATTGCCCGAATCCCCGTTCGTATCGTTCTCCGTGGTTGCCTGCTCAGCGATGATCTGTGATTCGCGCACGGCAACGACCAGTTCTCCCGTCTCCGGAAGGAGAAATCGCCAGGCTCCGGTCGGGACCGCCCAGAACTGGTGCCCGGACAGGATGTCGGTGAGGGCCAGCGCGTCGTTATCGTTTTCGGACGAAATGGGCACCAGCAGGCCGGTCCTGGTCGATTCTTCTTTGGCCCGACCGACTCTCCAGCCCGACATGACAGTGAACTTGCTCATTTGGCTTTCTCTGGTGTTGTGATTTGGCGGAGGCGGACGGGAATCGAACCCGCCGGGGACCTTTCGATCCCCCATCGGTTTTGAAGACCGTGGGACCCACCAGGCGTCCAGTCGCCTCCAGGCGGCAGGCTAGTAGCAAACGTACGCACTGCATCCGTGTGGCGCTACCGTTGGGGGTGACGTTCAGTCATTTCTGAGGGACAACGTGACGGCATCGTTTGGGCAACTGATTAAGGAACAAAGGATCGACATGGGCTTGACCCAGCAGCGTCTCGCCGATCTGGTTGGGCGGAGCCCGTCGACCGTTCGCTCGTGGGAGCGTGACCGGGCTACCCCGAACGACGAAACTGTCATTGACTCACTATCAGCAGTTCTTGGCCTCGACAAGAAGACCCTGTCCGACTTGGCAGGCGTTGAGTTCGAGGGATCATGGTCGGAACCGGACCCGGCAAGCGCCCTCATTGAGGATCCCTCCCGGAACGGGTTGCTCGAAGACCGCGCTTCGGTTAACGGTGCCCTTGATACGCCCGATGCGGGCTACGTGGCCGAAGCTGTCGAGAATCGGTCTGAATCAAGTCGAGAGGCTCGCCCCCAGATGGTGATTGGACCCGAGCCCGCCCCTCGAGCCAACGGTGATGAAGCACGGACCCCGGGAACGGCCCGGGCGCCGGAGCCAGCCAAGCCGTACCTGCTCCAGACGGATCGCCGGGCCGACCACGGGCGCGCGGGACCTCTCCGACCTGGAGTCGACTCTGTGTCAGAACCGTCCTTGTTTTCGGACGAACCTCCAGCTCCCGCGGAACCGCCATCCGATTGGGATGCCGAAATCGATCTTGATGACCTTCCTGATCCTGGCCCAGCGCCGGAACTCCCGGACGCGGCACCAGCCGATGCAGTTCCAGAACCGGCGGACGTGAACCCGCCGGCTCCCGGGGTTGCCCGTGAAGGATTCGGGTCCGAGTCCGACGTCGAAGTTGAAGATGGTTGGGAGAACGAACCAACTCAGATCCTCATCCCGACCACTCCTACCGAAGAGCGTTTGCTTGGAGTTGCTACCGCCAAAGCAGTTGAATACCTGGCCGAGCCGCGGCCCCGACCGGTCCCCGACCGGGAGCCTGAGGCGGCGGGGGTGACAGAGGTCATCGAGCGGACCCCGATGGTCGAAATCGCCCCGACCGTCGGAGCAGCCGCCCAGGCGACAGAGCCGGTGCGCACGGTTTCCCAGCCGGGTGGTGCGGCTCAGCCTCGCACTCAAACGATGGAGTCAGGACGACCGATCGGGCCTAACTCCTACCTCGACGACCCGAACGAAATCCGTGGCTACCGGATCAGGGCTGGCCTCACCGCTGCCGCCCTCATCGCCATTTTGATTGTGGCCCGTTGGGCGTGGGCCGGGTTCCGTGAACAACTCGGTGGCATTCTCGATACGCTAACTACCGGTTTCTAGCCGAGCCCGATGCGACCGCCTTCACGAAAGAGGCCCCCGCATGAGCGAGAGCCTCTTTGCTTCCCCCTTTTCCCCAGACCTATCTCGTCCACGCCCTCCCCGGAAAGCGCCGACCCGCCAAACTCCCACATCGTCCGCGGCGAGGTCCGTTGCGAGAAACCGCCACAGCTGAATCTCATGGTTTTTCTATCGGACAGCGCTTAATGACTGCTTAACCGCCGCGCTCACCGCCCGGTCTTTTTAGATTGATTGCAGCAACAGTGTGGCGCCCGCCAGGCCGGATGCGGCGATGATGCCGATCCGGAGCCGTTGTCCTGAAGCAAATCCGCGGATCCTTGAGGACACGAGGAAGCCCAGGATGAGCGGAATCACGAGAAGCGCGGCGACCTGGACGTCGAAGCCCGTCGTTCGACCGGTGAAGCCGAGCACGGCGATGTTGATCGACTGGCCAACGATAAAGATCGTCGAGAGCGTTGAACGAGTGGTAGGACCTTCAGCACCGGCGAA
>JAOUMT010000247.1 GCA_029881355.1 Acidimicrobiia bacterium | reverse complement strand
GTCGATGGTGATGGTTGTGTCGATGGTCTGGTTGATCGGGAAGTCAGTCTTGATCGGGACGATAAGCTCCCGCTCGAGGAGGAACTCGGTTTGGATGGGGACGGATTCGTCGAACCTGATATCCATGGTGATCGTCGACGTTGCGAAAGCCTCCAAACCGGTGATCGCCTCATCCAGGGATGCACTGGTGCCGGGGCCGAGATTGCCGAGGGCTGATTCGAAAACACCCAGTTGTGCAAGAGCGAACGCCGCACCAGATTCGACTTCGGCGAGTTGTTCAGTGAGTTCTTCGATTCGTTGTTCGGCCTGGAGAACTCGGCCAAACAGGACCGCCCCGAAGATCAACGACAGGACGAGCGCCGCTGATACTGCGATATAAGCCTGTTTCAATGAGGTCCCTCTGGTCTGGTACGAGGATCGTAGACAAAGTGACCCGTTATCGGAGGTTCGTCCGGGAACAAACCGATCCGCCCTAGAGTTGCACGACATACCCTCTCAGTGGGGAAACCAAGTTATGGAGACTCAGTTTTGGAGATACCGTGCCCGCAGTAACCGTTGATGATTTCCTGACCTTGTCAAAGCTACCCCCGATCCCCGTTCATGCACTGCCGCGGCCGGTTCGGTCCATTACAACCGCGCCCCGCGGATTCGAGGGCGAAGGCTTCCCGGTCTACCGGGCCTTCCAGGGAGTCGACCAGGCTGATCTCGATCCATTTGTTCACCTCGATCAGATGGGCGAGGTCGAATACGCACCGGGCGAGCCGAAGGGAACGCCGTGGCATCCCCATCGCGGCTTCGAAACGGTGACGTACATGATCGACGGAATCATGGAGCACCAGGACACCCATGGTGGGGGCGGCGTTATCAGCAATGGTGATACACAATGGATGACAGCCGGGTCTGGACTTTTGCATATCGAAACTCCGCCAGAACAGTTGGTCATGTCGGGTGGGCTGTTTCACGGGTTCCAACTCTGGGTCAACCTTCCGTCGGCCGACAAGTTCATCGATCCGCAGTATCAGGATCTGCGTGGCGGTGATGTTGCCTTGCTGGCTTCAAGAGACGGCGGAGCGATTATCAGGTTGATCGCCGGTGGTATCGGAGAGGTAGTGGGCCCTGGTTCGACGCATACCCCCATTACGATGGCTCATTGCACTCTGCGTCCTGGCGCCCGAATCGAGGTTCCGTGGCGACCAGATTTCAACGCGCTCGCTTATGTGTTGAACGGGCGGGGCAAAGTCGGAATCGAGGGTCGTCCGATTGCTGGGGCCCAGCTCGCCTTGTTCGGTGCGGGGGACTCGGTGGTGGTCACGGCTGACGAGACCCAGGAGAGCCGCAGCCCCGATATGGACGTATTGTTGCTCGGCGGACGGCCGATTCGTGAACCGGTGGCTTGGAGTGGGCCGTTCGTAATGAACACTCACGATGAACTGGTCACGGCCTATGCGGACTATGAAGCCGGCCGACTCGGGGTCATTCCCACCAAGGGTTAGCTGCTCGTCGACCACCGGTTAACCGACGAACGGTGGACCCCACAGCGAGTCCACCGTTCGTTCTTGTAGATCGGCTCGCTATTGGAACGAACGCTTGCCGTGATCCCAGGTTAAGCCGGTCCAGTTGGATCCCGTCCAGGAGCTTCCGGTCCAGGTGCTGGCGGACCAGGCCCCGCCGGACCAGGTTGAACCTGTCCAGTAGGCGTCGGACCAGGTGCTACCTGACCAGGTGCTGCCGGACCAGGTCGATCCCGACCAGGTGCTGCCTGACCAGGTCGATCCTGACCAGGTGCTGCCTGACCAGGTCGATCCATTCCACAGCCCGCCACTCCAGGTGCTGCCACTCCAGGTGCTGCCGGACCACGTGGATCCATCAAAGGCGATGCCGAAGATGTCCACTTCGCCCTTGAGCACGACGCCTTCGTTCTCAAGGTGGTCGGTACCGCGAGCGGCTTCCAAAGAACCCGTTCCTGTCGAGGGAGCAAACTCCTGGGTGTGGTCTCCGTTCGGCGTCCAGGTGGTCGCCGCCGCTCCGACGTCGATCATTCCGCCACCCTGACAAGCGGCCGAACCCCGGATGGGTGAGGCGGTGCTGACCAGGGCTGCCTTGACCTGATCGGCTGTGTACTCGGGGTGGGCGCCGATAACCACCGCCGCCGCACCCGAGACCATGGCAGCGGCCTGACTGGTGCCCGACCCTCTGAAGAAGTCCTGGCCGACCACGGCGGTTGGGTGCTTTTTGTCGGCTTGTGAGCCTTTCACCCGCAGTGACGCGACGGACCGGCCAGGCGCAACGACGTCGACGTTCCTGGCCGTTCCACAGCTGGAGAAGTCAGCGACCCGGTCGTCTTTGGTGGATTTCGTGCCCTTGGTGTCGGCTGCGCCGACGGCAAGGACCAGTGGATTGGTCGCCGGTGATCGGAGTCGGCTGGCGTTACCATCATTGCCGGAAGCGACCACGACAACAATGTCGTTGCGCCACGCCACTTCGACAGCGTACGAAAGCGGATCGACCATATAGGTCTGAGCTGAGTCCGTACCGAACGAGAGATTGAGAACTCGTACGTTCATGCCGTTGTCGTCGCGATGCTCGATGACCCAGTTGATCGCCGCCAGCACCTGGCTGACGTCAACCGAACCGTCCGCAGCTCCAACTTTGACGTTCAGCAGGTTGGCCCGGGGGGCGATCCCCGTAATGATTCCCGCCATGTGGGTCCCGTGTCCGTACGCATCGAGATACTCGAGCTCGGCAATCTGTGAGTCGAAAGAGAGATCCGGTCCGTTGAAGATCCTGCTCTTGAGGTAACGCACCGGTGTCACCCCCGAGTCGATGAGCGCCACCGTGACCCCCTCGCCTTTGAAGCCGGCTTTGCGAGCATCGTCGGCGCCAATGATGCGCTTGGCTTGTTTGATCGAGGTTGGCTTGGTCGGTTTCTTGGTGTCCACCCAGTCATCGGACTGGTTGCCATTGGTTTTGCCGGATCGGGACACGACGTCGGTGTCGTCTTCTGCTGGCTCGCTGTCGTCATCTGAGGTGGAAACCTCTTCGTCGGGCGCCAGTGTCGTCGTGGGACTGAGCGTCCTTTTCTTGGTGGCTCGTTGTGAGGTCCACCGCGTTGTGTCTTCGAACCGGTCCCAGCCGTCTCCCGACAGCTCGACCTTGGAGTTCTGGATGACCGAGAGGATGGCTGGCATGTTTTCAAGGGTGCCGACTTGCGAGATCGGGACGGTGGCCGTCACCACATCGATGGCATCCATGGTGCCGGTTATCGTCCCACCGAGGAGTTCGACGTTCGAAGAAATCGACGCACCGCTGACGGTGCGGATGATCACGTCGACCATTTCATCGGACGACGAAGCCGGGGTAGGTGTGGCGATCAGCGCACCGAACATGGCAAGTATCAGAGCGAGGCTGATGACGCGACCCCTGGCTGGCGTTGAGCTGACGTTCATGGTGTATCCCTTTGTGCTTCCCATTTACCCATACCGTGTTCATCGTCACTCTCAGTGATAACCCGCGAATCAGCTCAGCCGGGATGAAGTGACTAGTTAGTACCCCGATGTGCTCATGGTGAGAGCCCTGGGCCATAAGTTGAGCCCCGACCAGCGGGGCTCAACTGACATGGCTGCTAGCGAATACGTTTGCCGTGATCCCAGGTCAGGCCGGTCCAGTTCTTTCCAGACCAGGTGCTCCCCGACCAGGTGCTTCCTGACCAGGTGCTCCCCGACCAAGTCGACCCGTTCCATACGGCACCAGACCAGGTGCTGCCGGACCACGTTGAGCCACTCCAGGTGGATCCTGACCATGTGCTGCCCGACCAGGTGCTGCCCGACCAGGTGCTCCCTGACCAGGTTGAGCCATTCCAATTCCCACCTGACCAGGTACTACCCGACCAGGTGCTGCCAGACCACGCCGGTGCGTTGAAGGCCACTCCGAAAATATC
>JAOUMT010000246.1 GCA_029881355.1 Acidimicrobiia bacterium | reverse complement strand
GTTCGAGGTTGCGGTCATCGGCCCCGCCAGCGACGACGGCAAGTACGGGCGGATCATTCGATGGAGAGCCAATGGCTCGGTTGCGCCGATTTCACTTGATCCACGGGGTATCGGTGCGGTCCGAACGGCTTTGGCCGGTTTCGATGTGATTCACATTCATGAGCCGATGATGCCTTTTGTTTCTTGGGCGGCGCTTTCGGTCGGTGCGCCCCGACGGGTCGTGACCTTTCATGCCGACCCATCGTCGGGAGTGAGGCGTCTCTATCGGAGGTTCCGGCCGAAGTGGATGCTCGGTTCTGACACGTCAGTCGTCGCAGTGTCACCAACCGCAGCGTCGGCACTCGGTTGGCTGGATCAGGTCCACATCATCCCGAACGGAGTGAGAAAGATCCGTCCGTCGGGTCAGCGGAACCTCAAACGAGTCAGTTTTCTCGGTCGTGATGAGCCGCGCAAGGGACTCGATGTTCTCCTGGCCGCCTGGCCCGCCGTGCTTGCCGCGCATCCCGAGGCTCAGCTGATCGTCATGGGAGCTTCCCGGGCGACCCAATCGGGAATCTCCTTTCTTGGGAGGGTTGACGAAGCGACCAAGGACGTCCAACTGAGTGCGTCGGCGATATTCTGTGCACCGAATCTGGGTGGCGAAAGCTTTGGGATAACCGTCGTCGAGGCCATGAGCGCCGGTTGTGCTGTGGTGGCGTCGGACCTGCCGGCGTTTCGCGACGTGTTGGGGGATGCCGGGATCTGGTTTCCGAAGGGCGATTCGACCGCATTGGCGCGGCAAGTGATCAACCTTCTCGACGACCCCGACGGCACGAAGCAGCTGGGTCTTCGAGCCGCTCAATCAGCCGACAGCTACGGCTGGGATCGGGTTACCGACGCCTACGTTCAGCTCTATCAGATCGACTCGGTAAAGTAGCCAGGTAGCGCTAACTTGGCATGGTTCGCAACCTCTTTTCAAGGATGTCCGATGCGCCGCACTATGTTCGTTTTGCTCGCTTTTCTGTTGGTGGTTGGTGCATGTTCGTCTGGCGACGAGTCGACGACGACCACTCAGGCGACCATTGCCGGTGATACGACAACGACGACATTGCTGCCTCCCGTGCTCGTCGATGAGGCCGTGTGGCCCCTCACCGGCTTGCC
Organism: Acidimicrobiia bacterium; assembly: GCA_029881355.1. Taxonomy (GTDB): domain Bacteria; phylum Actinomycetota; class Acidimicrobiia; order Spongiisociales; family JAENVV01; genus JAENVV01. Next base: position 2,800 of record JAOUMT010000246.1, on the reverse strand, counting down.
AACCGACGGGGTTGATGCAACGACGGCTCCGGTTTTGATCGTCAAGATCGACAACACGGCTTCGTCGCGTCCCCAGACGGGCTTGGCAGGAGCCGATGTGGTCTTCGACGTTCTCGTCGAGGGCGGAGTGTCGCGATTTCTAGCGGTCTACCAATCCAACGTCCCGGACGAGATCGGACCTGTCAGGAGTGCCCGGGAAGTCGACCCGAAGATCGTCGAACCTTTCGGAGCGTTGTTCTCCTACTCAGGTGGGCAGGATTTCGTCGTTACCCGGGTCCGGTCGGTCGCCACTGACGTGGGGTTCCCGCGGTTGGGTGATGCGGCTTATTACCGGTCAGCGGACCGTCCAGCGCCCTACGACGTCATCTTGCGTACCGTCGATGTGCTTGACACCGAATCGCTCGGGTTGCCAACGGCCTTGCTGTTCGGCGACTTTCCCGACGGGGTCGGTGAGCCGGCCGCCGAGATCACGCTGAGTCTCTCAGATTTGAACGACGTGGGCTACGTCTACGCAGATGGTGGATATGAACGCTCGGTCGGCGGAGAGCCACACCTCGACACAGCCGGCGTGCAGATAACCGCCACAAACGTTGCCCTGGTGTTCGTCGACCAGATCCCGACCGGCCGAACCGACTCGGCGGGATCGCCGGTTCCCGATTATGACGTCGTCGGATCGGGTGTCGCCGCGGTGTTTCGCGACGGGAAGGTCATCGAGGGCACATGGCAACGTTCGACCACAGCAGATTTGTTCGCGTTTGTGGATGAGAACGGGAACCAGATTCCGCTCGCACCCGGTACGACCTGGATCGAAGTTGTACCGAATGGCCGGCCGGCCGGCTGGAACTAGACTTACAGAAAACGAGGAGAGCCGATGGAACAGGCGACGGATCGAGTCAAACGAGGACTAGCGGAAATGCTCAAAGGCGGCGTCATCATGGACGTCGTCAACGCAGAGCAAGCCAAGATCGCTGAGGACGCCGGAGCGGTGGCCGTCATGGCCCTCGAACGGGTGCCCGCCGATATTCGTAAAGACGGGGGAGTGGCCCGGATGTCCGCCCCCGAGATGATCGATGAGATCATCGCCGCCGTGTCGATTCCGGTCATGGCCAAAGCCCGGATCGGCCACTTTGTGGAAGCCCAGATCCTCCAGGCGATCGGGGTCGATTACGTCGATGAATCGGAGGTGCTTACCCCTGCCGATGAAGAGAACCACATCGATAAATGGCAATTCACCACTCCGTTCGTGTGCGGTGCCAGAAACCTCGGGGAAGCCCTGCGACGGATCGGCGAAGGGGCAGCGATGATTCGCACCAAGGGCGAAGCCGGTACCGGCAATGTTGTCGAAGCAGTCCGCCACATGCGCCAGATCACCAGCGACATTCGGGCGTTGTCGACGATGAGCCCTGAGGAGCTCATGCGGGCCGCCCGGGATCTGCAAGCACCCTTCGACCTGGTTCAAGAAGTCGCCAAGAACGGCAAGCTGCCAGTCGTCAACTTCGCGGCCGGTGGCCTTGCCACCCCCGCCGATGCCGCGCTGATGATGCAGCTCGGCTGTGATGGCGTGTTCGTCGGTTCGGGAATCTTCAAGAGTGGCGATCCGGCCCTGCGAGCCAAAGCCATTGTCGAGGCAACGACGTTCTATCAGGATCCTGCCATCGTCGCGAAGGTGTCTCGAAACCTCGGCGAGCCGATGGTCGGGATCGAAATCGACACGTTGAGCGAAACCGAACGGTTCGATAAACGAGGCTGGTAATGATTGGTGTCCTCGCGCTGCAGGGAGATGTGCGTGAGCATGAATCAATGCTCCAGGGCCTTGGCGTATCGACCCGGCAGGTCCGGATGTCCAAAGATCTGGACGGCCTTGACGGATTGATCATCCCGGGAGGGGAATCCACCACGATCGGGCGCCTGGCCACGCTCTACGGCCTCATTGACCCGTTGCGCGATGCCATCGCGGCCGGCCTCCCGACCTACGGAACCTGCGCCGGCTTGATCCTCCTGGCGGATCGACTGTCGGAAGGCACGCAACCGCTGTTGGGTGCCCTGGATGTGGCGGTTCGACGTAATGCGTTTGGCAATCAGAACGATTCCTTCGAGGCCGATCTGGACGTTGCCGGTCTTCACGAACCGTTCCACGCCGTTTTCATCCGGGCACCGTGGATAGAGTCGTTCGGGGACGGTGTCGAGGTTCTGGCCACCTGGGACGGGCATCCGGTGATGGTCCGGCAGGGGCATATCCTCGCCACGGCCTTTCATCCTGAACTGACGAAGGATGAACGAATCCATCACCTGTTCATCACGATGACGAAAGAGAGCTGAGATGGCGGGCCATTCCAAATGGGCGAACATCAAGCACCGCAAAGGGCGTCAAGACGCCGCCCGAGGCAAGTTGTTCGCCAAGTTGGTCAAAGCGATCGAAGCGGCCGCCAGGGCCGGCGGCGGCGACCCGGCTGCCAACGCCGCTCTCACGACTGCCATCGACAAAGCCAAGGCGCAATCCCTGCCAAGCGACAACATCGAACGCGCCATCAAGCGGGGGATCGGTGACATTGAAGGCGCCCATTACGAAGAGTTCTTCTACGAGGGATATGGGCCGGGCGGGGTGGCGCTCCTCGTTCACATTCTGACCGATAACCGGAACCGGGCGTCATCCGATGTCCGGGCGGCTTTCAGCCGCAACGGCGGAAACCTCGGAGAACCGGGTTCGGTGGCCTACCTGTTCGAGCAGAAGGGCTACATGATTGTTGATGGGGATGAGGACGAAATCATGATGGCGGCGCTCGAAGCCGGCGCCGAAGAC
>JAOUMT010000063.1 GCA_029881355.1 Acidimicrobiia bacterium | reverse complement strand
CGCCAGCAACTTGCTCATCCGTAAGTCCCGATCTTGATATCGCCCGACACCGATTTGCAGGTGATATCTACGTGTTTGCGCTCGCCTTCGAAGGGGCTACTCGCTTCTTCGGGTACCTTGCAACGACCGGACCGACTGATCAGGTCGATATCGATGATCCGACCTCGCGGCACGGTCACTGACACATCGCCGGACATCGTCTTGGAGCTGAACCTTGAGCCGTCGAACTGCGCGACTTTCACGTCGCCGGAAACCGACTTGGTGATGAGGTCGTGTAAGGCGATCTGAATATCGATATCACCGGACACGGTCGTTAGCGAGCAGTCACCCTCGGCCCGTTCGACGATGACATCGCCGGAGGCGCTCGCTACCGATATCCGACCAGTGACCTTGCCGAGGTTGGCATCGCCGCTGGCGGTCTTTAGCGAAACATCACCGTCGACTTCCCCGGCGCGGATGTCCCCCGAAGCAAGGCGCACTTCGAGTTCGTCGACCCGCTCCACGTCAACGTCGACGGATGCTCCGGCCATGTCGAGTCGGGTCGATGACGGAACAACGAGATCGACGTGGTGACTACCGCCGGCGATCCCCCGACCTTCGTAGCGCACACTGATCGTGCTGCCGACCTGCCCGATTTCGAATTCGTCGGCTCGCCGACCTGTCACCGTTACCTCTACGGCATCGTCTCCTCCGGTTCTCACAGACAGGCGACCCGAAGGGAACGCCACCGAGATCTGTGGCCGACCGGTGATTTGAAAAAGCTCCCTACGGTCGCTCATGTCTCGATTCGGGTTCGCATACGACCCGACCCACTCGATGTCTTGCGATAGGCCTTCGACGACAAGTTCCTTACCACCCAGGCGTTAACCGAGTCACCTGATTCCCCGGCCTGGTTCTCGATGATCTCTTTGAGCGTGTCTGGGAGTCGAAGAGTAAGCCTGGCTTCGTAGTCGCCGGCAGTGAAGGGGACACTTTCGGGTTGGCGGATCTGAATGGTGGGGTCGCCGTCTTGCATGACGACGGAAACCTCGTGATCGGGCAGCTGGGCGGCCACCTCGGTGGCGGCCTGCTGACCAAGTTCCATGGCGACCTGACGGATGGCCGGTTGCAGCGCCGTTATGACCGCACTGGCAACGGCCGCGATCTCCGGATCGTTGCCGGCCAGTACGAGCTGGTTGGTTAGTGATGCTTCGACAGAAGCAACCGCAGCTTCGATATCCATATCAGTGGTTCCTTCGGATCTTGCGGTCCGTGCGCACCGCCAGGCGGCTCGGAGCAGTGAGGTGGCGATTGATGTCTGCCAGGCGGGCTTCGTGGAGGCCGCTGGCCAGTTTGAGATTCGTGTTGATCATGTTCACCCTCCTTGACAGATGATTGCTGTCTGTTGTGATGTCATAATGATGTCATAATGATGTCATCTTGTCAAGGGAGTATTACGATTTTTTCAAAGAGCCCACCGTTACTGGCTATTCAGTCGACTACGTGGCGGGTTCGTACCGCCACGAATCCAGCTTGTCGGCGATGATCTCACGGACCTCGAGCACCACGTCTTCGGCCTTTTGACCGGCTTCGCGCAGGATGGGGCGACCGAACGAGATCCGCACCACCGTCCCGAACGGGATGGGAAACATCTTGTTGGTAAGGAGACGCCACGAACCGTCGATGGCGGTTGGCACGATGTCGAGATCGGGTGCTGCCTTCATCAGTTGGGCAGCCCCAACCGGCTTGAACTCCTTGAGGTGACCGTCACGTGACCGTGAGCCTTCCGGGAAAATCACCGCCGACACTCCCCGCTCCTGGCAGCGCTTCCCGAATTCGCGAATCACCCTGACCGCGTCGCGCCCGGCCGCCCGATCGATGATGGCATTACCGCCCCGACGCAGGTTGTACGAGACGAAGGGGATCCACTTGCTGAGCTCCTTCTTGGCGATGTACTTCGGGAACTGCGAATACAGAATCCCGCCAATGATCGGCACATCAAAGAACGACTGGTGGTTCGATACGAGAATGTAGGGCCGGTCCTTGCGGACTTTCGGGTCGCGTTCGATCTTGAGTCGAACGCCCGATGGCAGGAACGCCCAGATGAGCACCCGCTGCATAACCCCGGCCGCAACTTCGACGGCATGTTCGCCAAATGGACGGGACACCCGCAGCGCCAGGTCGGCAACTACGAAAACCACGCCGAACGAGATGAGCGTGGGGATGGTGGTGATCCAATCCCACACCACCAACCAAAACGAGCGCGGCTTTTCCAGGTCTGACATTTGGCAATGGTAACCGGACTGGCCGCCAAGCTCTCTCCGGGCGGTGCAGGACGTCGCGCAAGGTGGGTTGGCCAGACGACGTAGGATGCCGGATGATTTCGACCAACGCCGGGAGCCATCCGGGCCGCATATCAGCGCGCGACTGGGGCCTCCTGTTGACGATCTCGGTGATCTGGGGGTCGTCCTTTCTGCTGATTGCCATTGGTCTCGATCATCTCGGACCCGGTGTCATCGCCACGGTTCGGGTGGCGCTCGGTGCGGCGGCGCTGTCGACCTTGCGAGCTTCCCGGGTGAAGATTGACCGGTCTGACTGGATGGCCATCGCCATCGTCGGTGTGGCCGGCAACGCCGCGCCGGCACTGCTGTTTGCGCTGGCCGAACAATCGGTAAGTTCGTCGATTGTTGGCATGTTGAACTCGGCGGTTGGATTGGTCACGCTGACGATTGCCTTCGCGATGGGGAACCGTTCGATGACCCGTCGCCATGTCCTCGGACTGACCATCGGATTGGTCGGCGTTGGTCTGTTGGTCTGGCCAACCATACAAGGAGCGCGGGCCGGCGTCGTTGGGGTCGGGTGGGTCGCCCTGGCGCTGCTCGGATACGGACTCACCAACAATATCCTGCCGCCACTCCAACAAAAGTATGGAGGCATCGCAGTCATCGCCAGGGCCCAGATAATCGGCACCGTCGCCTTGCTCCCCTTCGGGATCGCCGACCTCGATGGATCGACCTTTGCCTGGAGTTCGGTGCTGGCTGTCGTCGTGCTCGGTGTTGTCGGAACGGGAGCGGCCCGGGCGATGTATGCCACGATTCTCGGCCGGGTGGGCGCCCCACGCGGATCGATCGTCGCATACCTCATCCCGATCGTGGCGGTCGTGCTGGGGGTGACGTTCCGCAAGGACGAGGTCCAACTCATCCAACTCGCCGGCCTCGCTCTGGTCCTCGGCAGCGTCCTACTCACGTCATCGCGCCTCAAGCAGGGATAGTTTCGACCCCGCCGCTGGAGCTCTAGGCGAGTTGGGCCGGATCGATATGTAGACGCGCCGGACCGAGATCCAGATCCGCCGTCTGCCCAGGACCATGACGGTTTGTTTCGACCATCGAACCGACGCCGTGTTCAAAGACGACCAGTTCGGGACCCTCAGGATCGATCACCCAGTACCTCGCCACACCCAACGCCGCGTATTTGCGAAGCTTGCGAATGGTGTCGCGGGATCGGTCGGCGCTCAACACTTCCACCACGAGCTGGGGAAGTCCCGTAAGTCGGACATCATCACCAGCGTCCTCGAACACGATGACGTCGGGAACGAACTCGTCGACTTGTCCATCGAGCTTCCAACCCCAGTTCTCAGCGACGAGAAAACCCTCCGGCAGCACCGCCTCAATCGCGTTCGCCAACCGGCGACAAATGGTTTGATGTCGGAGGGTTGGCGACGGGCTCATCACAAACTCGCCGTCGACGTATTCGCCGCGAACGTCCGGCCCCAGCGCTTCGTACTCGTCCCATGACATGGGTATGCGCTCGTCCACATGCATGCCATGCACACTACTCCCCGATCTATCGACGTTTCCCGTCAACATAAGTAGGGGTTGTGACAGAACCCGGCTCGGCGATCGACCAGTGGAACACAAAGAACCGGTCGGCGTCAACTGGACGACGCGCACATCGCAGGAGGGCTGAGTGTCGTGGTCGACGGCGAATCCGACCCTCGCCGCGTAAATGGTGATGGCGTCGTCAATGTCGCTCACGGGGACCGGAGCCAGTTCAAGTCGCATTTCCACGCCACGACCTCACTCGCCGATATCCCAACCGGTCAAGGTTATCCAGCGTTGCGCGTCCGGTTTTCCGCGCCACTGACAGACGGCTGACTCCGGAGCGACGACCAAGCGGCCTAACTCAGTTGACCTCGATGACGACCTTGCCGAGCGCGCGGCCTGCACCGACGTACGTCAATGCCTCCGGAACCTGGTCGAGCCCGAACGTGCGGTCGATGTAGATGGTGACCTCGCCCGACGCACACAACTCGGCCATCGGCCCAAAGTGCGCGGGACCCGGTTTCACGGCGAGCATCCCAATGCTCCGGCCGGTCAGCCGACCAGCCAGAGCACCGACGGTGACGAAGCGCACCAACGCACGAGCCGACCCGCCGACGCAGCGGTAGGAGCCGCCCCTTGCCAGCGCCCGGCGGTAGGCGAAGACCGAGCGGCGGGCGACCAGGTCAAGAATCACGTCGTAAGGTCCCCGTCGCGTAGCGTCGTCGCGCCGGTAGTCAAAGACTTCGTCCGCGCCCAAGGAGAGCATGTAGTCGAGCTTGGCTGAGTTGTCGACGGCGGTCACGTGCGCACCGAGTCGCTTCGCCAGCTGGATGGCGAACGATCCCGACCCACCTCCCCCACCGTTGATCAGCACCCTTGCGTCGCGGACGGCGCCAACGGTGCCTTGCAGTGCAATCGCCCCCGCCTGCGGAATCGTCGAGGCCTGGGCGAACGTGAACTCCGCCGGCTTGAACGCCAGCGCAGACGCCGGCGCCACCGCGAACTCGGCAAAGCCTCCCATCAGGCCGAGGTTGTCACCGTACACCTCGTCGCCCGGCTGCCACCCCGTCACACCCTCACCGACCGACTCGACCACTCCGGCAATGTCGGACCCGAGTGTCTGGTGCGCCGGCGATCGCAACCCGCCGATGCGGGCGTACAGGGGAGAGCCCCTGAGACACTCCCAGTCCGACAGGTTGACCGATGTCGCCGCCACCCGAACGAGCACCTGGTGGGCAGACGGCACGGGAATCGGCACCGCTTCGATCCGGAGTACCTCAGCCGACCCGTAGCGCTCATAGACCATTGCTCTCATCGCAGTCATAGTGTCCCGATCCCAAGGAGTCGCACGTCATCGTAGGCACGGTAGATCTGCATGTTCACGGAACAAGATTTTCTGTCACAGGCGCGAGATAACATCGAACATATGTTCGAAACGCTGATAGATCCGATATCTCAACGGGCGGCTTCCGACGAGGTTCCCGCTGACCTCGACGACATGGAACCGGGGTTGTTTCTTGCGGCCATATTGTCGTCGGTGGAAGTCGACGATTTGTCGGGCTACGACCGTGTCGTAGTGCTGCGGGCACATCAGAAGATGATCAACCATCATCAGGCCCGCTTATACGAGGCAATGGCTTCGGTCGGAGACCACTGCGCCGACATCTTCGACGGCGACGTCGAACTGGCCTACCTGTCCGCCTCGGCCGAGATTCGTTGTGCCTTGAACTTGACCAGGCGTGCGGCTGACCGGGAACTGGATCTCGCCCAAACGCTCAGGCAACGACTCCCGATGGTATGGGATGCCCTGGTAACGGGGACCCTGGATGTTCGTCGGGTACGCACGATCACCGATGGCACCGACCATCTATCAACCGAAACCGCTCGGACGGTGGTCGATCAAATCCTCGAATTGGCCGCCGATTGGACCACCGGCCAGATCGCTGCCCGCCTTCGCAAGCTGTGCATCGAAGTCGACCCCGAAGAAGCCAACGGGCGCTACCAATACGCCGTCGATCAACGCCACATCGAAATGCGGCCCACCGAAGCTGGGACCGCCAATATCAGTGGCTACGACCTCCCACCCGACCGGGCCGCCCGGGTCATGTCTCGCATCAACCGGATCGCCGAAAGCCTCCGGGGTGCCGGCGAAGAGCGGACCATGGACCAGCTGCGCGCCGACGTCTTCCTCGACTTACTCGACGGCGGCAAACTCGCCAAGACCGGAAAAAGGGGCATCGTCGATATCCACGTCGGCCTCGAAACCCTCACTCGCCTATCCGAACATCCCGGCGACCTCGCCGGATACGGACCCGTCATCGCCGACATCGCCCGCCAGGTCGCAGAGAACCGCCAAGGCCAAAAATGGCGCTACCGGGTAACCGACACGACGGGCGAGATCATCGACCACGGCATCACCCGCCGCCGACCGACCGCCGCCCAACGCCGGTACGTCGAGATCCACAACCCCACATGTGTGGGGATAGGTTGCCGAGCACCGGCCTCCGCCTCAGACATGGACCACACCAAACTCTGGTCGGAGGACGGACCGACCAAGACAAACAATCTCGGACCAAACTGCGCCCACGATCACTACATGCGACATCAGGCCGGGTGGACGTACCGCCGGGCGGCCAACGGCGACCACATCTGGACCACCCGACTTGGCCATATCTACCGAAAACGAAGAGACCCTCCCTAGCCGCCACCGATCAACCGGTTATCTCAGCAAAGTCACTTCAGCAAATCCACCCGGCGCCACGCATCTCAGGTCACCGACCCACACTCCCGATCCGGGATCACTCGGCGGCGTCGAGAAACGCGGCCACCTCGGCAGGGGTGCGGAGGCGGAAGATCCTGGCGTGGGACCAGGAACCATCGTTGGTCTTCTCCTCATACTTGCTACGGGTGGATTCGAAACGGGTCCAAGCCCAGCGGATGATGTTCACTTCGGGATCCCACTTGTAGAAATTGGTCAACGGCTCCCGGTTGCCGTTCCACAGCTCTTCACGGGTGATGGCCCGCCGGACCGTCCTGGCGATGACCCGACGCATGATCACCGGACGGGACACGTCCAACCACACTATTGTGTCCGCCTGGCGAAGATGCAGATCATCGCTCACCGAGCTGTAGTTACCACAGGTCACCCAACGCTCGCCGGAGCCGGCCATCCGATCAAGAAGTTCCGTCTGAAACTCGTGAGAGGGTCTCGGCACCCAATTTGGCTGATGGAAGATGCCGTCCAACTCGATATGGGTGAGCCCGAGCTTGCCTGCCATCGCCCGCGCCAGCGTGGTCTTACCTGACCCTGACGTTCCCACAACAACGATCCGCTCCACGCCCTCAAGGTTAGGTCGTATGCCCGGCCAACCAGGACACAGATGCTGCCAAGCGCGGACAAGCAAGCGTCGCGGTTGAGACGACGAAGAAGCAAAGGCAGAAGAAACAGAAAAAGCAGAGCCAGAAGAAACTGGAGAAACAGAGAAACAGAGAAACAGCGCGATGATTAAACGGCGAGAGCCGGGGAACGGCTCCTTGACCAATGGACCTCCGTGTCAAGGGGCGACGGCCGATCGGGTTACCGACCGCTGTGCCGGCCCCTCCGGCACCGTTCCGTCCGGCTCTCGCTTCGAACACCATCTTTATACGTCCGGACGACATCGCTCGGCCAGGGCATAACGTCCCTATTGCGGACTTCCTCCCCCGTACCTATGGCCTGAGGTCCCTGGTCAGAGGTCCCGGCGCATGGGCAACATGAAAGATGCCTCGACAAATTGGAGTGCCGTGCCCTACATAACCGTCGACGGCAACGAAGCGACTGCTTCTGTTGCCTACCGCCTATCCGAAGTGATCTCTATATATCCGATCACTCCTGCCTCGCCGATGGGCGAACTTTCCGACACCTGGTCGGCGGCCGGGAAACCCAACCTTTGGTCGACCGTACCGCAAGTTATCGAAATGCAATCTGAGGGCGGTGCCGCTGGAGCGCTGCACGGCGCGCTCCAAGGCGGCGCCCTCACCACGACCTTCACGGCGTCTCAGGGCCTGCTGCTGATGATCCCGAACATGTTCAAGGTGTCCGGCGAACTGCTTCCGACGGTGATACACGTCGCCGCCCGATCGGTGGCGACCCATGCGCTGTCGATCTTTGGCGACCACTCCGACGTGATGGCCGCCCGGATGACCGGCTTTGCCATGCTCGCCTCCTCCTCGGTGCAGGAGGCTCAAGACATGGCCCTCATCTCCCATGCAGCCACGTTGAGTTCGCGGGTCCCCTTTATGCACTTCTTTGACGGATTCCGCACCTCGCATGAGATCGCCAAGATCGATAGCCTCATCGACGCCGACCTACGGGCCATGGTCGACGAGGAAGCGATCCTCGCTTTCCGAGCGCGTCGGCTGAGTCCCGACGGGCCGGTCATCCGGGGTACCGCCCAGAACCCAGACGTGTTCTTCCAGGGTCGCGAAGCTGCCAACCCCTATTACGACGCTCTCCCCGACATCGTCGTCTCCGCCATGGACCGCTTCCATGACCTGACCGGGCGTCGCTACCACCTGTTCGACTACGTGGGAGCACCCGACGCTCAGCGGGTCATTGCGATGATGGGATCCGGCATCGGGGCGGCCGAACAGGCCGTGAATCAACTCGTCGCCGACGGCGAGAAAGTTGGTCTTCTCAAAGTTCGCCTGTACCGCCCCTTCTCACCTCAAGCGATCGTTGCCGCGTTGCCGCCAACGACGATCAGTGTCGCCGTACTCGACAGGACCAAGGAGCCTGGCGCGGTCGGCGAACCCCTCTATCAGGACGTCATTGCCGCCCTTGCCGAAGAAACTGCTCTGGGCCGAACCGCCTGGGACGTCGCTCCCCGGGTCATCGGCGGCCGCTACGGATTGTCCTCGAAGGAGTTCACCCCGCCAATGGCCATGGCCGTCCTCGACGAGCTCAAAGAGTCCCAGCCGAAGCCTCATTTCACGGTCGGGATCGTCGATGACGTCACCCATCTGAGCCTCAAATACGATCCGAATCGCTACCACGAGGCCGACACCGAGTATCGGGCGGTCTTTTACGGACTCGGCTCTGACGGCACAGTCGGCGCAAACAAGAACTCGGTGAAGATCATCGGCGACGCCACAGATATGTATGCGCAGGGCTATTTCGTCTACGACTCACGCAAGTCCGGCTCGCAGACCGTTTCACATCTACGGTTCGGACCGAAGCCGATCGACTCCACCTACCTGATCGACTCGGCCCAATTCGTCGGCGTTCACCACTTCGAGTTTTTCCATCAGATGAATCCACTGGAGGTGGCTGCCCACGGAGCTACGGTGCTCATCAACTCGCCACACGGTGACGATCTGTGGAATTTCCTACCCGCTGATGTCGTGGCGACGGTGGTCGAAAAGCAGTTGGATGTCCACGTCATCGACGCCAGCCGAGTCGCCTCCGACGCCGGACTCGGCGGACGGGTCAACACCGTGCTCCAGGCCTGCTTCTTTGACCTCGCCAAGGTTCTCGACCCGCAGGTCGCTGTCGACCATATCAAGAAGTCGATCCGCAAGTCGTACGCCAAGTTCGGCGAGGTCGTCGTCGAACACAATGAAGCTGCAGTTGACGATGCCATCGTGAGTCACCGCCGGATCCGCATTCCCGAGACCGCCCCATCGGTCACTACCCGACCACCCCGACTCAACGGCTCCGCTCCGGATTTCGTCCAGAAGGTCACGAACGCCATGCTCGAAGGCAAAGGCGATCTGCTTCCGGTCAGCGCGTTACCTGCGGACGGCACCTTCCCGACGGGCACGACCAAATACGAGAAGCGCTCGATCGCCCACGAAATCCCCACGTGGGACCCAAGCCTGTGCATCGACTGCGCAAAGTGCGTCCTCGTTTGCCCGCACACCGCCATCCAGATGAAGGTCTACGACCCGGCCTTCTTCGACAACGCACCGGCCGGATTCCAGTCGAAGCCGTGGACCGGCAAGGACTTCCCGGGCGCCTCGATGACCATCCAGGTGGCGCCTGACGATTGCACGGGCTGCGGCGTGTGCGTGGATGTGTGCCCTGCCCGCTCCAAAGAAGAGGCCAAGCACAAATCGCTCGACATGACGACGAAAGACCCCATCCTCGAGCAGGAACAGGCGAACTTCGAGTACTTCCTCGGCTTGCCCGAACAAGACCGCAAGCTCATCAAGATCGAGAGTGTCAAGGGCAGCCAAATGCTTCAACCATTGATGGAGTTCTCCGGTGCCTGCGCCGGATGCGGAGAAACCCCCTACTTAAAGCTCCTCTCCCAACTGTTCGGTGACCGGCTCACGATCGCCAATGCCACCGGTTGTTCTTCGATCTACGGAGGCAACCTCCCAACCACCCCGTGGACCACCAACGACCAGGGGCGGGGGCCGGCCTGGGCCAACTCCTTGTTCGAGGACAACGCAGAGTTCGGACTGGGAATGCGCCTGGCACTCGACCAGCAGATCGTCGAAGCCGACGGGCTGTTGGCCGACCTGACGTCGCAGCTACCTGCAGATCTCGTCGCCGGATTGCGCGACGGCCGCCTCGCCGACGAAAGCTCGGTCGAAGCGCAACGCTCAAGGGTCCTGCAACTTAAAGACCTTCTGACCGGCCTCGTAGACGACCGATCTGAACGGCTAAGGACAGTAGCCGATGCACTCGTTCACAAGACGATCTGGATCGTCGGCGGTGACGGATGGGCCTATGACATTGGATTTGGCGGGCTCGATCACGTTCTCGCCTCGGGACGCAACGTCAACATTCTGGTGCTCGACACCGAGGTGTATTCGAACACTGGCGGACAGGCTTCCAAAGCCACTCCGAGGGCGGCGGTCGCCAAGTTTGCCGCCAGCGGTCGCCAAGTCGGCAAGAAAGATCTGGGGATGCTCGCCTCGGCCTATGGAGACGTATACGTCGCCCAGGTCGCCATCGGCGCCAACAACACGCAAACGGTCAAGGCGTTCGCCGAGGCCGAAGCCTACGACGGGCCGTCGCTCATCATTGCGTACTCGCAATGCATTGCCCACGGCATTGACATGTCGACCGGGTTCTCGCATCAAAAGGAAGCGGTCACGTCTGGCTACTGGCCGCTGTATCGATACGACCCGCGAGCGGCCGGCCAAGGCAAGCGCCCGTTCCACCTCGACAGTCGAGCACCGACGACGACCTTCAAAGAGTTCGCCGCAACCGAAGCCCGATATGCCATGTTGGTGCGGTCGCAGCCTGAGCGTGCCGAGGAACTGTTCGGCCTGGCTCAGGATGACATCGACGCTCGCTGGAAGCTCTACGAACAATTGGCCGACGTTGAACGTCGGGTCCCTGACTTGGAGGATCACGAATGAGTGCTGATCTGACCACCCGCTACCTGGGCTTCGAACTGGCCCATCCGATAGTCCCGTCGGCGTCACCGCTGACCGGGTCCATCGCATCTCTCCGCAAGTTGGAGGCGGCGGGAGCTCCCGCCGTTGTGCTACCTTCGCTGTTTGAGGAGCAGATCGTCCACGAAGCCGCAGAACTGGCCCACCTGGTCGAGTCCCTATCAGGTAGTTTCATCGAGTCACCGGGTGGCTACTTTCCCGAACTCGACACGTACAACACCGGACCCGACGCCTACCTACGGTTGATCGAGGACGCCAAGCGTGAGCTGCATATCCCGATCATCGGCAGCTTGAACGGCTCGACGCGCGGAGGCTGGGTGCACTACGCCCGGCTCATCGAAGATGCCGGGGCTGACGCCCTGGAGCTGAACATCTACGTAGTGGCTGCCAACCCGATGTTCACCGCATCGGACATGGAAACGCAATACCTGGAGCTCGTCGAAGCCGTCAACGACAAGATCAACATCCCGCTGGCAGTGAAGGTAAGCCCCTACTTCTCGGCGTTCGCCAACATGGCGAGACAACTGGTCGACGCCGGCGCCGATGCGCTGGTGATGTTCAACCGGTTCTATCAGCCCGACTTCGACATCGACGAAATGGGCGTCACTCCCAATCTCGAACTGTCGACGTCGCACGACTTGCGGCTGCCGTTGCGCTGGATCGCCATCCTGTTCGGCCGACTCCACACGCAGTTCGCAGCCACTTCTGGCGTTCACACGGCCGAAGATGTCGTGAAGCTCCTGCTGGCCGGGGCGGATGTGACGATGACCACGGCTGCACTACTCAAGTACGGCCCGGGACACCTGACCGAGCTCGTTTGCGATCTGGAACGCTGGCTCGACGACAACGATTACTCGTCCGTGTCGCAATTGCGGGGCAGCCTGTCTCAAACCAACGCACCAGACCCAGCTGCCTTCGAACGCCACAATTATATGAAAGCGCTCACCACGTTCCGGTCCCCCACGGTGGCCTAGCGTGTGGGGGGCGGCCATTGCCCGCCCCCCACTCCACCATTGAGATCGACCAGCGACCCCGTTAACCACAGGATCGGATGCAGATGTTAAGGCTGTATAGCCAGTGTGCGTTGTCGTCGTAGATCGAAAATCCCACGCTCAAAAACGCCATTCGCCACTACGCTCGGCGGATGGTCAGGCCGTTACAGCCCGATGTTGCCATCCAGAGGCGGGTGAGTTCCCTCGTCGGAACCCCGAACTCGTGGACCGCGGTTTCGGGTGGTTTCAGTTCGGCGGGGTTATGGACAATCGACCCTCGGGACCGGAAACTGTTCGTCAAGGCCGCAGTCTCTGACGACACGGCCCGGTTCCTCCGCGACGAAATGCGAGTTCTCGCTGGTGTCAACGGAGCCCGGTTCCTACCGGAGGTCATCGCTTTCGACGACGATGGCGAACGCCCGATTCTCATCCTCGAAGACCTGACGGAAGCACACTGGCCGCCACCCTGGAGCACCTCTCAGATCGACCTTTGTTTTGGGGTCCTCGAGGACATCGCCCGGACACCTCCTCCCCCCACACTCGCTTCGGCCGCAGCAAACCTTGACCTCGCCGGATACTGGCCGTCAATTGCGCAGGAGCCTGCAGTCGTCGTCGGACTTGGGGTAGTGACGGCCGACTGGCTTGCGCTGACAATCGACGCTCTCATCGAGCTGTCGGGTGACGCCAACCTCACCGGCCACCAGCTGTTGCACTGTGACATCCGGTCCGACAATCTCTGCTTCTCCGATCGGGTCGTGGTAGTCGACTGGAACTGGGCGGCTGTCGGCAATCCGATTCTTGACGTGGTCGGCTGGCTTCCGTCCCTCTACCTGGAAGGCGGACCAGCCCCGTGGGAACTGCTCACGGGTCACGCCGAAATGGTCGCTGGTTTGGGAGGGTTCTTCCTCTCACACGCCACCAAACCACGTGACCCACAAGTCAGAGCCGATATTCGCCGGTTTCAGCGCGACCAAGGGGTCGTGTGCCTCGAATGGCTCTCACATGAGCTGGGAATACCCAGCCCCGACGGGTCCCCAACGATGGAACAAGTCATCGAACAACAGACTCACTAGATCAGCGTTGGCCGCCCAAGATCGCGTCGTCGCGACCTTGGATCGCGGTCAAGGCCGGAAGATCTGAACACTGTTGTTAAACGTCGGACTGGCGATAACCGAGCCGTCACCGGACCAGGTGGTGACTCCTCGACCGAGTTCGAAGCGACCGATAGGCTGGCCGGTCGAAACGTCTATCACGAGTTCAAAGTCGTCGCTAGCCACCCAAAGCAGAGACCCATCCGGTGAGAAAAGGGGACGCTTCAAATTCAGAGGCAACACCACGCCCAATGGTTCAAGTATGAAGTCTCCATTGGTGGCTCGCACCAGCTCGACGTCAATGCCGACCCCCTCAAGGCTGCCTGCGTCCAGGACGGTCTCATCCACCAATGCGAGTGTTTCGGGATCGAACCGTACCAGCATCGTCCGGTCAGAATCCCGGTCGTAGTAGTCGCCGACGAGCTCGCTGAGATCAGGACGAAGCACCAATGTGTCTAGCCGGCTATCCCCGATGGGCTGGACCTCGAACACAGAATCAGAGTCAACGTCACGTCGGCACAGGGTCGACCCACCATCGAAGTCTTGGAACGCGAAGATCGCACCAGCCACCGGATCAAATCCCTTGATGGCATCAAGACAGACGAAATCGTCCATGACAAAAGCGTCAATGAATTCGAAGGTCGTTCCATCCCACGTCACCACCCGGGTTTCGAACGAGACCGTGTCGAGCCCGACGATCCGGTTATCAGCGGTCCAAAAGATCCGATCGACGAATGGTCCCGCGTCTCCGGCAAAGTCCACTTCTCCGACCTGCACCCCGTCCGTTGTGTCGTGAATAGTCAGAAAAGGCTCAAAGTCAGTATTAGGTCCACCTCCCACGACGGCCACGTGGCTGCCATCCGGCGAGAGAGCGAGCCTCCGTGGCTGGACGAGGTCGGGGAACTCGATCTCGACTGTCGGCTCCAACGACGGAATGGAGTCGAGGGAGCCTTCTGGAGAGGACTCGCCGGAAGGGACCTCGCTGTCGCTGGGGGTGCTGCTCTGCCCGTCCCCGTCGGTACCGGTCGCCGGGTCGACAGACACGCTCCCAGTGTCCACAACCTGAGTGGTTGCAGTGCTTGAGGATCCGCAAGCACTCAGCGCCAGCACCAAGCCAATCGCCAGTGTGAACGCATAAACGCGTCGAAGTCGAATCTGAATGGACGTCATTGAGCTCCCCTTTGATTCCCTGGCCCGCAGACGCAAGACCGCAATGGCCAGGAAGCTAGCACGCTCCCGGCCGTCCCCACTTCCAGACAGAATTGGTCGTTAAGTCAGTGAAGGACCGCCAGCGCGGTCCTTCACCTAAAGGGAGCGTATTTACTTGTGGTCCAGATCAGGCCGGAATCCGTAAACGGTTTCTCCTGAAGTGGCGCTCGCCTCTTCTACCCCTGGCTCCAGAAACTCAAACATGACTTTCGTCGGGTTTCAGATGCCTGAAAAATGGGTACCA
>JAOUMT010000245.1 GCA_029881355.1 Acidimicrobiia bacterium | reverse complement strand
CCCACCCCCTCCGATGGATAGGGCCGTCGCGATGATCTTGAAGAACAGTGATCGAGTAGGCAGGTACCCCGAATGCAGCGCCAACGCCGCCGTCGCCTCCGGAACGCCATCGCCGATTGTGTCTGGGGCGAATCGTTTCGAGAGCGTGAATGCCGCCCACAAACCAAACGGAACGCTGAAGAGGATGAAGTAGCGTCCGCCGCCGGCAGTTCTGTTGAGCCAGTGGAAGGCTTCGGTCACCCCTTCGGATGCCCAGATGAGGACGGCGGCCGCGACACCGACGAGTACCCCGACTATTACAGAGACTCCGAGGAACGCGGCCGTGTCCCCGGTCGCGCTCAGCGCCGTGTTGACGCCGTCCTTCTCGGTTCGGTTGAAAAGGCGAGTCAGCATTGGGCCTTAGAGTAGGCCGCGCACCCGCCGAGACTGTTCGCTGAGGAGAGCCTTATCGAAAGCTGCTTGGCTGCCGGTTAGTTGTGAAGCTCTATGAGTTGGCGGATGTGGGCATCCATCTGTGCTTTCATCTCCATCATTTCGGCGTCGGTCTTGCCTTCCATGAGGTTGGCATGAGCGTCCCCTCCATGAGCGGTCATCGCCGCGTGAGTGGCGTCTGCGGTGTGCCCGGTGGCTACATATTCGCAACCAAGCCCTGGCACAACTGAATCACATGCGAGCTGCACGTTGGCTCCTTTCGGTGTGGTCGTCAGCCCAAGCGAGCGGACGATTGTGAGCAGTGCCATTATCTACCTCTCCCGCTTGGCTGACAACTGCTAGTACTGAGCCGGCCTTTGGCCGGGCTCTGACCGTGGTTACGGGGTACTGAGCGCTTTGGCGGCCGCTTCGACAAACTGTCGTCCAGTTGCATCTGCCAGGCGGTGGAGCATCAGTCGGTCGATCAGTTCGCCGATAGGACCAAGCGGCGGCGAGTATTGGCCCCGGAACGTCAAGGCAGAGCCAAAGCCTTCTCGATCTGCCAGGATCAGGTCGGCGTCCATGCGCGGAAAGAGAGACTGCGTGCCGGTCGCCTCCCACCACAGCGGTACCACGATCCGGTCGGTCAGTTCGAGTGGGGTGCCGATTGTCATGTTGACGGTTTTCTCGATGTGTAACTGGCCGCCGCGGGCACCCAGCTTGGTTCGGATGGTCTCGCC
The DNA here is from genome assembly GCA_029881355.1 of Acidimicrobiia bacterium. Lineage (GTDB taxonomy): Bacteria > Actinomycetota > Acidimicrobiia > Spongiisociales > JAENVV01 > JAENVV01. The sequence continues at coordinate 2,801 of JAOUMT010000245.1, read as the reverse complement.
ATGCTCCAGCGCGTGATGCACATCGGCGAGCAGCAGATCGAGATGGCGTTGCATTCGGTCGCTAGCTATCTCGAACGGAACCGCAACATCTGCGGAGTGTTGAACCAGCACATGACCCGAGCGCGACGGAGACACGGCTACCACCGCGGGCCGTTGTCAGGGTGCCAGCCTGTCTGCGGGACCGAGACGAGATCCTCGGCGACGTGTCGGAGCCGCCTAGTCGTGTGCGATGGGTCGTTGTTGGTGATGCAGACCCCCATCGGGACCCTCCGGCGTTGCCTTTGGAGGCAGTTTGGTGAGCGGGGTCGGGTCGGGCAATGAGACTTTTGGCCCTTTATCCAGTCAGAAGTCCCACACCCCGCCAAATCTGGGGTAAATCACTTGTCGCGCTCTGACAGCTCCAACCATCGGTCTTCGATTTTGGCGAGTCGTGCCTGGGCATCTTTCAGCTGCGAAACGAGTTTGGCGGCGCGCTCCCAATCGGTCCCGACGCCGTCCATGTCGTGTTTGACCGACGCTATCTGGCGTTCGAGCTTGGGAAGCTCTTGTTCGATCTCGCGCCGCTCGTGTTGTTCGTTGGACGACAGCCGGACTCCGTAATCGGTACCGCTGGGACGAGGCTTCCCGGCTTTGGTGGCCTTCGGCGCCTTGCCGGCGATCTCGGCGTCACGATACGCCGCCCATCCACCCGGGTGGTGGAAGATGGAGCCGTCGGCCTGAACCGAGACGACATCGGTACAGACCCGTTCGAGGAAGTACCGGTCGTGGGTAGCCGCCACTAGGGCTCCTGGCCAGTTGTCGAGGTAGGCCTCGAGAGCGCCGAGCGTATCCAGGTCGAGGTCGTTGGTTGGTTCGTCGAGCAGCAGCAGGTTGGGTGCCTCGGCGAGCACGCGCAGCAACTCCAGTCTCCTCCGTTCGCCGCCGGACAATTCGTCAACCAGTGTCGAGTGTTGCCGGCTGGGAAACCCGAATCGTTCGAGTAGTTGGGATGCTGAGATTGAGAGGCCGGAGTCGAGGCGGGTTTGCTCGGAGACTTCCCGGATCGTTTCGAGAATCCGTCGATTGCCTGGAATCGGTTCCGGGTCCTGGCCGTACCAGCCTGGAACGATCGTATCTCCCATGCTCACCTTGCCGACTGACGGTTCGAGTTGCCCGGCGACGAGCCGCAACAGGGTCGTCTTGCCTGCGCCGTTCGGCCCGACGATTCCGACGCGGGCGTCCTCGGCCAGATGCCAGGTGATGCCAGCCAGCACCGCGTTGTCGCCGAAGGTGACGCCGACACTGTCAAGGTTGACGACCTTTGACCCGATTCGGCGCGTGGGTAGATCGAACTCGAGCACCGGTCGAGCTATGACTCCCGATTCCTGGTCGACCAGCGCAGTGGCTGACTTGATGCGGGCTTTCTGCTTTCCAGTCCTGGCTTTGGGTGATCGTTCAAGCCAGGCGAGTTCGGTCCGAGCCCGGTTCTGTCGTTTCTGCTCGGTAGCTTCGGCGAGGGCTTCACGCTCTGCCCGGGCTACCAGGAAGTCCTGGTAGGTACCTTTGTGGCTCATCAGTTGCTGCCCGTGCACCTCGACGATCGAAGTGCACACCCGGTCGAGCACATATCGATCGTGGGTGACCATCACGAGAGCGCCGGGCCGGGTGGCTATTTCGTCTTCAAGCCAATCGATCACTTCGACGTCGAGATGGTTGGTTGGCTCGTCAAGGATGGTGATGTCGGCCTCGGTCGCGAGGCATTGGGCAAGGGCCACCCGACGGCGTTGCCCACCGGATAGGTCGGCGATTCGCTGGTTCAGGTCTTTGAATCCCATCCGGTCGAGCAGCACCAGAGTGGGGTGAGACTGCTCGGCGATTTCGGCCAAAGTCGTTTGTGAGTCCATGTCGGGTTCTTGGGCAAGGAGTGCAATCCGGGTGCCCGATCGTCTGATGACCCGGCCACTGTCGATGTCGACGGTGCCGGCAATGATGCCGAGAAGGGTGGATTTGCCGGATCCGTTGGCGCCGATCACTCCGATTCGGTCGCCGTCGTGAATGCCCAGGGTGACGTCGTCGAGGATCGGTAGTTCCGGATACGCCTTGGAAACACCTTCGACAGAAACGAGATTCATGCGGTCCAAACGGGTAGTACGCGAAACGAGTGTGCATGATGGCCGGCGATACGCCGCGTTGCGCACATTCGATTTGGTGGGTCCGGTGGGAATCGAACCCACAACCAACGGATTAAAAGTCCGCTGCTCTACCGGATTGAGCTACAGACCCAGTGATCCCCTAAAGATACCCGCTGCACGCATCGCTGGGGAAATCGTTTCACGGTTGCGCTGGCAGGAACACCCGGGTACCGGTTTCAACCCGGTTGACGGCTTCGGTCGCGAGATTGTAGGCGAATAGTGCCACGATCCCCGGGTCGCCTTCGATCATTCGGTCGAGATCACCCTCGCAAACGATCACCCAGCGTCCGTCTGATTCGAGACAGGTGACGGGACCATCGAGGACAAAGCGTTGGAGCTCAGCGCCCGTGTCAGTTGCGCGGACCACGACGACTGGACTCCAAAAATGGTTGTAGGTGCCGCTGTCCTGGCTGTGGTCGGTATAGAGAAACAGTTGACCATCGGCTGACAACGTCCGATACCCGGCGTAATCGCCCCCCAGGAGGTCGGCGCCGGTCGTGCTGATCAGTTCGCGGGTGTTTCCTTCCGCATCGCCCGCCGCCACGATCGCAATGCCGCCGCGTTCGAGATACTCGACCGAGCCACTTTCATACGTTTCGACCTCCGATGGGTCGATGAGGAACGGATACC
>JAOUMT010000244.1 GCA_029881355.1 Acidimicrobiia bacterium | reverse complement strand
GCCCAGGATGAGCGGAATCACGAGAAGCGCGGCGACCTGGACGTCGAAGCCCGTCGTTCGACCGGTGAAGCCGAGCACGGCGATGTTGATCGACTGGCCAACGATAAAGATCGTCGAGAGCGTTGATCGAGTGGTAGGACCTTCAGCACCGGCGAAAAGCAGTGCCAACATCGGCCCGCCGACCCCGGTGACGATTCCACTTGCCCCACTCAGTACGCCTACTCCGGTCTCGGTTTCACGGGTTCTTGGGATTGACCAGCCGGATGTCATGATGAGCGCCGCGCCCACCACAACCGAGCCGATCACCATGCTCGCGATCCGTTCGGTCATGAACCCGAGCAGCCAGGCACCGATCACTGCGCCGGCGGTTCGGCCGACCAAGATCCACCGAACTCCGGAAAAGTCGATTGATCGCCGCTCGCGGATTGCCATGCCGGTGGCGAGCGTGAGCGACAGCATGATCTGGGGAATTGGCGTGAGAGACGGATCGAGAAGAGTGAGGAGCGGTACGGAAATCGCCGCAAATCCGAAGCCGATCGTGCCCTGCAACAGAGCAGCTACGCCGGTGATCGCAGCCGCTACGATCATGATGGTTAAGTCAGGCATCAACGATTGGTGCTCCTTCCGCGGGCGCAGTCTTACACGACCCAAAAAAACTCTCTCATTTGGACAGGTTTTGTGGTTGACTGTGCGTACCAGAGAAAGGAGGTGGTCCTAGTTGGGTAATTCTTATTGGACTCTGGAGGTGGCCGAGCGTTAGCGCGACGGCCAAGTCGCGACTGCGACTTCCACTCGGACCACCGAGGTTCTCGGTTCGCATGAAGGTCCACATGCGACCCTCGACATGAGGGAAGAATCGATTACTTTCAAGATGAGCGGAAGCCTTCGGGCTTCCGCTCATCCAGTTAACCGGTTGAAGGTTGGCGGGGTCCTTCATGGTGGCGCTGAGCCACTATCGTTCGGTGCCTCATGCAGGCACACATAGGCGACATCACTCTCGAATATGACACGTTCGGCTCGCCCGACGACCCCACCATCTTGCTGGTCATGGGTCTGGCGACCCAGATGATCGCCTGGCAGCCGGCCTTTTGTGAGATGCTGGCCGGCCACGGTTTTCATGTGGTCCGATTCGACAATCGCGACATCGGGCTGAGCACGAAACACGACGGTGTTCCCTCGGGCATTGACGGACTGCAGTCCGCCCTCAAGCTCCGACTAACCGGCAAGGCCCCCTATTACCTGTCCGACCTCGCCAACGATGCGTTCGGGTTGCTCGATTCGCTCGGGGTTGCGAAGGCGCATGTGGTGGGCGTGTCCATGGGCGGAATGATTGTGCAGCAAATGGCGATACTTCACCCCGAGCGCCTGCTGTCGATGACGTCAATCATGTCTACGACAGGGTCGATGTTCGTCGGACATTCGAGGCTCGAAGCGATGAAGATGATGTTTCGCCCGGAAGCCGCCGACCGTGAGGAAGCGATCAACGGAAGCGTCGAGGTCCGCAGAATCACCAGCCCGCATCATTTCAACCTGACCGAGGCAAGGAAATGGGCTGAAGCGGCGTTTGACCGTTCGCACTATCCCGAGGGTGGTGGGCGCCAGCTGGCGGCAATATTTGCTTCGGGTAACCGGACCAAGGCGCTCCGTGAAGTGACCGTACCGACGTTGGTCATCCACGGAGAGGCGGATCCGCTCGTGAACATCTCAGGTGGTCGCGCCACTGCCAAGGCGATCCCTGGCTCGACGTTCAAGTCGTACCCGACGATGGGGCACGATTTGCCGGAATCTCTGTGGCCGGAACTAACCACCGACATCGCCGAGCACGCCAAGCGCTCCGCCTCCCAAATCCCCGCAACTTGATTACCCCGAACCCTGGGTTTTGCTGCCGAAAGTGGGCGTTGTGGCCCACGTTTGCCCGGATATCGCGGGTTGATGCTGCGGTTTGATGTTAGGGGCCGGCGATATCGGCGACGGTTGCTTCGAGTGACCGCACCAGATCGGTGGGGGACAGCGAGACCTGGAGCCCGCGCCGACCAGCCGACACATATACCGTTTCGAAGTGGGTCACCGTCTGGTCGGCTACTGTGCGAAGACGCTTCTTTTGCCCGAAAGGCGAGATGCCGCCGACGACGTATCCGGTGGCTCGTTCCGCTTGCGCAGGGTCTGCCATCGAGGCCTTTTTGCCTCCCGTGGCTTTGGCGAGCGCCTTCAAGTTGAGCTTGCGGGTGACCGGGACGATACCGGCGACGAGGTCGCCATCGACAGTCGCGACCAGAGTCTTGAAAACCCGCTCTGCGTCGACTCCGATCTCCTTCGCCACCGCCTCGCCGTATGTGATCGTGAGTTCGTCGTTGATGCTCACGTCGTAGTGGTGCAGTCGATATGTGACTCCCAGGCGGTCGAGCTGGGTGGTAGCTGGCGTCGCGGACATGCGGAACATTGTCGCGGCTTGATCCCGCTACGGCTAGCCAGCAGGCATCGGCCGAGGGTCCCGTCCACTCCAACCTGGGGTCACAGCACCCGATATCGGACGCTGGAACCCAGGGTTCGGGTGCCAACCCAGGGTTCCTGTACAGACCCAGGGTTGTTCTCAGGGCTGGTACCCCCTAAAAACGGGGGGTAGGAACCCAGGGTTTAACCCAGGCTTGCTGGACGGGGCGGGAATGGGGCAGGGGGGGTGTACGGTTGGAGACAGCATGAGTGACACAGGCGAACTGATTTACGTCGTTGATCCGATGTGTTCATGGTGCTGGGGTTTTGCGCCGGCCTTTCGGGCGGTTGTCGATCATCATCCCGAACTGGCCGTCAACGTCGTCGCCGGTGGTCTTCGGCCAGGAGAAGCCGCCGAGCCGTTATCCGATGAGATGCGTCAGACCCTCGCTCATCATTGGGAGCAGGTCGAACAAAGGAGCGGTCAACCCTTCGACCCGGCCGGTCTTGATCGACAGAACTGGGTTTATGACACCGAGCTCGCCGACATTGCGGTTGTGACGATGCGCAATCTTGCTCCTGACCAGGTTCTCCCGTGGGTCCACCACCTCCACGAATCGTTCTACGCCAAAGCCGTCGACCTCACTGACCCGGCCGTGTATCCATCGCTGCTGGCCGGCTTTGACGTCGATGCTGACGTGTTCATGACAGCTCTGCAATCACCGGAGATGAAAGCCGCCACCTGGCAAGATTTCGGCCTCGCCCGCCAGCTCGGTGCTTCCGGCTTTCCGACCGTCCTCGGCGTGCGCGATGGCAAGGCAATGGTGTTGACCCGGGGCTATACCGACGCCGAGACGTTTGACAAGATCATTCACCGATGGATGGAGCTGACGATTCCCGACACTGAACCCGGTGCGAGTTGTTCGATCGACGGGGTTTGTTAGTTCGTTAAGGAATCAGCAGTGTCTTGCCGGTCGTCGCCCGGCCGTGCAAAGCCCGGTGGGCGTCCGCCGCTTCCTCAAGCGGCCACGTCTGACCGATACGAACTTGCAGATCGCCGGCTCCGATCCAGGTGAACAGTTCTTGCGCCCGGCCGAGAAGCTCCCGGCGGTCGGCGATGTAGCTAAACAGGGTCGGTCGAGTCGCATAAAGTGAGCCATTCTGGGCGAGTACCTGGAGATCGACCGGTGGCACGGGTCCCGACGCCGCCCCGAACAAGGCCATCAGACCCCGGGGACGAAGGAGTCGCAAGCCATCTTCGAACGTGGTTTGACCGACTCCGTCGTAGACGACGTCGAGCGGTCGGGGTCCGGCGATTTCTTCGATGGCGTCTGCGAAGTTGACCTCGTCGTAGCGAATGACATGGTCGGCTCCCGCCGCCGCAGCGAGTTCAGCCTTGTCCTCTGACGAGACCGTCGTGAAGACCTCGGCGCCGATGAGTTTGGCCATCTGGATCACCAGCAGACCTACCCCACCTGCCCCGGCGTGGATGAGACAGCGGCTCCCGGGTTGGAGCGCATACGTG
>JAOUMT010000242.1 GCA_029881355.1 Acidimicrobiia bacterium | reverse complement strand
GACCTCTTCCCAACCGTGAATGGGCCACTGACGGGTTTAGGCTGTTGTGATGCGGTTCACCGAACCAATCATCCATATCGACATGGACGCATTTTTTGTCGAGTGTGAACGACTCGCTCATCCCGAGCTTCGCGGTAAACCAGTGGCGGTCGGCGGTGGTGGTAATCGGGGAGTGATCGCGGCGGCTTCGTATGAGGCCCGGAAGTTCGGCGTCCATTCGGCGATGCCGACGATACGAGCGAAGAGGATCTGTCCACAACTGGTTCTCGTCCCGTCCAACCACGGTCGCTACACCGAGATCTCCCAGGACGTGTTTGCACTAATCGAGGAAGAAGTGCCGGTCGTTGAGCGCTTGAGCATCGATGAAGCTTTTCTGGATGTGTCGGGCCTGACGTTGCTCCACCCCGACAGTCGGACGGTTGCCGAGCACCTGCGTTGTCGGATCCGCGCCGAGGTCGGACTCCCGGCATCATGCGGGATCGCCTCCAACAAGTTTCTCGCCAAACTCGCCAGTGGCAAAGCGAAACCAGACGGTGTGTACGTCATCGACACGGATCGGCAACTGGATATCCTGCACTCGTTTGACGTGCGAGCGATGTGGGGGGTGGGCGAGGCCACGTACGCCGGTTTGGAACGGCTGGGGGTCCGGACCATTGGCGATCTCGCCAGCGTCGGCGAGAAGGCCTTACAGCGGAACTTCGGGACCTCGGCAGGGGCGTCTCTGTTCAGGCTGTCGATGGGCATCGATGATCGGGGCGTCGAGCCTCACGGGGAAGCCAAGTCGGTATCGAACGAGCAAACGTACGAAGAGGACCTTCAGTCCGACGACGAGATCCGTTCTGAGGTGATGCGGCACGCAGATCGCCTGTCGAGTCGGCTCCGTCATTCCGGTGTGGAGGCCAAAACGGTAGTTCTCAAAGTTCGCTTCGACAGTTTTGAAACCATCACCCGGTCCATCACCCTGGCCTCACCGACGGCGGTGGGTCACGACCTGATGGTGGCGGCCGTCCAACTCCTCGAGCGGGCGGCGATTTCAGGTCGCCGGGTGCGCCTTATCGGGGTAGGTGGGGCAGGTCTGATTCCGGCGAGCGATGCAGTCCATCAACTGGCTACGGATCGGCCGGCGAGTTGGGACGATCTCGCCGAAGCCGTCGGGGTCATTCGGGACCGGTTTGGCCACGAGTCGGTGGTTCCGGCGGTGGTTCGCAACAAAAAAGAAAACCCTGGTGTCGATATAGATGCGGTCTGACGTATACTGGCGTGACGACATTTCGGAGAAAGCAAGATGGGGCTTGACGATCGAGAGCAGCGGATCCTTGCCGAGATAGAACGCCAGTTCTATGACGAGGACCCGGATTTGGCCGACGCGGTACGCAATATCGCGCGCATTCCCATGACGGTTGGACGTCAACGCGTCGCAGCTGTGCTCGCGGTGGCCGGCCTGGTGTTCCTTGTCTGGATGTTCCCACAGCCCGGGAGAACCTGGCTGGCGGCGGTCGGCTTTGTTGTCATGGTCGGTTCGGTCTTCGCAATCGTGCAGGGCAAGCGTCCAAAGATGGTCGATCGACAGCGCGCCACCGGCGCCCACGCCGACGATTAATCCACGATTCTGGAACGAACTGGCCTCTCGGAATCACACCTCGATAACTTGCGCTAGGGTATCGATCCTGGCCGAGTGAGAGTTTCACTCATCGGGTTCGCGGAGGCATAAGCGGCACTTATCACATCGCCGCGACTGGGTTTTGGAGATGTTTTGGAAGAGGGCTACTCGGCGCAACAAGCGTCAAAACTGACGAACTGTTCGTTGCATCAGCTTCGGTACTGGGATCGCGTTGATCTGGTCCGACCGTCAATACAATCGACTGGTGGTCGTCCTGGCGTACGCCGGATGTATTCATTCAGAGACCTGGTGGCGTTGCGCGTCGTCAGGAGTTTGTTGGACAACGGCATGTCCGTCCAGCGGGTTCGCCGGGCCTGGGATTACCTGCGCAGAAACGCCGATATGGAAACCCACCTGGCTGACGTCAAACTGGTGACCGACGGCGTATCGATTTTCCGAGTTGCGGCTGACGATCAGCAGTTGCTGGACGCCCTGAAATCGGGGCAGCTGGCATTCTTTGTCGCAATCGACGAGATCGCCCGGGCCGTTGAGGAAGACGTGACTCGCTTCGAGCTGGATCGCGAACGTTTTCTGGACATTCTCCGGCTTGGAGGAGAGGACGCAGTCTCCTCCGGGTAGGGGGTTGGGTGTCACCGCATTAGGTGCGCGCCGACCGCAAACTCCATAGGGCTTTGAGCCGCTCGCTACGAGTGTGCCGGGCTTTTATCCAACTATCGGCATGGGCGAATAGCTCCGCATTTCGTTGCGTCGTGCCATCGGAGGTCTCCCGGGGCGGTCCGTAGGTGTCGGCGCCGTAGGCCATGGCGAGCGGCAGCAGCGACGGTTCCGTGTTGCGGGCCAACTCGACCGGAGTTTGGTGTCCGGCGACGGCGTGCCGCAGGTCGACCAACCGATCGAAGATGTCCGCCCAGGCTGCCCGTATGTCACCTCGCAGGGCCTCGCGTCGTCGGGCGCGTCGTCGGACAAGCTTGAGTGCAGGAAGGATCAATAGGCCAGCCAACGCTCCGAGAACCCACCAGGCGGCATTCGGAATGGTAATGGGTCCGGACCGGCCAGGGAGCGGCTCGATCGGAGTCGGGTCGGGAGCGTCGTTGATAGCGGCCAGGATGTCCTCAATGTTGATCCGGGTTTGCTCGGCACCAGCGTTGGGGTCGTTGGGATCGCCAACCGGTAGAGACACTGTCCTCGGGTCGAAGCCCAGTTGGGTGGCCGGATTGATTCCATCTGAGCGAGGGGTGGGGTCAAACTGCACCCAGCCGTGTCCATCGAGCCATAGCTCGACCCAGGCGTGGGCGTTGCGTTGGCGAACGATGACGAGGCCATCCTCGTCGACGTCGCCAGGTGTGAAACCGAGCGAGACCCGTGAAGGGATACCGAGCTCACGAGCCATCACTGCCATTCCGGTGGCGAATTGCTCACAGTATCCGGTTCGGAAGTTCGGGCTGTCGGGCTCGAACAGCCAGTCGGCCAAATTGTTCGCCGAATGACCCGCGTCGATGTCAACGGAATACGTGAACTCGATGGGGTTCCGGTAGAACGATTCAAGCATTACCGCCTGCTCGAACGGGGTCGTCGCGGTCTCAGTTATCTGCTCGGCGAGCAGGGAGATCCGCTGGTCGACATCGGGCGGCAGATCGGTGTATTCGCTCAGGTTTGTCGGCCGAAAGCGCCCCGTAGCCGGGACGGCAATTGCGGAAAACAACCCGGCTTGGCCGGCGGCCTCGAACAACGGCGACAGCCGACCATCGACGCCAGTCGCCAATGCCGCAATCGAATCGTTGGGGACCTGCGACTCGACCGAGTAGGTCAGGCCCTCAAAGGTCCGCGCATCGAACCGGAGGGAACCGTCCTCGCGTACCGAGAAGGATTCATCGAGGAGGTCGTTGTCTGAAACGAGCGAAGTCACTCCTCGCAAGGCCGGTAGGTAATTCATCCGGAGCGATCGAATCTGGACGACTTGTGCCACCGAAACTGTGTTGCCCTGATAGGCCAGTTCTTCGCTGCCGTAACCCAGGGAACCTGCCGGGCGAGTGAAACCCTGGTCGTCGGGATACCAGTTGGTGCCGTCGTAATTTTCCAGGCTGATGAGTTTCCAGTACAGGGATCCCGGCTCGATGGGTCCGGCAACCTGAGCGACGAAGACTGGTTCGTCACCCAAAGCCAGCAGATCGGATTGCACGGTCGATACGAACAAGTTGTACGACACGCCACCGTATATCCCACCTCCCAGGCCCGACCTTGACCGCCATTCCAGAAGTCCTGACCCAGGTACCAGGCCCGCCACGGTGGTGCTGCCGATGACGGCGGCGGCGACCATGGCGACGAGCGTCACCGCCGGAACCGACAGACCCGTT
>JAOUMT010000243.1 GCA_029881355.1 Acidimicrobiia bacterium | reverse complement strand
GCAGCTGAACGTCGCCAATCCGGGCGGCGACATCGGCAATCACGCCGACATCGTCGATATCGCGCCCGGCCGCAGCATCTGGTATCACGAGATGCAGCCGCACTGCCTCGGCGAGCCGCCGCTGGCTCGTCGGACTGAAGTGGGCCCGTCGGGCAAAGTCCCCGACCATCTCGGCCCCGACGAGTGAGTGGTCACCCGGGCGTGACTTGCCAACATCATGAAAGAACCCGGCCACCACAAGGTCATCGACAGAGCCCAGCTCATCGGTGACGGTGGTCAACATCGGATCATCGTCATCAATGAGGCGGAGGATCTCATCGACGGTCGCCCAGTGATGGCCGCCCACCGTGTAGGCGTGGAACGGAACAACATGCGGCCGATCCTGGGATTCGGCCCACTCCGGTATCGCCTTGGTCAGCCAACCGAATTCGTGCAGCCGCTCCATGATGGCTCGACCCTGATCGCCGCTGGCGAGGAGTCGTACGAACAGTTCCCTGTCGTCATCGGACCACAGCGGCGGTCCCGCCGCCCGGACGGCTCGCTCCTCCGATATCGAAAAGGCTGCCCCGGTCGATCCGTCCAGCACCGCCGCCGACTGAACAAAGGCCGACGAATAGGAAGCCGAAGGAGAACGACGCAGAGCACGGAACAGCCATCGACCCACCCCGGCCACTGGCGCATTCAACTCACCAAGCCGTGGAAACTGTTGATTGGCGAGATGCTCAGCCGAACGCCGGGCCGATTGCAGTCGTTCGCCCACCTCAAGCGAATCGCGACCCAGCCACGCCGACACCGCTTCACGCACCTCGAAGGTGTATCGATTGCTCGGCTTGCGCACCGTGTGGCCGGTCACGGCATGGAGGCCGTTGCGGACATCGAGCAACACGTCGGCGGCGGGAGCGATCGACTCACCCACGGTCCCGGTGCGGATCCGATCAAGCTCGACGCCGTGGAGAGTACGGAGTCCCCCACGGCCCTGCTTCACATCGGCAGCGAGTAGCCAGTAGGGCTCCTCGCTCCGCCGTGCATCTTCTTCTGCCTGAAGGAAGTCGGAGATCCTGGCCGACTGTTGTTTCACCAGTTTCGCGACTACGTCGACCGACTCTTCGAAAAGCTCGCGCCGGCCCGCCACATATCGCATGGTCATCAAAGCGCTCAGCGTTTCAATCGAGTCCCGTGCAACCAGCCCGATTTCCCGAAGCGTACGCGCCGCGTGACCGATGACCAGCTTGGCGTCCCAGAGGGGATGAAGGAGGCCTGCGACGTCATCGGCGTCCGGTCGATCGACATGCACGGTCATAAGGTCAACGTCTGACCCCAGGCAGATATCGCCACGTCCGTAGCCTCCCACCGCCACCACCACGGCGCTGCCGTCGAGCCCCTCCGCAAGCTCGCGAACCGCTCCGTCGAGGGATTCGGTGAGTTCGCGGCAGATCTGTCGGCCGCCCTCCGGCGGACGCTCGACAACGAAGCGATCACGCAGCTTCAGGTAGGTGGTAACTGATTCGGGAAGGCTGACGTCGCTCACGTTCTCGGACCGTCAGGCTTCAAAGCGCCAGCCAGCCCGGTCCAAGTGGGCCAGCACCCGGGCTTTGTCGGCTTCAATGGCTCCAGAAAGCTCGACCTCGGCAATCACAGCAGCGGCCTGGTCCCTGAGGGCCGCCATCGCCCGATCGGTGGTCAAGCCTCGGCGCTCCAGTTCGGTCCGAACCACCTGTAAGGCAACCAGAATCGACTCGAGGACCGTCGGGAGTCCTCGAGCGCACGCGCGGATCTGATCAAACGCTTGGCGGACGACGTCGTCATGGGTCAGTTGAAAGGGAACCAAGACTCGACGATCGTCGACGGCGACAAACCTCTGAGGGAGCTTTCGACTCAGGATTTCCAGAACCAGCTCGCCCATCTGGGCTATGACGGTGTGCGCCGTGTTGGGGTCGTTGACGCCCGGCGACAGGGCTTTGAGCGCGATGTCCTCCAACATGACGAGACCGAACCCGACGTCCTGTTGCAGAGTGCGTTGGTCGCCTATACCGAACGCATCCCGAACCCTCCTCTCCAGACTGCTGATCGCGTCTGCGTTGGCCGTCCAGACCGTGACCAGCGGGGCCCCGGCGTACACATACATGCCAGCTGCCACTTCGATCCGGAGCGCGTCGTGCGGTTCAATTGTCTCGAGCAACGCTTGGAGGCTGATCTGTTGCACCCATCCCGACTGTCCAACGGTGATGACGGCGCCAGGGCTGGCAGGAACACTGGGAACGAATTGATCATCCGGCGAGTCGGCTCCCGGGATGACCGCCGGCTCCCGGTACCGTTCCTTGACCACGCCGAGGACCTGGCGAGTCAGCTCCCGACTCACGGTCGACACTCGGAGCTGCTGGGCCGTGTGATTGATGGATGCCAGCAGCGCCAGCAGGGCCGCAAGCGTAAAAACAATGGCCACGGCGACGGCGATGCTCGGAAGGTAGGGAGCCCCGCCCTCTTCCACCGGCCCTCGTACCTCGCGTAATACGAGGACGCTGAACACAAACGCACTCAGCACAAGTCCGATCATGTTCTGCTGGAACGGGTCGCGCAGGAAGATGCGCAAGACTCGCGACGAATACGCGGACGACGAAAGCTGGATGGCGACAAGCGTCAGAGAGAAAACCACGGACGCAGCAGTGATGGTGCCGCTGGCGATCGCACTGAGAATTGCCCTGGCGCTATCAACAGTCGTCACAATGATCGGAGGAAGGCTGCTCGGATCGACCGAACTATCCAGCTCGATGATGAGCCGAGACACCACGATCGTGGCGACGATCCAAAGAACCGGCACCCCGAACAAACTGTTCCGGAACCGATCCACTAACGCCCTGATCCGAATCGCCAGACCTCCACCATCACGCCAACTCAAAGTCCACCTCCTCCGACCTAGGTTACGGCTGATTCATATCTGACGCATTACCGCGCGTCTCAACTGAATAACAGTTCCAGAACACGCCGGGCAGCCATCCAACTGCTCGCCGCCGGCCTGGTTCTCGTTGTGGCGTTCGGCTCGCAACTCCTTCCCAGGATGTGGACATGGTGTTCTCGACGTAACGCCCGTCAGCCTCATCATCACCACCGGCATTACGATCGGAAATACGATGCCGGCCACCGTTCTCTCCGTCACCCGTACGAACGAATGGCTCGCGACTGGGCGGGGCGAACTCGAAGCGAGGCCGAGGCCCTACTGTCTGACTACCCCGCCGCGAGCAGTATCCAAGGACTTTCACCTGACGATTTCGGCATTGTCCCCCTGGTGATGAAACAATAGGCCGAACACAACGTAGAAAGCCGCTCGTCGAAGAGTCCCATTGTTCTACACGGTCAGGCCTGACAAGGTCCACCGAATCAGAGGCAAACTGCCCGTGCTAGTAGCCTGGCCCCATGCCCAACCGTCTCGGGGATCAGACCTCGCCGTATCTACTTCAGCACGCCGACAACCCGGTCGACTGGTATCCGTGGGGCGAAGAGGCCTTTGCCGAAGCCCGAGATTCGAACCGTCCGGTTCTCCTATCGGTTGGCTACTCGGCCTGCCACTGGTGTCATGTGATGGCGCACGAATCGTTCAAGGACCCGGAGACGGCCGCCCTCATGAACGAAATGTTCGTGAATGTGAAAGTAGATCGAGAAGAACGACCAGACGTCGACGCCATCTACATGAATGCCGTCCAGTCACTTACCGGTCGGGGTGGTTGGCCGATGACCGTCTGGATGACTCCTGACGCCAAACCGTTCTATGCAGGGACCTACTTCCCCAACGATGACCGACACGGCATGGCCTCGTTCAAACGGGTGATGGCCGCCGTGTCCGATGCCTGGAACCATCGCCAAGACCAGGTCACCGAACAGGCCGATCAACTCGCCGCTTCGATCGACCGGCACATACCGCCAGCAGAAGACTTCCCGACGATCGCCGCGATTCAGCGAGGCTACGACGCCATTGTCCAT
>JAOUMT010000062.1 GCA_029881355.1 Acidimicrobiia bacterium | reverse complement strand
GCCGGCCGCCACCTTTGGGCGGTCGGTGAGGAACTGGGGCAGCAAGCGCTTGGCTCGTTCGATCGGCCCAGCGACGAGTTGCGGGAAGAACGCCACGAAGACCGCGAAACCCAGCAGGTTGTCGGTCGGCTCTATTTCTCGCCGATAGATGTCGATCGTGTAGGACATGGTCTGGAATGTGTAAAAGCTGATGCCGACTGGCAACACAATACGCAGGGTCGCGAAGTCAGCTTCCAGGCCAAGGCCGCCAAGCAACTCGGCGGCCGATTCGGCGAAGAACCCGAAGTACTTGAAGAAGCCAAGGATGCCCAGATTGACGCCCATCGACGTAATCAAGAGGCGTTTTCGTACGACGGGGTCATCCGAGAGCCCCATCCGTTTCCCGACGAGGAAGTCAACAATGGTTGAAATCCACAGAAGTGACAAGAATCGCCAGTCCCAGAAACCGTAGAAGAGGTAAGAAGCGACGAGGAGCAGGAGGTTCTGTTCCCGACGCTTCACGACCCGGTATAGCGCGAATACGACCATCAGGAGGATCGCGTACTGAACACTGTTGAAGGCCATGAAGTGGGCACATTAGTGCTCAGCACCCAACATTGACCCGGCTTGTCCACCGCTTTCGATACACTCAATGGAATGGTCAGGCTCGCAACCGAATCCAAGTACCAGGGATTGCTCGACGAGCTCGTACGAAGCGGTGCCGCTCCCGGCGCGGCGCTTGGCATCGTGACGCTCACTGGCGAGATGATCCTCGCTACCTCGGGGGTCCGGTCACTGATCGACCCCACCCCGATCCGCAGCGGCGATCACTTCCACCTCGGATCCTGCGCCAAGGCCATCACCGCCACGGTCGCGGCCGAACTCGTTGAAGAGGGTCTCATCAACTGGTACGAGCCGCTCAGTAACGTTTGCGATCTGCCCACTACTGCGTCGATCGGACAGCTGCTCGATCACACGGCTGGTTTACCGCCGTTTGAGGAGGAGCGTGAGTTGGTGGGTATGCCTGACTTGCCCAAGGACCCCGTCGAGAACCGGAGGGCTTTCACCGAGTTCGTTCTTGCCCACGACGGCATCACCGAACCAGGTAGCCAGACCCGGTACTCAAACGCCGGATACGCTGTAGTCGGCACCGTGATTGATCTCCTCACCCAATCGAGCTGGGAAGAGGCCGTCCGACGCCGGATCTTCGAGCGACTCGACCTGGCCGCCGGTTTCGGTTGGCCGGCATCGTGGCGGGCAGCCAATCCGTGGGGCCACCAACTCGTCGACGGACAACTCGTTCCTCACGCCCCCGATGGCCCGTACCAGCTTGAACCCTGGATCGCCCCCGCCGGCGACATCCACATGTCGTTCATGAGCTTCTTGCGCTGGCAGCACGCCAACCTCGAAGCCCTTTCTTCAGGCTCAGGCACGTTGATACCCCGGGTCATACGCACCGTTCACGAAAATGGCTATGGCTGGGGTCGCCAACAGTTTGCCGGACACAACATCAGCGGGCACACCGGATCGGCCGACACGTTCTTTGCCGCGGCCATCATTCTGCACGACATCGGCATGGGCGTTGTTGTGACCACCAACGCCACATGGGAACATTGCGAACCGGCCACGCTTGAGCTTCTCAAGGAGATCGTCCGGGATCTCTGACATCCCGCTACGCTTCCCAGCCATGGCCTCAGCCCAGTTCTCGCACACCGCTACCTCCGCCGCGTCGAGTCTCGATGCAGCCTGGGCCGGCCTGCAGGATCCCGCTACATGGGCAACGATCGCCGGGATCAGCGAGGTAACGAACCCGCAGTTCGACGAGGCTGGCAACCTTACCGGCTACCTGTTCACCGCGGTCGTGGCCGGCAAGGATTACGCGGGAAAGGGCGAGGTGCGGCTTTCATCACGGCCGACCGACATGGTGGTCTATATCTCCACCTCGGAGATCGCCGGACACATCAAAGCCTCGCTCGCGCCGAACGCCGGCGGGGTCCGAGTGACGGTCGGCCTCGATCTGCAGACGAGGGGGCTGTTGTCGGGGATGATGTTCCCACTGATCACCGGGGCCATCCGATCAGGTTTACCGGACCAGGTTGAGCAATTCGCTACACATCTGACCCTGGCCCGACCTGAGGTATAAACCGGCCTGGGCGCTAGCTGTCGTCTTCGGCGGCGCCCTTGTTCGGGTTGCCGCCCCTACCCCATCCGTTTCCGTTGTTACTCTTTTCGCCGGCGACCTTGCTGAGACCGCGAGCGGCGGCCGAAACAGCCTTGCCGTGCTCCTTGCCAATCCCCGAAGGTGATTCGCCCGCCGCCAGGGCTGCCAGCACCTTGGCTGCATTCCCGCGTCCCAAGGCCCGGCCGTTGCCGTTGCCCCGGTCCTCGGCGGCTTTGACGGCCTGAGCGGCTTTCTCCAACCCGGACTGCTTGCCTTCTCCAGACTGGGCGGCCAGAGCGGTCTCATTGGCGATCTGCGCCGATCGGACGGCGGCTGCCTTCGCCAGACCGACCAAACTTGGATAATCGTCTGCGACCGCTACAGAGGGCAGGAGGATGAGCGACGCGCTCAGTCCCAGTACACCCACCCGTCTCAAGATTCGCTGCATCGCTAGTCCTCGATTAGTTGCCGGTGCTCGGGGCAAAACAATTCGAGAGATGCTCCCAGCACTCCGCCTGCGACCGCAGCCGCTTCATTCTCACTAACAGTGTTGTCAGCACCGTCAGCGTTACTTAACCCGTCTATGTAATCCAACAATATCTGGTCGATCTCGTCACCATTGTCGAGGCGAACGCAGATCACTTCGGCGGTGGCTATGAACAATTCCGGGGATTCCAAGACAGCCCCCTCGAACGAGGTCCCGGCGAAGGCTTCTTCAAGCGTCGCAACAAAGACCAAGGCATTGTCTGCCAGGAGATCCGGCTCATCGACGATCGCGACCGGGGTGGTGGTGCGATCAGTCGGAGCCGAAGAAGTCGTTGGAGCTGCTGAAGGAATCGTCGGCGACTCGATGGCGACGACCGACGGCTGGGTCGTGGTGGCTCCCGCCCCTGAGCACGACGCCAGGATCATGACAAGCGCGAGCGATCTCAAAGGCATACCGATACATCGGACCAAGAATCCCTCAGCCAGAGTGATTTCTAGGCCCCGGCCGATGCCCGGGCCTAAGCCTCGGCTTCAGCGGCGGCTAACGCTGCGGCAGCCTGACGAGCTGCGTCGGCATCGCCTTCGACGATCTCAGCCCGATCGGTGAGCAGCGTGACCTGATTGTCGAGCACCTGGATAAAACCGCCATGAACGGCGATCGTGGTCTTTTTCCCATCGACGCCTTCGACATGCACGGCGGCCGTGACGAGCGCTCCCATGGTCGGTTCATGGCCGGCCATGATCCCGATCTCGCCGTCCGGGGTCCTGGCCACGATAAACGTCGCGTCTCCCGACCACAGGGTGGCCTCTGGGGAAACGACATCAACGCGGAAGCTGGCGGCCAACTTAGGCTCCGACCTTCTCCATGTCCCGCGCCTTGGCCAATACATCGTCGGCGCCGCCGACCATGTAGAAAGCCTGCTCCGGGTACTTGTCCATCTCGCCAGAAAGGATGAGTTTGAAGGATTCCATCGACTCCTCCAATGAGGTGTAGATGCCTTCTTGGCCGGTGAACGCCTTGGCGACAAACATCGGCTGAGCGAGGAATCGGGTGATACGGCGGGCTCGGCCGACGATCAGCTTGTCTTCTTCGGAGAGCTCATCAATACCGAGAATGGCGATGATGTCCTGGAGATCCTTATAGCGCTGAAGTACCTGCTGCACTTGGGCTGCCAGGTTAAAGTGCTCTTCTCCGACCACCTGCGGGTCGAGCGCCCGAGATGTGGAGTCAAGCGGGTCGACAGCCGGGTAAATACCCTGGGCCGATAACGGCCGGGACAGCACCGTGGTGGCGTCAAGGTGGGCGAATGCGGTGTGCGGCGCCGGATCGGTGATGTCGTCTGCAGGCACGTAAATCGCCTGAAGCGACGTAATCGACTTCCCCTTGAGTGACGTAATCCGCTCCTGGAGGAAGCCCATCTCACCCGCCAGCGTCGGCTGGTAACCGACCGCTGATGGCATCCGCCCGAGCAGCGTCGAGACCTCGGAACCCGCCTGGGTGAATCGGAAAATATTGTCGATGAAGAGCAACACGTCCTGGTTCTGAACATCGCGGAAGTACTCAGCCATCGTCAGAGCCGACAATGCCACCCGGAGTCGCACCCCAGGTGGCTCATCCATCTGGCCGAAGACCAGAGCAGCCTTTTCGATAACACCGGACTCCTGCATCTCCAGGAAGAGGTCGTTGCCCTCACGGGTCCGCTCACCTACCCCGGCAAACACCGACACACCGCCGTGATGGGTGGCAACCCGGTTGATCATCTCCTGAATGAGAACCGTCTTGCCCACGCCGGCACCACCGAACAACCCGATTTTGCCACCCTCAAGGTATGGCGAGAGTAGGTCAATGACCTTGATACCGGTTTCAAACACCTTCGTCTGCGGGACGACGTCCTCGAACACGGGCGGCTGACGATGGATGGGCCAGCGTTCACCCGAGAATTCGAGTTCGGGAGCATCGAGTGATTCCCCCCACAGATTAAAAATATGGCCGAGCGTTTGGTCGCCGACCGGCACCGTAATCGGACCACCGGTGTTACGAACTTCGGCGCCTCGAACCAGTCCGTCGGTCCCGGACATAGCGATGGCCCGGACCCGCCCACCACCAAGGTGAGCGGCGGTCTCGGCGATGATCGTCTTGGTCTCACCTGCGAGGGTAAGTTCAACTTCCAACGCGAAAAGGATCTCAGGCAGACCATCGGGCGGGAACTCTACGTCCACGACCGGTCCAGCTACTTTGATAATACGGCCGACGCTCTTTACTTCTGCCACGCTGCCTACTCCTCCTGCTTTTTCATGCCTGGCTGAGCGCTTCAGCGCCGCCAACAATTTCGGAAATCTCTGTTGTAATCTCTGCTTGCCGGGCCCGGTTGGCACGCTGGGTCAGCGCCCTGATCAGATCCTCGGCGTTGTCCGTCGCCGCCTTCATGGCTCGCCGACGAGCCGAATGCTCCGAAGCCGAAGCCTCCAGCAACATCGAAAAGATCGTCGCCTCGACGTAACGGGGTAACAAACGGTCGAGGATCTCCCCAGGCGAAGGCTCGTAGGAGTAGTCAACCGCGGCCGATGGCTCGGCGTCGGAGTCCGCCCCGATCTGGGCGATCGGCAGTAAGGCCGACAGCAAAGGCTCCTGAGAGCCGGCCGACTTGAACCGGGTAAACACGGCATCGAGCGAATCAATCGTGCCGCTGGCGTAGGCATCCATCACCGCATTGGCGATGGCTCGCGCGTCACCGTACCCGGGGGCATCGGTGACTCCGAGAAAGGCACGATCGACCTTGTACTTGCGATACTCGAAGTACGACTGTGCCTTCTTGCCGACCGCAAAGAATCGCACGTTCTTGCCTTGTTCCAGGTACTCAAGCGCTTGCCGCTCGGCGATACGAATCACGGTCGACGCATAAGCCCCGGCTAGTCCGCGATCAGACGCAATCACAAGAATGCCAACCGTTTCGACCGTCCGTCGTTCGAGCAGCATGTGTGAGGCTCCCCCGGAAGCACCGCTGACATTGCGGATAACTTCGACGAGCTTGGTCGCATACGGCTTTGACTGATTTACCCGAGCAGTCGCCTTGGGGATGCGTGAAGCCGAGATCAGCTCCATGGCGCGCGTGATCTTCATGGTCGACTGGACGGACTTGATCCGCCGTCGAGTATCACGAAGTTCAGCGCTAGCCACTTGTCTACTCCCCGCGGGTTTCTTTGAAGGCGTTGATGGCGGCGTCCATGGCATCTGCCTCAGGCAGCTTCCCCGTTTGGCGGATGGTGTCGAGCAACTCAGGGTTTCGGGTCTTCACGAAGGCCCGGAGCCCGGCGTTGGCCTTGACGACCTGTTCGACCGGAATATCGTCGAATAGGCCGTTGGTCACTGCATAGATCTCCAGCACCTGCTCCTCGACCGGAAGCGGAGAGAACTGCGGCTGCTTGAGCGTTTCAACAACCCGGCGCCCTCGTTCGAGCTGCGCCAGCGAGGCGTCGTCGAGTTCAGAACCGAACTCGGCGAAGGCTTCCAATTCACGGAACTGGGCGAGGTTCAAACGCAACGAACCTGCCACCTTTTTCATGGCGGAGATCTGTGCGGCGCCACCAACTCGGGACACCGAAATTCCGGCATTGATGGCTGGTCGGATACCTGAGAAGAACAGATCCGTCTCAAGGAAGATCTGTCCATCGGTAATCGAAATCACGTTCGTGGGAATGAACGCCGACACGTCGCCGGCTTTGGTTTCGATGATCGGCAGGCCGGTCATCGAGCCACCGCCGAGTTCGTCCGATAGCTTGGCGCAGCGCTCCAGAAGGCGGCTGTGCAAGTAAAAGACGTCACCCGGATAGGCTTCCCGGCCGGGCGGGCGACGCAGAAGCAGCGAAATCTCACGGTAGGCAACGGCCTGTTTGGAAAGGTCATCAAAGACGATAAGGGCGTGCTGCCCGTTGTACATCCAGTGCTGGCCGATCGCCGAGCCGGCGTATGGTGCGTACATCTGCAATGCGGCCGGGTCCGAGGCGGTGGCCGACACAACGACCGTGTACTCCATGGCGCCGTTCCGCTCCAGGGAGGCAACCACCTCGGCAACTGTTGAAGCCTTTTGACCAATCGCGACGTAAATGCACTTTACGTCCTGGCCTTTCTGATTGATGATGGCGTCAACCGCGACTGCGGTCTTGCCGGTCTGGCGATCACCAATGATTAACTCACGCTGACCGCGACCGACAGGAATCATGCCGTCAATGGCCTTGATACCGGTTTGGAGGGGCTCGTTTACCGGCTGACGCTGCACCACAGAAGGTGCCTGCGTCTCGAGCATACGGCGCTCGGTTGTGGCAATGGGGCCTTTTCCGTCGATCGGAGCACCCAGCGGGTCGACAACGCGACCCAACATGGCATCACCTACGGGAATGGAGAGAATGTCTCCAGTCTGCTTGACCGGGGAACCCTCTTCGATGTGGCTGTACTCGCCCATCAGCACGACACCGAGGTCGGCTTCGTCGATCTGCAGCGCCACGCCGAGCAGCCCACCAGGGAACTCAAGAAGTTCTGATGCCATGGTGGCGGGGAGGCCCTTGACGCGAGCTACGCCGTCGGCAATCGCCGTCACGTAGCCAATCGTCTCTGTCTGAATCGAAGGCGACCAGTCAGCCAGGTTCGCTTTTAGGGCCGACGTGATGTCTTCGGGATTGATGGTCATCTCTGACATCGTTACTCCTGGTTCCTATGCCTTGAGAGCTTGGCGGAGGCTGGTGAGCCGCTTCTTTACCGAACCGTCGATCACGGTGTCGCCGACCTGAGCGACGATGCCGCCGAGGACGGTCGGATCGACCACAACCTTTGGTTCAAGGGACTTGCCGGTTTTTCGTTCGAGCGCACTGATCAGGCGGCTGACGGTTTCGGCGTCGAGTTCAATCGCGGTCCGGATCTCTGCGACCTCTCGATTGGAAGAGGCGGCCGCGGTTGCAGCCAGGGCATCGGCGATGGCCGGAATGGAGTTAGCCATCCCCATGCCCACGATAAGAGATACAACGTTCCGGGTCACATCCGTCGCCCGTGACCCAAGCAGGTCAGCCACGATGGCATCCTTACGGTCGGTGGGAAGCTGCGGATTGCTCAGCGCATCCCGCAGCTCGTTCGAGCTTTGAAAAGCGCGAGCGATCTCGAGCAGTTCGGCCCGGACCCGGTCCAGTTCACCCTCGGCTTTGGCAATCGAAAAGATGCCCTCGGCGTAGCTGGAAATGCGATCGTCGCTCGACATGGGCGGTTAAGCCCCTTCCAGATTGGCGAGATAGCTATCGACCAGGCTCTGCTGAGCAGCCCGATCGAGGCTGTTACCAACCACCTTTTCGGCCAGGTCGATCGAAAGATTGGCGACTTCTTGTCGGGCCTCGGTCATCGCTCGGGACTTCTCGCTGGAGGCGTCTTCACGCGCCTTGCCGACAATGCTCTCGGCTTCGGTCTGCGCCTTGGCGATCAGGTCGGCCTTGACCGTGTCTGCCTGAGTACGGGCCGCTTCGACGATCTGATTGGCTTCCGACTTGGCACCGGCAACCTGCTGGCGATAGTCATCAAGCAGGCTCTGCGCCTCGGCCTTGATGGCTTCGGCTTCCTGGATCTGCCCGGCAATCGCCTTCTGGCGGTTTTCGAGCAGCTCCTGCAACTGCGGCCAGGCGAACTTCCACATGACGACAAAGACGACGGCAAACGCAAGGATGCCACCCACGAGCTCGGGGATCGTCGGGATGAGAAGGTCGATGCCCTCTCCTCCGGCCTCTTCGGCAGCGAGGATCAATACGTCGGCGTTCATGCGGATTAAGCCAGGAAGAACAGGACGAAGCCGATGAGGGCCAACGCCTCGGTGAAGGCGATACCCAAGAACATCGTTGTCCGGACCATGCCGGCAGCCTCTGGCTGACGGGCCATGGCTTGAACGGCGTTACCGGCGAGAATCCCGATGCCAACACCCGGACCGATGGCAGCGAGACCGTAGCCGATGACGGCAAGCGCTCCACTGATATCGCCGGTGAGGCCGGTCGCCGTAGCTTCCTGAGCCAATGCGAGTAGTTCCATTCCGTTTCTTCCTTTCTATGTGACCGTTACCGGTCAGTACCTAAAACCTGATCAGTGTTGAGGGTTGATTGACGAATCGATATAGACAGCGGTGAGAAGGGTGAAGATGTAGGCCTGCAGGAAACCGACGAGCAACTCGAACAGGAAGATCGCCACGCCGACCACGAACCAGGCGGCGCCGATCGAGCCTCGCAGGATGCTGATATCGCCGCCGATGACGCCCAGCAGGAAGAACCCGGCCGATCCGAGCAACAAGGCGAGCATCACGTGACCGGCCACCAGGTTGGCGAAAAGCCGAACAGTGAGCGAGAACGGACGCACGACGATCGTCGAGACAAACTCGATGAGACCTACCAGAGGGCGCAACGCGACCGGCACGCTCGACGGCCAGATCAAATCGGTAAAGAAGTGGAGACCCTGCTTGCGGATTCCCTCGACAACAAAAATGATCCACGTAATCACGGCGAGGGTTAGCGGAATGGCCATCCGGGATGTGTACGGGAAGTTGATGCCCGGGATCAGTTCCATGAGGTTTCCGGCCCAGATGAAAAAGAACAGGGACAGCAGGTAAGGAATGTACTTCACGCCCTTGGGTCCGATGACATCACGAGCGATGTTGTCTGTCACGATGCTCATCAGACTCTCGACGGCGGCCTGGAACTTGCCGGGAACCAACTTGGGTTTGCGGAGCGCAAAGTACATGAGCAGCACGACAGCGACGGCGCCGAGGCCGATGAACACCGGCACGGAGTTGAATTCGAAGAGGTCCAAAACGTTGGCAGGAACGCAAACCACCTCATTGGCGATGTCACATTCCTCAGCTGCCAGGATCAGTTGATCCACTCAAGTTCCCTTTCCGCTCCACGCGAGATGGCCACCGTCTCCCAGCTCAGGAGTATGAGATATGCCAAAACCGCCGTGATTCCAAATGCCATTCTGTCTAGATCCGTGAACTTCGCTATCAAAAGCATCGAACCGGTCAGCAGCGCCAACCGAACGAAGAAACCGAACAGAGCCGCCGCATAATAGGCAGACAACCCCAGCCGCGCCGAAATCGACATCATCGTGCCGCTCACCAGAAACATGACGACAACCACAAGACTGCCGACTGCAGAGGCGATGGCACCGTCCGCGCCTCGCAACGCCCAGAACCCGGCGATCAGAATCGGGGCCACAAATACCGCCCGCTGGACGGTGTGTTTGGCGATGACCGCCTCGACGTTTCTACCGGGAACGGCCCGATCGGGAACTTCAGTCTCTGGCACGCCGCCGCTCCTCCTCTTGGCGCTCACCGACGATGTTGGCATATTGCCACATACCGCGGAATCCGGAATAGGAGCCGAGAATAACGAAGGCGATGGTGAGCCAGGGATCGGTACCGAGCCAGCGGTCGAGGAGGTAACCGATGAGAAGCCCGCTGAGCACCGAACCGATCAGGGCACTGGTGCCCCATCCTTCGTCCGCTGCCCCAGCCACCTCGCTGGTCACTGACCGCTTTTCCAACGTCTTCTCCTCCGTTGCGCGTCACTTTGTGAATTATTTCACAAAGTGATTATTTCACAAAACCTATTAGGGCACAAGTCCCCTACCGGCGGACCGGCGAATGTGCGCGGATTATTGCGCCTTAACGTAGTGGGAGCGAACCCGGCGTGAGTCCGCTCCCGAGATCGACTTGGTTTGGATCACTCTTCGTTCGAAATCCAATAGCCGACCATCAGCAAGACGACGCCGAGGGCCAGGAACAGCGCCATCTTCCAGAGCGTCTCGACGGTGGCCAGGTCAATGAGGAACACCTTGACGAGAATCGCCGCCATCGTGCCAATTCCAAGCCGGGTTACGGTCTTGCGATCGGCCAGGCTTCCAAAGACGATCAAGCCAACTGCCCCGACACTCCATACTGCCGTAACCAGGGCCTGGCTATATGAGGCCAGGTCGCCAAGCCCCACGAGGAAGCTACCCAGATAGACATAGGCAACGGCCAGGTTCCGGGCAACGGTGGCGCCCGCTTCGGTGATCCGATCAAGCGCCACCGCCACGAGCCCGACTACTCCGATCACGGCCAGGCGGGCCAGCGTGTCGCCGATTCCCCCAGGGTCAACCATGGTGGCGATACTCAAGAAACCCGCCAGCGCCAGGGTCGATCCACCGACCCAGCGCAACGGAGTGAGCGAGCCCCCGAACCCGATCAGCGTGATTGCGGCTCCCACCAGCGCAACAACCAGTACGGCAACGGGACCATCCAAAAGCACCGTCGCGCCGGCGGTCACGAGTCCCGCCGCCACCAACCCGTGCGTGATTGCCAGCGACTCATCGCCGCGAAACACGGACCCGGCCAGCGCGTGCAAGCCACCGAGAGTAAAAGCGGCAAGGGCGAGCGCCTGGTTGTCGCCCCCATGAGCAATTGCGGCGATGAGATACACGACCGGACCGACCGCGCTCGCTCCCCACCCCAAAAGCGCGTCCGTGGCCGAGCCGAGCTGACGAGCCACCATCGGCGCAACCAAGAATGCTGCGACCAACCCAACCAGCATGATGTCGACTTCGAGCATCGCTGCGCCCGGGAATCCCAACTCGACCCGAATCACCTCACCGAACACGACGGCCGAAGCCAAAACAAACGTCGATCCGAACAGAATGATCCATTGACGAACCAGCAGAATCGATACGGCCGCCCCAAGCACCGCCAGGAAATAGAACGAGTCGCCTGAGCCCTCCAACATCCGCCCCGGCACCACCAGCGGCGCCACCAGCGCACCCGTCAAGCTCACCACGGCGAGCGGCTCAGCCTCCCACCGAAGCGCCAAACCGACCCCAAGCACCGAAACCGCCACGAGTTGGATGAAGGCTGCAGATGGCGAGGTTAGGCCGTACCAGTGGAGTGCCGCGTACACCGTCATGTACAGCCCGGCGACACCGCCACCGGCCAGTAACACTCCGAAGCCCTTCCGAATCGAGACCAACCGAACTCCGAGACCCAGCATCGCGATACTGGCGGCGGCCCCCAGCCCGACTCTGGCGACTGCGGTGATCCAGCCGGCCTCCACGGCGTAGCGGAACATGAAAACCAACCCGAGCAGCACCAGCGCCAGCCCGACCCGGAACAGGTTCTTGCCCGTGAGGACCGAATCCCACAGGTCGTCTTTGGGTTCGATGCGTTGGCCGGGCAGTGGTGGCGGCTGGTCGAGGGTGGTCGGTGTCATGATGTCTCCTTGGTCGATCTCCTCTAAGAATCGACCAATCGGACCCTGCTGCCTAGGGGTGAAGCCCCCCATTCCCGGTAGGGGAACCATGAGTGCTCAGCACACACAGAACCCCCGGAAACCCGGGGGTTCTGGTGTCGGTGCGCTTTCGGGAGGGAGTGGGTAATCACCTGTTAGGGGTGGGACCGCGCCCGATGTTCGCACTCAGACATCTCATTAATCCGAGTATCGCGCCGTTCGAATCCATTGGATAGAGACCAACGGACAGATTCGCATCACGAAACGAGGTGGCATGGTCTTAGAGACGAACCGGGGTTTGGGTTACCTCGGAGGGAGGATCCGGTTGGGCGTTGCATGCTCGGAGAAAAGAACCGGTTGGGGTTGCATGCTCGGAGAGAAGAACGAGCCGTGGGTTACATGCTTGGAGACGAGAACGAGCCCCCCTTCCCGCCGCCTGCGGCGTTGGGTAGGGGGGCCGGGCAAGCGACACAGACAGCACGATCGGGCAGTAAGTCTTCACGATGGCCGTATGCTTCCGTCTGATGGGTACGCACCATACACCACGCCAGATAGCATGACCGGGTTTGTTGGGGGGTTGACCGTGGCGCTGGTTGGCGCCGGGTTCGCCTTGGGGTTTCTGGCTTTTATCGGGATCTTCCATAAGGCAATCAATATCTACCGCGGGGCGGGTCTACTTACCGTGCTCGCGTTGATGGGCAGCGTTGCTCTGTTCAGCTACCGGAGCATCGCCGAACCCTCACCGGCCAGCGAGTGGTATCTCGGGATCTTTGTTGGGCTGGGATTCGGATCGTTGGCACTTCTGACCAGGGCGAAGAGCTATGTACCGCCGGCCATGCTTCCCCCGCCACCTCCCCCGACCCTTGGATCGACGGCGCACGACCCCCCTCTGGGTCCGGATGACCCGTTCAGTTGAACCGGCGGTCGATCCATTTGGCTAGCCGCTCCGTATCTTCATTGTGACGACACAAGACCACGTTTGGACTGATCTGCGCGAAGACCTGAGAGGTCTCTTCGTTGGCGAGCGGACCATCGGCGACTCGTTTCCGGCCCCGATAGTGTTCGTCACCGTCAATGCGCTGGTCGGCCTGGTCCCCGCAGTCGTCGGGGCGATCTTCGTTGGAGCCCTTGTGGCGCTCTGGAGGGTCAAGAAAGGCCAGAAGGTCTCGTACGCGGTCGGGGGCATCCTCGGCATAGGTTTCGCGGCCGTGCTCGCCCTGCGATCCGGTCGAGCCGAAAGCTTCTTTCTCCCCGGGATTGTCGGCACGGCGCTGTTGGCGGCGGCGTCAATCTTGAGCCTCATCGCCAGGAGGCCACTGGCCGCCTGGTCCAGTTGGGCGCAACGCAAATGGCCGCTTGCCTGGTACTGGCGGCCAGATGTTCGTCCCGCCTACACCGTCGTCACGGCCATATGGGCTGCCTACTTCGCAGCACGTGCCGGCGTGCAATGGTATCTGTATCTGGCCGAACGCCCCGAAGCGCTGGCGGCCGCCAGAATCTTGACCTCGTGGCCGACGATCCTGCCCTTGCTGATCGTCACCTACGTCTATGGAAACCGATACCTGAACCGACTGGGGGGTCCGACGGTCGCCGAGTTCCAGTCGGGCATCTCTGGCCCATTCACGGGCGGACAACGGGGCTTCTAGGCACCGTCTGGCGTGGATGATCCTGGGCTGGCAGGTTGATGAGGCCCGGGGCAGCGGAGTTCTACAACTACATTGCCAGATGGCGCCCAAGCCCATCGTCGCCAGGCGCTTGCCCCGAGTGGGCTGGACCATCACCGACGTCTTCCCGAGTCGTTGGGTCCTCGATGCCGACGGTGCTGCCCTCCATGTCAAGACCGTGTTGGAAAGCAACCGGGGATTCAGCTCAGACTGATCACTCAGACATGACCGGAAAAGTCGGTCTCATACGGCGTGAACTTGGACGCCAGGGCGGCAACTTCGTGTTTGACATCGGACAGCACGTCCTCATCCTGATAGTGATGAACCGCCCGGGAGATCAGGCCGGCGACCGCACGGCAGTCGGCTTCTTCCATCCCCTGGGTGGTGATGGCCGGGGTACCCATCCGGATACCCGACGTCACAAAGGGGGGACGCGGATCGAACGGGATCGAGTTGCGATTCATCGTGATGCCAAGGTCGTCGAGCATGGTGGCGGCGTGTTTTCCGGTCAGCTCCCCGTCGACGGAACGCAAGTCCGCCAGAATCAAGTGGTTGTCGGTCCCTCCCGAGACGACTCGCACTCCGTCGTCCATGAACGTCGCTGCCATCGCCTTGGCATTCGCCACAACCTGGGCGGCATAGGCCTGAAACTCGGGCTGGGCAGCTTCGTGGAAGGCGACGGCCTTCCCGGCAATCTGGTTGTACAGGGACCCGCCTTGGGCACCTGGAAACACCCCCTTGTCGATTGCCTTACCGTACTGTTCCTTGGCCATGATGAGACCACCGCGAGCACCCCGAAACGCCTTATGGGTCGTACCAGTCACGATGTCCGCGATCGGAACCGGGTTCGGATAGGCCTTGCCGGCGATCAGGCCGATGAAATGGGCGGCATCAACCATGAAGATGGCCCCGACTTCGTCGGCGATCGAACGGAAGGCTTCATAGTCGAGGTGACGCGAGTACGCCGAGTAACCCGCCAGGAGAATCTTGGGGCGACTTTCCAGGGCGATGCGTCGCACTTCATCCATGTCGATGAGTTCGGTCTCTCGATCGAGACCGTAGGACACGAAGTTGTAATACATCCCGGAGAAGTTCACATGCGAACCATGAGTGAGATGTCCGCCCTGATCGAGTGACATACCCATCACGGTGTCACCGAGATTGATGAGGCCGAAGTACACGCCCATGTTGGCTTGTGCTCCGGAGTGGGCTTGTACGTTTACGTATTCGGCTCCGAACAGATCGCGGATTCGAGCGTTGGCAAGTTCCTCCATCTCGTCGACAACCCCACAGCCTTCGTAGTAACGCCGGTTGGGGTAGCCCTCGGCATACTTATTCGTA
>JAOUMT010000241.1 GCA_029881355.1 Acidimicrobiia bacterium | reverse complement strand
GATGGCGCAAATGAAAGACGGTCCGGTGCCACAAGTCCCTCGAGTAGTGGAGACGGTGCCCTGCGTAAACGCGGCGGGCCACGTGTCGTTGAGAACCACGCTTGTGGCCAAGGATGGCCCGTAGTTGGTAACCACCATCGTGTAGGTCCTGGTGAGGCCTTCCCCCGGCACGACCGTCGTGACCCCATCGGTTTTGGTCACCCCGAGATCGGCATTGAGCGGACCAACATTGATCGAAGCGGTAGCTGGAGTTGAATCAGCTGTGTTGTCGCGGGTGGAGTCGATGATGATCGGGGTGGGACCGACGCGTCCTGTCACGTTGTTGACATATACGCCGTTGACGTTGGGGACGTTCACGCCAAAGGTCAGCGTCGACGTTCCGTTGGCGGGGACCGAGTAAACCCCGTTGAACCGAAGCGTCTGCCCGGTGATCAACGGTGCGGGGATGGCTACGCCGTTGTAGAGCGGGGTGACGGTGGGGTCATAGGTGACCAACGACGGACTGGACGGGAGTACATCGACGATGGCGTCAAGTGCGGTTACTGCCGACCCGTCATTGCGCACGGTCACTGTGTAGACAGCTTTGCCCCCAGTTGGGAGAAGGCTCGGCGATGCGGACTTCTGCATCCATAGGCGGTTGACGACCGGCTGTACAGGAGGGATCGCCGCGTACTCGGCGGTCCCCGTGCTCGTGTGCTTCACCGGGTTGCCGCTGCTGATGTTGTTGACGGGCGCCACGACGGTCGGGGCGGTCGTCATGGTTTGCGCTGAGAACGTGTAGACGATCGTATAGGAGTATTTCTGGTTCGAGAGGGTATTGAGAAACAATGTGTCGTGATAGGTCGTCCCGGTGCCGGGTGCGGCACCTTCGTTGCGGATCTCAATCTGAACATCAGTCATCTGGAAGGCGTTGGCTGGCCATGAGAGTCGCGCGGCGGGAGTTGCGGCAAAAATGCCCGCCCCACCCACCTGACCGGTGTCGCCATTGACGGTAATCGTCATGACCCCACCGAGCTGCGGCGGGGTGGGGCCGTTCGTCACTGCCGTCACCTTGTTGGCGGCGGCCGAAATGGCGTTCTGGACGCCGGTCAACGACTGGGCCGATTCACATATCTGGGTTCCCGCGGTAGGTGGAGCCCCGAACATTTTGATCTGGTGCGTTTGGGCCGCGTTGCTATTGGCCGTTGTGGTTACGTAGAAGTAGGCGTAGACCGTCGCGCCGGGCGCCACTCGCCCGAAGTGCTGAATGCCGTCTTCGTTGGCGGCCAGGCCAACCACCCCGGAGAACGTATCTGCGGTGACCCACAAATCAGGAATGGCGGCTCCTGTCGTGTTCGTTATCGCATAGCCGAGATACATCCCATTGACACTGTCCCCAAAATCGGTGTAGAAGATCGGCGAGTGCAGCCGGCTCACCGTGAACTGGCCGGCCGTACATGCAGCCGCCTGAGCCCGAGGGATCACGACAATTGATGCCGACAGAACGACCGACAACGAAACGAGCGTCGAAACAACGGTCCGAGCGATTCGCCTCGGGCGACGCGGCACACTACCCACGGGTTGGCGAACCTTGGCGCTCAATCAGATCCTTCGAGATGTCCCCAGCGAAGAAAGTATATCGCCAAAATGCGTCACTCCAAGGTTCTGCGGGTGGAAGCCTCCTGATCAGCCCTCGGCGAGAATGAACAGGCCCAGCAAGGTCAGTAGAACCATCAGCCCAAGCATGGCCCATTGCGACCGAACTGCTTTTACTCCGCCAAAATCTGCCAGAGCTCGATCATGAGCCAGCACGACTCCGACGACGTGCCCAACCACGATTGCTCCGAGCTGTACCCACCAGATGCCATCGGTCGGGAACCAGTACACGATCTTCCATTGAGCGGTCCCGAATAAGTTCCAGCCGAAGTCGAACGGGTCACTTATGGTCGATAGAAGCTTCTGGCCTTCGAATAGGACCAGCGTGAAGTAGTGGGCGAAGGCGTACGCGAGGCCGATCGGAACCAGCGTGTGAGCGAACGAGTCAGCCACTTCTCTGACCGTGCGTTCACTCTCACCAAGCTTGATAGCCGCCCACGACGCCCCGTAGTAGGCGAGGCCGATGAGCGCGGTAATCGCGACCATGGCGATCGTCTTGAACCACACGAACGACTCCACCTCACCGAACCAGGCAAGCCACCGCTGGGTCGACGACAAACCGTCAAACGTGACGGTTCCAATCATCACCAAAACGAAAGGCGTCAACCCTGCCCAGCGGGGCAAGACCGGCAGAGCCCGGAGCCAGCCTCGCCACACCCATCCATCGCCGTCGGCGGCTCGACCGATCGGGGCGATCGCCGAAATCAGCCGGTTGTAGGTCGTGAACCCGTCAGCGGTCCGTAAAGCGTTGTCAGCCCCGAAGCGGGCCGTCCAGGCGACCAGCCAACCGGTGTAGGCAATCGCGAAAAGCGACAAGGTACGCGGCTCTCCCCCGGTCACCGACGCCAGCTCGAACCACGTAAACACAAAGAACGCCAGAACCGCCGGCCACACGCCCAGGCGGCTCGGAACGGGGCGTTCAGGAAAACCGAGAGCACTGGCAACGGTGCGCCAAGGATTGGTCTGAGCATACACGTTGCCGACCGCCGCACCGACAAACGGGACAATCAGAAAAAGGAGGACGTACACCAGATAAGGGGACATCGAAAACGAGGCTCGAGGTTCTCCGACGAGGCCACCGGCGATCACGATTCCGAGGAACAGCAGCCCGGCTACCCGCACCGGCCACAGGAGCCAGGACAGCCTGGCGCCGCCTAGCTTGCGCTGCCGGGGGCCATCTTGAAGTCGGGGGGTCGGCCACAGGGAACCGAGCAGCACGAACGAGACCACAATCACCACTATGGCCACAATGCTCGAGGTAGACAGTGGGATCGGTAGATCCTCCCGACCACCCACACCGTGAGCCAGGGCGACTTCCGGCAAGAACCAAAAAGCCCAGGCGACACCGAGCAGCACGACG
This sequence comes from Acidimicrobiia bacterium, assembly GCA_029881355.1. Classification (GTDB taxonomy): domain Bacteria; phylum Actinomycetota; class Acidimicrobiia; order Spongiisociales; family JAENVV01; genus JAENVV01. The sequence continues at coordinate 1,029 of JAOUMT010000241.1, read as the reverse complement.
GCCGAGCGTTGCCAGATCTTCACTGATTCACGACGAGCTCGAGGACCTGCATGTGGCTGGTTTCAAACTCCACCTCAAAGATCCCGGGAATCTCGGCGACGAAGGTGAGCTCGGTGATCTCGCCGGGCACCAAATCAGCGATGAGGTCGTAGCCATGCACGTGAATCTCGTCGGCCGTGTCGGACTCGACGACCAACTTGACTTTGTCGCCGAGCTTGACCTCTGCCCGACGCTCTGAGACGAGTTCACCACCCACGACGGACACACCAATAACCACCGTATCGTCGAGGGTGGTGGTGGTTACGGAAACCGTAGTCGTCGTGACGGACGTCGACGGCGGTGCGGGGGCAGTCCTATCAGGTACGACCGAGCTGGATGACGCAGGCACGGACGGAGTTGGGGCGATCGTGGAGGACGCCACCCCGGCCGAGCAGGCGGCCAGCGGCAGCGCCGCAACGAACGCGACGAGCAGTCGGATGGTATTGGGCATCCGACAATGTTAGGACACGATAGAACCGAGCTAACCACAACGGTCAGACACGTTTTCAGGGTCACCCGTCATGATCTGGACGATGGTTTCGCCTGAAACCCCGGAGGTATAGGTCACGTGGGCCTCGATCAGCCCGACATCCTGAACCTCGAAGATCGTCGCTCCCCAATGGCAAGCTCCTGGGTCGTATCCGTGGCCGAGACCCGACCAGTCGTCGCGCCAGCCATCAGTGAATTCGCCAATAGCCGTGACGGGATCGGACGGCGCCTCACCAACAAAAACAGCTGCCGGCTCGGGCACAACCAGCTTGTGGGCGTGATCGACACCGACGTTCGGGCTACCAACAATCACCAAACGATCCGCCGCCAGGTGATCATGAGCGGCAGCCCGGACGGCCAGCACCGAGCCGTACGAGTGGGCTATTACGGTCAGCGGGACCAGTGGGGTTTGAGCGGCCAGACCGTCGACGAATGCCACCAGGCTCGGCGACCCGGCCTTCGCCTGATCGCCAAGAAGCGGTTCGATATTCCAACCGATCG
>JAOUMT010000240.1 GCA_029881355.1 Acidimicrobiia bacterium | reverse complement strand
GCGTTGCGGGGCGACGGACCCACCGGCATGGCTGGCTCGTGGCCCGCATGATGACCGCCAAAAGCTCCGATGAGGAACCGGCCCGTATAGGCGACCGTGAGGATCGAGGCCACCGCCGCCACGGCGATCAGGCCAGTACCCAAACCGACCAATCCGTCAAAGGCTGCCTCTTTGGCGGCGAACCCGAAGGTGAGGGGGAAAGCCGCCATCGAGGCGCCTGCAACCACGGCCACCCAGAACATGGCGGGCAGCGAGGTCCGCAAGCCCGACAAGCGCCGTAGGTCTCGGGTCCCGGCCTCGTGATCGATCGTTCCCACCACCATGAACAGCGTCGCTTTGAAAAGCGCATGGGCGACCAGAAGCGCCAGCCCGCCGTAGAGGAGTTTGGGGTCCCCGGCACCCAGCAACAAGAACAAGAACCCGAGCTGGGAGACGGTGCCATAGGCCAGAAGCAGCTTGAGGTCGTTCTGGCGCAGCGCCTGCCACCCCCCGATGATCATGGTGGCGAAACCGATGCCGAGTACGGCGGGACGCCACCACTCGGCCGCCACCAAGGCGGCCGGAGCCAACCGCCCCACCAGAAAGATGCCGGCTTTGACCATCGTGGCCGAATGGAGATAGGCGCTCGCCGGAGTCGGTGCGGCCATGGCGCCCGGCAGCCAGCCGTGGAACGGGAACTGGGCCGACTTGGTCACGGCCCCGAGTAGAACCAACGCCCAGGCGACCCCCATCGCTGCCGACGCGGCGGGCGGATCAGCCAGGATTGTCGAAATGGTGAAGGTCCCGGCCTCGGTGCCGATCATGACCATTCCCGCCAACAATGCCAGGCCTCCCCCACCTGTGACCAGGGCGGCGTGCAGCGCCGCCGAACGGGCCGATTCCTGCTGATCGGAATACCCGATCAACAGGTATGAGGTGATCGTGGTCAGCTCCCAGAACAGGAATGTGGCAAGGAGATGATCGGCTGCGACCAGTCCCACCATGGCCCCACCAAACAGCGTCATCGTTCCCGCGAAAGTCCCGACTTTCGGACTCGATCCGAAGTAGCGCGCCGCGTAGAGAAAGATGCTGATTCCGGCAACCGCGATCACAGACAAGAAGACCAACGCATAGGCGTCCACGCGCAAGTCGAGCACCAGGTCGAGGCTGGGGACCCATTCGATCGATTCGTTGTATGGGATCCCGTCCATGACCGAGCTCCCATACATGGTCAGCCAGACGAGGAGGGACAGCGGACCGAGGGCACCCACCGCGAAGGCGAACCTCCCCAGGCGCGACCGGGCGGCGATCACGGTAAACGCCAGGGCTGCATGTATCAGAAGAACCACGAACATCGTACGCTACAGAATACACGAAATTCAAGACGTATGATAATCTGTCGAAACGATGACTGGACCAACCCCCACGATTCCGAAGAGGAGGGTCGTTCGTGAGTAGTTCCTGGACCTTCCTGACCAACCACGCCCACGTATTGCTGTGTATCTCCGAGAATCCCGACGTTCGAACCCGCGACATTGCTGCCCAGGTCGGAATCACCGAGCGAGCCGCCCAGCGGATAATCGCCGAGTTGGAAGAAGCCGGCTACCTGCGACACGAGCGGGTGGGCCGGCGCAACCACTACGAGCTGGCGACGGGCGTACCACTCCGTCATCCACTCGAGACCCACGTTGCCATTGAGGAGCTTCTCGAACTACTCCACCGCTGACCAGCTTTCCGAACCCGGGGTTGAACCCAGGGTTCCAGTGCCCGATATCGAGCAGTGTGGCCCCAAGAACGGCGCGTCGGCCGTTTGAAACACTCACGTCCCTCAGCCTGGGCCCACGAACAGGAGTGGCGCACCTGCGCGAGCTGCCCGACCTCCGGACGCTCTATCTCGGGGAGATGAAATCTCCGGTGATCCTCCAACCTGACGGGGATGTCGCCGGCGAGCGCGCCCGCACGTTTCGCGGCCAATGTCCACTCGATGACTCAAGTATCAGAACAAAAGCCATGGCCTCTTATGCGTGTCGACCGAATGGTTCGGTCGATTCCGCGATCACCGTCGCGGGGAGCAGAGGAGGTACTTATGAGGAAGACGATCGCGACATTCGTCGCCGTAATCGTGATGGCCGTGCCATCGGTGGCCATGGCCGCCCCACCGGAAGTCTTGTTCGACGGAACCGAGGAGTTCTCCGGTGAGGTTCCGGCTGGTGTGCTGTGCGACTTCGCAATTCAGCTTGACGAAACCGTGGAGGTTCGGGTGACCGCCTTCTACGACAACGATGGCAACCCGACCACGGAACGAGTCCATATCGTCGGCAACTCCGTCTGGACCACCGATTACGGAACGGTCAAAGAACATTGGGCGCTCACCGATACCGTCGACCTGGTGGCGGGCACCGTCACCGTGACCGGCAACCGGTGGAACGGACATTCACCCGGCCAAGGTTCGGTCATCAACGGATCGGGTCGCCTGACGTTCGACTTCGCCACTGGTGAACTGACGCTCAACGGGCCATCCCAAGACGTCGAAGGCGACTACACAGCATTCTGCGACGTACTCGCCCCCTAGCCCACAAACGCCCACCAACCCATGAGGGCCCCGCACGATGCGGGGCCCTCATGCCTGTAGATGCACCTCAGGCTCACCTGCAATCGATCCGAAGTTTGACCTGGCCCAGTACCGGGCAATCGGGAGCAGAGGGCGGTGTCGTCAGGTCGACCAATCACTGGGTTGATGCGAACGCTTCCCCCTCTAAACACCGAAAGGAGACCAACATGCGCATCCGCAAACTCGTTGCTGCCGGACTGTTGGCGATTCTGCCGTTCGGTCTGGTCGCCTGCACCGACGAGGACGGCGATGGTGCAGGCGCCGACGAAGAGATCGAACAGGTAGATGAGTTCGTCGAGGACGTTGTCGAAGACCTCGAACAAGAAATCGAAGAAGGCGCCAAAGAAATCGAGGATTGACGAATCGCTATAGATGGTGCGGGAGCCGGTGGGCCCCCGCAATGTCCCTCCGAGGATCACGAATGGGCACCGGGTCTATCCCGGTGCCCATTCGATTGTCCGCTGGATGCGGGTCTGTTAGGGGTTGATGGCGAGATGGCCCGTGTAGTAGGCAATCCCGGTCGAGACGTCGTCTTTGAAGTCCAAACGACCTGTGATGCCCTCAAAATCCCCGGTACCTGTACCGGTTTTTATCGGGTGCTTGCATCGGGCGAACACCAGATCGAACGATTCGGTGAACTTGGCCGTGTAGAACTCGGTTAGTTCGAATGTTCCCTCAAGGTCACCCCAGGAACCGATGAACACCTCATCAGCCCATTCTTGGTACGTGCCGCTACCTTCGTGGAACAAGGCCTTCGTAATGAAGCCGTAGACGCAACCGTCCAGGTCCCCTTGGATCGCAAACGCGTAGTCTGCGTCCATGTCGGAACACTCATTGAAATTGGTCTGACCAGAGACCTGCGTGTTTCCGGGAGCAGCCCCTACGGGCGCGACGGACATGACCAACATGGCCATGGCCATTATCAGAATCGAGAGCGGGCGTTGCCGTGCGTGCGCATACGTCTTCATGATGCACACTCCTTCCTAGCCGCCTGGATCGCGGCTGTAGTCCTCCCCATCGACCACAAGCTCTCCTGCAAAGGCGGCCGAAGAGTTAGATCAACCGTAGCAAAAGACCCTTCTCGCGTGCCCGGGAATTACTTTCACGGTCGAAACAGCGGAGAAGCAACGGCCGACGTGCCTGAACTCCTACATCCAACGTCGGACATTTACGACCAGTTGATCGATGCACTCCGGACGGCCATCGTTTTTAGACACACATAACCGACAGGGGAAAGGTACCGGGTCATCGTGGTCCGGTACCTTGGCGAGATCATGCCGACTTCCGAAACCAAAGATGTCGCAGAGCAGCACGGCGAGATGAGGACAAAACGCGGATACGAGCCGGGACTGCCGATCTGCCCGCTGCTGAAGTAGGTCCCGAACAGCTATCGACCTGGTGAGCGCCCTGGCCACCGGGCAGGGCAATCGCCGCTT
>JAOUMT010000061.1 GCA_029881355.1 Acidimicrobiia bacterium | reverse complement strand
CATCGCGATTCTGACGGGCGGAACGGTCATCTCGGAAGAGGTAGGCCTCAAGCTCGACGGTGTGACGTTGGACATGCTTGGCACGGCCCGCAAGGTCATCATCACCAAGGACAACACGACCATGGTCGATGGCGGCGGCAGCGAAGCTGACGTGGCCGGTCGCATCAAGCAGATCGAGCGTGAGATCGACAACACCGATTCGGACTGGGACCGTGAGAAGCTCCAAGAGCGTCTTGCCAAGCTGTCCGGTGGCGTTGTGGTGATCAAGGTCGGCGCAGCTACCGAGGTCGAACTCAAAGAGAAGAAGCACCGGATCGAAGACGCCGTATCGGCGACTCGAGCTGCTGTCGAAGAGGGCATCGTGCCCGGTGGTGGCGTCGCGCTACTCCGTGCCGAGGCTGCCATCGACAAGCTGCGCGGCGGTAGCGACGACGAAAAGGTCGGACGAGCCATCGTGCGCAAGGCACTCGAAGAGCCATTGCGTCAGATCGCTATCAATGCCGGCGCCGAAGGTGGCGTCGTCGTGGAGCACGTCCGGAACGGCACCGATGGCTTCGGGTACAACGCAGCCATCGGCAAGTTCGAGGACCTGCTTGCGGCGGGCATCATCGATCCGGCCAAGGTGACGCGTTCGACGGTTCAGAACGCTGCTTCGATCGCTGCGCTGCTTCTCACGACCGAAGGCTTGATCGCTGAGGTCAAAGAAGACGCACCGGTTGGTGGCGGAGACCACCACGGCGGTGGAGGGATGGACTTCTAGGGTATAACCCGGCAAGTCTGTCGTTCTACGAACGAACAAATAGAAGCGGGGCCCGAAAGGGCCCCGCTTCTTTACGTCGGAGGAGAGAGTCCCGACGAATGAGTTATCTGAGTGTGCGAATCAGGTCCAACCGGAGCGTGTCCAGTTGCATTCGCGAGTCGAGCAGCGAGCTGATATTGGCGCCTGAATCACGCAGTTCTTGATGATGGTTCCAGGCGGAGAGGAATTGTTTGAAGCTGTTGTCGAAATCGGCCACGGCCGATCCTTTCGTAGTGGTTGTTCGAGTTGATTCTCGGCTCAACTATAACGAAGCTTTAACCCTAAACGACCATAGATAGTAGTAGTGACTGCATCAATGCACCATGTTATAGTCTGCATATTCTCGTTTTGCTTTTGAAAATGCGTTTCCCGACAGTCGAGAACGCGAAAAACCGCCGAACCCTAAGGAAATAAGGCTTTTTGGAGGCCCAAATGCTCGATGACGTCGGGTGGATGTTGATCGAAGAGCTTCAGCGCCACGGTCGGGCCAGCTATCGCGAGCTGGGGGCCAGAGTCGGGTTGACGGCGCCGGCGGTCGCCGACCGGATTCGCAAGATGGAGCGCGACGGTATCATTGTTGGCTACCGGGCCGAGATCGATCATGAAAAGCTTGGCGTTCCGATCCGCGCCATCATCAGGGTGAAGACGAGTGCCGCATCGGTTGGCCACGTCAACGATCTGGTCCAGACCATGCCCGAGGTGGTCGAGTGTCATCATGTGACCGGCAGCGAGAATCACGTGATTCGAGCGAGGCTCCGTTCAACGAAACACCTTGAAGAATTGCTGTACGCTCTGTCTCCATACGGCGAGACGGTAACGAATATCGTGATGTCATCAGCCGTCGATGGGGGAGTCCTCACGCGGGAGATCGCTCAGGGTTGATCCGACCAACGCCTGGATCGCCTCTTTTTTGGCAGCGTATTCATGTTCCAGGAGGCTGTAGGCGGTGTGATCAAGCCACTTGCCATGAACCTCCAACTCTTCGCGCAAGATCCCTTCCCTGGTGAATCCCAGCTTTTCTGCCACTCGCTCGGACGGATGGTTGCCTACGGCAATGCGCAAAATGATTCGATGCATGCGGAGTTCCTCGAAGCCAACCTGGACCATGCGAGCCGCCACCTCGGTTGCGATGCCGGTGCGGGATTCATCCGATCTCACCCAGTACCCGACTTCGCCGCTGCGAAAACCCCTTGATACGAACCAGATCGATACATTGCCGATATGCCGTCGGGGCTCATCTCGGTGACGAATCGCGAAGTCGAATGCCCGTTGCTCCCGGAAAGCCCGGATCGAGTCACGTGTGAAGCGGGTGGAGTCGATCCGACCGTAGGCGCGGCTGGCCCAAGGAAGAAACTGAGACAGTTCCGGGATCGAAACCATGACAGCTTCATACAACGGTTCCACGTCGCGTTTTTGAAAAGGTCGCAGTTCGAATCGATTGGTGAATCGGGATTCGAACGACAGTTCAGGCACGGCAGGTCACTTGGTCGACCCTAGCCGGTCGTAGGATGGGTGGATGGATCATCGCCTCCTATACCCCGGCTTGGTCGAACAGGTGCCTCCCCAGGACGGCACCCGGCGCGCCGCAGTTCTGGTTGCTCTGTTTCCTGATGGCGACGATGTGAGGGTGATCCTGACCAAGCGACCGCTCACGATGCCCACCCACGCCGGACACCTGGCTTTTCCTGGTGGGCGTGCCGACCCTGACGACGCCGACGAAGTCGCGACGGCACTTCGCGAAGCACATGAGGAGGTGGGTGTCGAGCCAAGCTCGGTGGAGGTGATTGGATTCCTGCCGTCCATTCACACCGTCCAGTTTGCGCTGTGGGTCGTTCCGGTTGTCGGTTTGATCGGACCAGATCCGGTTCTGGTCCCGTCAGAGCGCGAAGTCGACAAGATCTTGCTGCCGACCCTGGCCGAACTCTCAAGACCGGAAGCCTGGCGCTCCGAACTCTGGAACGGGCGATCCATTTGGTTCTACGAATTGGACGGTGAGATTCTGTGGGGGGCAACCGCCATGATGGTTCGTCAGCTACTCGGGTTGAGCAGCTGAAACGAATCGAGCATGTTGTCGAAGATCGCGACGAGCGTGTCTTGATCGTCCGTCGCGAAGTTGATGACCCAGACCTGGTCGGAATTGACCAAAAAGACTGACGATTGAAACAACCGGGCGGCCGAGCTATCACCGGTTCTACTCGTGAGGCGGACCCCGTCGAGTCCCGCAACTTGAACCGGGTCGATTGAGACGTTGACCAGTCCCATCGACGTGACCTGGCTGACTGCCATCTCGGAGAGCGATTCCAGCGTGAGCTCGGGCCGGCCGGGCAGTCGGATGATCTGGATGTTCTCCCGAAAGACCGATGGTTCCGGGCTCTGAGCCCAAAGAGCCGTCGTCTCGGCGATGGAGGCAGCGTCCTCAACCAACGCCGATCCGGAGATACCGGTCAGGCTCCCATCGAGGTTGCTCCCGAGCGTGGTGAGATCCTCGGCCGAAGGGGTGAGCAGATTCCAGTCTCCTGGAACAGAAATCGAGAAGTCGTCGAACCGGCTTACGACGGTAACGAATGCGGTCGCTGCCGTGGTCTCGGTTGGTCGTTCGATTGAAGCGACCGACGAGGCGGCAGGTTCCGACCCGTGCGTGGTGGGTGATCCGACTGGTCCGGCGACCGATGCCTTGGGTGGGGCAGCGGCTGAGCAACTCGCAAGCGCCGCGATGGCGACCCCGGCCGCCAACAGTCGGGCGTGACCCTTAGCCTGCAGTGTGGCGGAGTAGTCCGACGATGAGACCTTCGGTGATGGCTTTCCATGACGCCTCGATAACGTTTTCATGCACGCCGATCGTACCCCAGGCCGTCTCATGGTCAGCCGTTTCGACCAGGACCCGAACCCGGGCGCCAGTCGAGTCCTTCGAGTCCAGCACCCGCACGCGATAGTCGGTTAGGTGGAGGTCGGCCACGGCCGGATAGGTCCCTCTCAACGCATCCTTCAATGCTTGGTCGAGGGCATGGACGGGTCCAACTCCCTCGCCGGTCGACACAACCCGCTCACCGTTCACCACGACCTTGATCGTCGCCTCCGCCACCACTTCCTCGTGGGCGCGACGTTCGGTGAATACCCGGAACGATTCCAGTTTGAAGAAAGACTGCTCCCATCCTGCCATTTCGCGCACGAGCAGCTCGAAACTTCCGTCGGCTGCCTCGAAGTGGTAACCCTCGTGTTCGAGTTCTTTGATCCGTTCAATGATTCTCCTCGCGAAGTCATCGTCGACTTCGAGACCGAGCTCTTCGGCTTTGGAGAGGATGCTGGCTTTGCCCGCCAGTTCGGACACCACCATTCGGGTGCGATTTCCAACGGTGGCTGGATCCGTGTGCTCGTAGGCGTCGGGGCGGCGCGCCAGGGCAGAGGTATGCAGGCCCGCTTTGTGCGTGAACGCCGACGATCCCACGTAGGGGTGGTGGGGTGCGAGCGAGATATTGACTACCTCGGCTACGTGGTGGGCGATCGAAGACAAGCGCGTCAGGCTCTTGCTGCCAAGCACGTCGATGCCCATCTTGATGGACAGGTCAGGCAGCAAGGTTGAGAAGTCGGCGTTCCCGGTTCGCTCTCCGTATCCGTTGATGCAGCCCTGGACTTGCCGTACGCCAGCCTCAACTGCCGCGATCGAAGAAGCGACCGCGCATCCGGCGTCGTTGTGGAAGTGCACCCCTAGTTCAGCCGCTGGAATCGTTTCTTGCACGGCCGTGAGGGTCCGGACAACATCGCTGGGGAGACGCCCACCGTTGGTGTCGCACAGCACCAGTCGCTCGGCACCGGCTTCGGAAGCGGCTCGCAGCACTGCCAGGGCAAAGTCCGGATTGCTGGCGTATCCGTCGAAGAAGTGCTCGGCGTCGAAAAAGACCCGCCGATCATGTGCCTTGAGATACTCAATCGATTCGGCCACCATACGCACGCCCTCGTCCAGGTCTGCCCGGAGGGCTTCGAGCACGTGGTAGTCCCACGCTTTGCCAACGATACAAACAACCTCGGTTTCGGCGTCTAGCAGGCTGCGGAGCTGGGGATCAATCGCAACTTTCGAACGGGGACGCCTGGTAGATCCGAAGGCAGTCAGCGTCGCTGTTGAGAGGTCGAGCTCCTTGCAAGCGCGTTTGAAGAACTCATCGTCTTTCGGGTTGGCACCCGGCCATCCGCCTTCGACATAGTCGACTCCCAGTTCATCAAGCAGAGCGGCAATGCGCAATTTGTCCCCAACCGTGAGGGAAATGCCTTCTTGCTGGGACCCATCGCGGAGGGTCGTGTCGTAGATTTCAAGTGTCATGGCATTCCTTTGGCAACAAAAAACCCTTCGCATGGCGAAGGGTTGCAGCGCATACGGGAGCGTATGCGCTTAATCGATAATGATGACGGTGGCGGCACTGTTCACCGCGCCAGTATTGCCTCAGGCGCGTCAACGGTCAAATGATCTGCCCATTGACGGAATTGTCGGCCAAACCGGTAAACTGGCTAGATCGTCCGACTTCTATTCGGCTCATGGCCACGGAACAGATGTGAACCAGGGAAAAGCGTCGTCGAGTTCGGCGAACAACCAAAAAAGAGTGGCGAACCCCCGTAGGCGGTCCGCCACTCCTTCATTCCCCCTTGAGCGTGTGGACTTTCCCAAGCTCACAACAGCGGGCATAGTAGTAGGTATGATGTCGGGCTCGCAACTGGAAATCTATGTCTGACAGTCGGGAAGTTCTGCTCGATGCCGCCTGGCAGTTGGTCGTGGAGTCTTTCGGCTTTGAGCCCACCACGACCGAGCCCGGGCAGCGGGTGGGCGCCAAGATCCTCGAACAGCTCAAAGCGGCCGACATCGCCGCTCGGGCCAGCATGACGACCGGGGCCTTCTACAACCGCTGGCCCAATCGCGAAGCCTTCCTGGCCGACTTCCTCGACTATGCCCTGTCCGTGGAGCGTTCGCCGACGTTTGATGCGATTCTCGAGGTGTACAGCCAAATCGACAACCTCCCGCTGCTCGATCAGATAGAACGGTTGGCAGTTGCCAACTTCGAAGCGATGTCCGTCAATCCCAGTTTCGCGATTCAGACCCATCTTTGGTCGTTGATGCGTAGTCGTCCAGACATCAAGGATCGCATGGCGACGATGTACCGGGACTTTCGTGACCCGATGGTTCCGATATACGAAGCAGTTCTGGCTGGTCTCGGTCGCGAACTACGCGAGCCGCTCACGATGCCCCAACTCTCGAACATCATGGTCGGACTAGCCGAAGGGATGACGATGCAGATTGTGGTTGGAGGCGAGTTCGGAGCGACCAGGGAAACGTATGTGATGGCACTGCAGGCGCTGCTGCCCGTGCTTACCAGGGCCCGCGGTGATTCCCGGACGATTCAAGAAGTGGTCGCCGAGGCAGCCACTTCGGCTACCTGAGCCAGGGTGGTGGTGTGTCCTGGGCGAGGTCGTAGGACTTGAGGGCGTCGATCACTACGGAGTTATCTATGGTGCCGGCTTCGGCCAGACGACCGAGAACCGTCACCACGATGTGGGCAGAGTCTGTCTCAAAGAACCGTCGCAGGCTCGGACGGGTGTCCGAACGCCCGAATCCGTCGGTCCCCAATGAGGTGTAGTCCCGCTTAACAAAGCGCGAGATCTGATCTGGCACCGCCCGCATGAAGTCGGTCACCGCCACGATTGGGCCAGGGGCGTCGGCCAACACCTCGGTTACATAGGCAGTGCGAGGCGGGTCGTTGGGGTGGAGGCGATTCCAACGGTGAACCTCAAGAGCATCCAGGCGTAGCTTGTTGAACGAGGTAGCCGACCACAGGTCGGCTCCGATGCCAAAGCGGTCTGCCAGCTCTGCCTGCGCAGCTCGGGCCGCTCCTTGGGCAGAACCGGAGAACAAGATCGTGGCCTGCGCTTGGACCGGGCTGTCGCTCCACTTGTAGAGTCCGGCCAGAATGCCCGCCTCCGTGCCGGGTTGGAGGGCCGGCATGGCGTAGTTCTCGTTGTACAGGGTGATGTAATACATCACGTCTTCTGGCTCGTCGCCGTACATGCGACGCAGACCATCCTCGATGACGACGCCCATCTCATAGGCGAAGGCCGGGTCGTAGCTCTCGACGAACGGAACGGTGGATGAGAGAACCAGGCTGTGTCCATCTTGATGCTGCAAGCCTTCACCCTGGAGCGTGGTGCGTCCGGCCGTGGCTGCCATCAGGAACCCACGAACCCGGGCGTCGGACGCTGCCCATATCAGATCGCCAACCCGTTGGAACCCGAACATGGAGTAGAAGGTAAAGAATGGCACCATGGGTACGCCGCGGGTGGCATAGGAGGCGCCGGCCGCAGTGAAGCTGGCCATGGAGCCGGCTTCGGTGATGCCCTCTTCCAGGATCTGACCATTCTTTCTTTCGGTGTAGGACAGCAACATGTCTGCGTCGACCGGCTGATACTTCTGGCCTTGTGATGCGTAGATGCCGAATTCCCGAAACAGCGAATCCATCCCGAACGTTCTCGCTTCGTCGGGAATGATTGGCACGACCCGTTTTCCAAATGACTCATCTCGCAGCAGCGTGCGGAGCAGACGGGTAAAGGCCATCGTCGTCGAAGCCTCCACCTTCCCGCTGCCAGCCTTCACCTCATCAAATGTTGAAGGTGGCGGGAGTTGGAGCGGGCGACGGGACCGAACCAGACGCTGAGGTACCGGTCCATCGAGTGCAGTCCGTTGCTGGGTCAGGTACTTGTATTCTGGTGAATCCTCCGACGGGCGGAAATACGGTGGCTCGGCGTCACCTTCGAGTGCTTCGAGGGGAATGTCGTCCTCGAGGTGGAGGCGCATCCGCAGTGTTTGTAACTGCTTGTTGGTGAGTTCTTTGATCTGGTGGGTGGCGTTTCTGCCCTCGACGTCGGGACCGAGGGTCCAGCCCTTGATCGTCTTGGCGAGGATCACAGTGGGGGCACCTTTGAGTTCGGTGGCGGCCCGATAGGCGGCGTACACCTTGTGGGGATCGAGGCCGCCCCGGCGCAAGGCCCAGATCTCGTCGTCGCTCATGTGTTCTACCAGTTTGCGGAGGCGGGGATCAGGACCAAAAAAGTGCTCGCGTACGTAGGCGCCTGACTCGGTCTTGTACCGCTGGTATTCACCATCGACGGTGCTGTTCATTTTGTTGACGAGGACTCCGTCGACGTCGGCTGAAAGAAGGGCGTCCCACTCGGAACCCCAGATCACTTTGATCACGTTCCACCCGGCGCCACGGAAGATTGCCTCGAGTTCCTGGATGATCTTCCCGTTGCCACGCACCGGCCCATCGAGCCGCTGCAGATTGCAGTTGATGACCCAGGTCAGGTTGTCGAGATTTTCGCGTGCCGCCAGCGAAATGGAGCCGAGGGTTTCTGGTTCGTCTACTTCGCCGTCGCCGATGAAACACCAGACTCGCGATTCGGCGGTGTCGTCAAGTTGACGATTGTGGAGATACTTGTTGAAGCGAGCGTGATAGATCGAGTTAATCGGCCCCAGGCCCATCGAAACGGTGGGGAACTCCCAAAAGTCCGGCATCAAGCGGGGGTGGGGATAGCTCGACAGACCGTTCCCGCCGATCTCCTGGCGGAAGTTGTCCAGCTGCTCGGCGCTCAGCCGACCTTCCATGTAGGCGCGTGCATACGCACCAGGCGCCGCGTGTCCCTGAAAGTAGATGCTGTCGCCGGGAAGTCCATCTTCTTTGCCGTGGAAGAAGTGGTTGTACCCGACTTCGTACAGGATCGCCGACGAGGCGAACGAGGATAAGTGCCCACCGATCCCGTGATCTTCAAGGTTGGCCTTGATGACCATCACGGCCGCGTTCCAACGCACAAACCGGCGGATCCGCTTCTCAAGGAAGTCGTCACCGGGATAAAAAGGCTCCTGCTCGGGCGGAATGGTGTTCACGTATGGAGTCGAGACCGCCGCCGGGACGCCGACATTCAGCTCCCTGGCTCGTTCCAACAGCTTGGTCATGAGGAACCGAGCACGATCTTGTCCGCGCGCTCCCGCAACGGCATCCAGAGAGTCGATCCACTCCTGCGTTTCGTCGGGGTCGCTATCGGGAAGTGCGTGACTGAAACCGTCGATGATCATTCGGAATCCTCAGAGCGAAGGGCGGAATTTCCTGCTCAGCCTAATGGCTGGCTCTCATTGACGGGTCTTGACATTTCGGTTGCTTGCAGCCGGCGGTGCGCCCTCGTATCATCGCCCGGATGTTGCGCGTATCGGTCAAGCCCCGGTGGTCGGCCTGAAACGGCTGATCTTGTGCGCGCAATGAATCAGGCCGGCTCAGACAGCGAGCCGGTTTTCTTTTGAGGTTGCCGGGACAGAAGGAGCAGAGCCATGACGGATCGAAAGCGAGTCTTTTCCGGTATCCAGCCGACCGGGAATATCCATCTCGGCAACTACATGGGGGCGCTCCGTAACTGGGTCAAACTCCAGGACGAATACGATGCGATCTACTGCGTGGTCGACCTTCATGCCATCACGGTTCCGTACGACCCGTCGGAACTGGCGCAATCCCGCCTGGCTACGGCAAAAGCGCTGCTGGCGATCGGGGTTGATCCCTCTCGGTCGCTGCTCTACTACCAGTCCCAGGTTCCCCAACATGCGGAACTGGCCTGGCTGCTCGGCGTCGACACGCCCCTGGGTGCCTTGAATCGGATGACACAATTCAAGGAGAAATCCGAAAAAGCCGGGCAGAAACTTGGGCTGTACGCCTATCCGGTCCTCATGGCCGCAGACATCCTCGTACATCGGGCGCACGCCGTTCCGGTCGGCAACGACCAAACGCAACATCTGGAGCTGGCCAGAGACATCGCCGTCCGCTTTAACGGCAAGTTCGGCGAAACGTTCCCGGTGCCAGAGCAGATCACCCCGAGGGTGGGTGCCAGGGTCATGTCGTTGCAGGACCCGACCGCCAAGATGTCCAAATCCGATCCTGACGATTCGAGCCGAATTCTCGTGTTCGACGAACCGGACACGATCGTGAAAAAGCTCAAGAGGGCGGTAACCGATTCGGGTTCGGAAGTGGCCTACGACCCGGTCAACAAGCCGGGGATCTCGAACCTGCTCGAAATTCTGTCACTGTTCACCGACCGGTCGATCGATGACCTCGTCAATGAGCACAACGCCATGCAATATGGCCGGTTCAAGCAGTTGGTAGCCGACGCCGTCGTGGAGGGCCTGACCCGAATCCGCACCAACTATAAAACCCTTGAGGATGGTGAAGTGGGGCGTCTCATGACCAAAGGTGCCCTCGACGCCCGGATGCGGGCCGAAGAACAGATGGTCGAGGTTCGTCGATTGGTTGGCCTGGGTAGCGGCACCATTAGCTGATGTCATCAGTCCACTGGTGATGGGCCTAGACGCTGAGCACGTCGGATGCTGCGACCAGCGTTGCGACGATGACGATCATGTTGTGGGTCGAGTGGAAAACGATCGCCCGGCCCAGGCGTCCGTCTCGATCGGCCAACCACGACAAGATGAACCCCAACCATCCAATCGAGATGATTACGAGGCCGGCGTGAACCGGCCAGTTGTCGAGGCCCGAGTCCAGCGTCACGAGATGGACCAGCCCGAAAACAGCTGCGGTCGAAGCCATCGTCGACATCCGACCGAACCGACCGGCGAGAGCCCGCTGCAGTATCCCCCGGAATAGCAATTCCTCGTAGATGGGTGCGAACCCAACCGCGACGATAACGCCCACAAACAAGGCCGTCTGACTAGCAGACCCGAAAAGTTCGAGCTCGGACTGGCTCTGTTCCGTGATGTCAAAGGCTTCCAGGATCGGGTTGAGAGCGAAGGAGAGCGCTACGACGTTCACCACGGCGAGGGGTGCCACCCGCAGATCGGACAACCGGATGTCAAAGCCAAGATCCGTTTCCAATCGGGCGCCAAGCTTTTTGAGACCGACGGCCAGCGCGATCACCTGGGAGATGCTCTGGGCGGGAAGCGCCACAAAAAAGAAGAAATCGGCCCCCAGCAGGTCACCGTCCCACATCAAAGAGGCGATCGCGGCCAGGAAAACTCCTCCGGCGGAGCCGGCAGCCCAGATGGCGACCCAATGACGCACCTTCCATTGGAAGCCCGTAGCCGTCGCAGCTTGGCCTGAATATGGCAGGGGCGGAGGTACTGACATTCGGGCCAGACTACCGCCGATAGGTGTTTCGGTGAGCGGCCCATTTCCTGGTACCGTGGCAGCTTCTCTTGGCGGAGGTCATTGCAATGGAAATTGACATCGGTATTGGTAAATCTGGTAGGCAGGCCTTCGGGTTCGACGACATCGCGATCGTGCCGAGCCGGCGGACCCGCGACCCTGACGATGTCGACATTTCGTGGCAGATGGACGGTTTCCGTTTCGCCCTGCCGATGTTGGGTTCGGCGATGGACTCGGCGATCTCGCCCGCCACCGCCGTAACGATCGGCCAACTCGGTGGCCTCGGCGTTCTCAACCTGGAAGGGCTCTGGTCGCGATACGAGGAACCGGATGAATACCTTGCGGAGATCGCCGAGCTGGAGCCTGAAAAGGCGACCAGGCGAATGCAGGACATCTACTCGGCGCCGATCAACGCCGATTTGATGGTTCGGCGAATCCATGAGATGAAAGCTGCCGGCATCGTCACCGCCGGATCCTTGACCCCCCAGCATGTTTCAACATATGCCGACTCGGTGCGGGATGCGGGCCTCGACATTCTGGTCATCCAGGGAACGGTCGTTTCGGCCGAGCATGTATCGACCAGGGTGGAACCGCTCAACCTCAAGGACTTCATCGCCCGATATGAGCTGCCGGTCATCGTTGGCGGTTGCGCCTCCTATTCGACAGCGCTCCACCTCATGCGGACGGGGGCGGTTGGCATTCTTGTCGGAGTTGGCCCGGGCGCGGCTTGCACGACCAGGGGTGTTCTCGGCGTCGGAGTGCCCCAGGCGACCGCCATCGCCGATGCGGCCGGGGCCCGGATTCGTTACCTCGACGAGACTGGCCGCTACGTTCACGTGATAGCCGACGGCGGCATGCGTACCGGTGGCGATGTGTCAAAGGCCATCGCTTGCGGAGCCGACGCAGTCATGATCGGATCGCCGCTCGCTTCTGCCTCCGAAGCTCCAGGCCGTGGCATGCATTGGGGAATGGCGACATTCCATCCGACGCTGCCGCGCGGTGCCAGGGTTCAGGTCGGGAATCTGGGGACCTTGCAGGAGATCCTGGTTGGGCCCGCCCACGAGAATGACGGCAAGCGCAACCTGTTCGGCGGCCTCCAGATGAGTATGGCTACGACCGGCTACGCCGACGTCAAAGAGTTCCAGAAGGCCGAAGTGATGATCGCCCCATCGTTACAAACGGAAGGCAAGTCGCTGCAGCGGGCCCAGAGCGTTGGGATGGGCTAGCCGTTCTCGATGGATAGACACGCCCAGAGCATTCTGGTCGTCGATTTTGGCGCCCAATACGCACAACTGATAGCGAGAAGGGTCCGAGAGGCCCACGTCTTTTCGGAGATTGTCGGGCGGGACATCACCGCTGATGAGGTTCGAGCGAAGGCGCCCACCGGGATCATTCTGTCGGGCGGTCCGGCCTCGGTTTACGCCGAGGACGCCTATGACCTCGACCCGGCCATTGTCGGCCTGGGCATCCCTATCCTGGGAATCTGTTACGGGCATCAGGTTCTAGCCCACGCCGTTGGTGGTGTAGTTACCCGAACAGGTGGAGGTGAATACGGCAAGACTCAGCTAACGGTCATCGAGGCCGACTCTACGCTGTTCCATGACCTACCGCTTGATCTAGAAGTCTGGATGAGTCATGGTGATGCCGTCACGCAAGTCCCACCTGGTTTCCGGTGTGTGGCCCGTACCGAAGGCGCCCCGGTGGCGGCCATGGAGAACTCGGAGCGGCGCCTTTACGGGGTTCAGTTTCATCCCGAAGTAGCCCATACGCCCCGTGGATTCGACGTCATCAAACACTTCCTCTACGAGGTTTGTGAGGCACTGCCGACCTGGACCCATCACTCGATCATTGAAACTTCGATCGAGGAGATCCGCAAACAGGTGGGCGACGGTCAAGTTGTCTGTGGGCTATCAGGCGGTGTCGACTCTTCGGTGGCTGCCGCGCTGGTTCAGCGGGCCGTCGGGGAACAACTGACGTGCATCTTTGTTGATCACGGGTTGATGCGACTCGGTGAGGGCGAACAGGTGGAGGAGACCTTTCGGCGTAACTTCCCCACCAACCTGATTCACGTCCAGGCAGAGGAGCGGTTTCTCGCCAAGCTCAAAGGCGTGTCAGATCCTGAGGAGAAGCGAAAGGCAATTGGGGAAACCTTTATCCGGGTATTCGAGGAGGTCGCCAAAGACCTGTCTGATGCGCGGTTCCTCGTGCAGGGGACGCTCTACCCCGACGTGATCGAGTCTGGCACCAAGGACGCCGCCAAAATCAAGTCGCACCACAACGTCGGTGGCCTTCCGGATGACATGAAATTTGAACTCGTGGAACCGCTCCGTGACCTCTTCAAGGACGAAGTCAGAGCGGTCGGAGAAGAACTCGGCCTTCCCGAGGAAATCGTCCATCGACAGCCGTTTCCTGGACCGGGTCTCGGGGTACGAATCATTGGCGAAGTCACCAAGGAGCGCCTTGATATCCTGCGTTCGGCAGACGCAATCGTTCTCGAAGAAGTGAAGCGGGCCGGACTCTACCATACGCTATGGCAGTCATTCGGGGTGCTCCCGGCCATCAAGACGGTGGGCGTCCAGGGTGACGGGCGAACCTACGCGTATCCCCTGATTTTGCGGGCAGTCACGTCAGATGATGCCATGACGGCGGATTGGGCGAGGTTGCCCTATGAGGTACTTGAGCAGATCTCATCGCGAGTGATCAATGAAGTGCCGGGGATCAACCGGGTCGCCTATGACATCAGTTCCAAGCCGCCCGCCACCATTGAATGGGAGTAGGCAAGAACCCTCAAGAGTGATCAAAGTCGGGCCGATGATTTAGGGGTAGCTTCCGGTATCTGAGGCAATTGCGTGGACTTCACCGACAACCCCGAACTTCAAGCCATCTTCCGAGACGAAGTTGGCGAACGATCTGCTGAGCTAGCGACAGCCATGCGCTCGATTGCCGTTCGTCTGCTCGCTCCCGAGGAGGCGGCCACGGCCCGCCGGAACGCCCACACCATCAAGGGGAATGCATACGTTATGGGTTTCCAGGTCATGGGCGACGTCGCAAAACTTGTCGAGGACGTGCTCAAGGAAGTTGTGGCCAAATCCCGACCCCAGACGCCCCAGCTCGGAGAGTTGATCGCCGGCATTGCTGACCTTTTCCCTGACGCGGTGACCGCCGGCCCCTCGGCCGAGCCCCCCGAACTTGTCCAGGCCATGCATCGTCTGGCTGCCCACATCGGCGGGACCGACCCCGACCCAGGCGACGGAGAGGCGGTCCCCGCTCCCGAGGCGGACCGCCCAAGTGCCGGAGCCGACGTCGTGAATATCAGTGACCGGTTGGCCGATCGTGAAGCCAACGAGTCTGGCATCCATGGGTCGGACCTTGGTGGCCTCGTCTCCAGCATTGTCACGAGCTTTTCCAGCCATGCCACCCGGGTACCGACCACCGCGCTCTATCAAATGATCAACCGGGCCGTCGAGGTGCGCCTCGATATGGAAGTTGTGCTGGGTGCTCTCCAGGCGGTGGTAGCCAGTCCTGGCGACCGGCAGGTCTGGGAGGATGCCCTCGTCAAGTTGGAAGCGTCGGTCCTCCGACTGCAGACCGACGCCCTCGATCTGGCGACCATCCCGATCTCGGAGATCACCGGTACGCTCGACCAGCTCGTGCGATATGTCGCCAGGCGCACCGGGAAGAACGTAAAATTCGAAGTCGTCGGTGAAGACATCCGCGTTGACCGCAAGGTAGTAGACGCGCTGCGAGACCCGCTCCGGCACCTGGTAGTGAATGCGTTGGATCATGGCACCGAATCCCCTCACGATCGGGCGATTTCCGGGAAGCCGCCCACCGCCACGCTCAAGGTTCAGTTCACCACGGAGAACCATGTGCTCCATATGGTCATTTCGGACGATGGGCCGGGGATCGACTGGGATCGCGTGCGGGCAATCGCCGAGGGCTTCGGAATGACCAAAGCCGGTACCGCCACCGAAGACCTGACCAGGCTGCTGTTTCTTCCCGAGTTCACAACGGTGGATCCCCCTCAAGAAATCTCAGGTGACGGAG
>JAOUMT010000239.1 GCA_029881355.1 Acidimicrobiia bacterium | reverse complement strand
CGCCATTGCCCTCGGGGGATTGCTCGGCGCGGTGTTCCTGGTCCTGGTTGGGGCAATGCTCTGGCAAGAGTTGCGCGGCCGTTCCTCCCACGATCCGACGGAGTTCGTGATCGATGACGCTGTCAACTGGGTCCTAGCCGGTCTCGACGGTGACCAGCGGTCCCGGCTGGGCGATGACGGGGTGCGCGCCATTCTCGAATGGCAGGTGTTCGGGCTACAACGCAGCGTCAAAGGCAAAGCGCTCGGCTCTGCATCGGTCGTCATGGGGCCAACCGTTGAGACCGTGGACTACATTCGGTCGAAGATAGACTCGATTGAACCCGAAGACATTACCGCCGTGCTAACCGAGCAGTTCGGCTACCTGGAGTCGATCGGGGCGGTTGCTGGAGAAGCAGAGAGGACTGAATCGTGAGAGTTCGTTGCGGCAGCTGTGGAACCGAAGTAGACGTTTCCGGAGCAGGGCGCTTCACATGCCCAAGCTGTGGAGCTGTGAATCAGGTTCCCGGCCAACGCCCGGCTGCGCCAACTTCGCCACTTTCGGGTAACAGCGCCCCTCCCGCCGGGTTCGGACAGGCGCCCCCGCCGCCCACCCCACCGCCACCTTCGCCGAGGCTTACTTGTCCAGAGTGCGACTTCTCGTTTATCGTCGGTGATGTAGAAGTAGCCGTATGCCCCAACTGCACCAGCGACGTTCCGGTTGGCGGATAGCATCGGGTGTCGAGGTCGGCCCGCTAGCCTGCGAATATCCGGAGAAGGGTTCGTCGTTGGCAAGGCTTAAACGATTTGAACACCATCGTTTTCTTGGTGCTCGCGACACGATGGTTTTCTACGACTGCGATGATGCAGACGATTACGCGGAGCTAGCCGCTCGTGAGGAGGCCGAGCATCTCACGATGCGGAATCTCATCTCGACGTTCGGCCCGGATAACGCGCCCGAGGCCCTAAATCGGGGGTTCCGGACGCCGTGAACGGCAACGAGGTGGGCAGGTTCGGTTACGCCGAGCCAGCCGCGGGTGTCTGCAACGTGTCTGCCATCAGGTTGGCGACGATCCGTTCTCTGAAATAGAAAAAATGGTCGGACCCCTTGATGACCTCTACGACGCCTGACACCTGTTGCGCGTATTCCCTCATCTCGGCGACCGTCGTGAACTGGTCGCGGTCGCCGATGATGAAGGTGCGCGGTGCTGGCGGGAGTTCGGTTGGCAAGGCAGGGCTCCGCTCGCCTTTGACCGGCGGAGCAATGCCTACCCAGGGGACCGCGAGACCGGTCCCGGCAATCCAGACGAGTGACGTCGCTGCTCCAAACGACCATCCGGCGAGGCCGAATGGTCCCGATCGGTCTTGAGTTGCAGCTGCCCATGCGGCGTCGATGTCGTGCAGTTCGTCTCTTCCGAAGTCGTGAGTCCCGCTGGAACTGCCGACGCCGCGGAAGTTGAATCGGAGTACCGACAGCCCGCGTTCGACCAGCCCTTCGGTGACCTGATCCATCAGCGGCGCCCGCATCGTTCCGCTCTGAAGCGGATGGGGATGGCAGAGCACCACGGTGCCGCTCGCCACGCCCTCGGGATTGTCCCAACGGGCTTCAAGAGTCTGTCCGTCTGCGGTAGCGAGGCTCGTCTCCAGGGTGATCATCGACCCGTCCTCTCGTACTGCCAGGCGGCCGGGGATCCGATGAGTCGGACTTTCCCCTTACGTCTCAGATGCTCCAGGTGCGCAAGCGTTTCCTGAATCGCCAGCCGTTGCTGAAGGAAGCTCAGATTGGGTCGAAAGGTTGATTCCATGACCTGCCAGGCGCTTTGCGGTCCGGTGGTGAGGTGATCGAGCATGTCGTCCAGCCGGCGGCGATGGTGCAGGGTGATTTGGTGAGCTCGTTCGGATCCGCGTTCAATCTCCACGCCGTGGGCCGGGTGGGTCAGTGTGGCGTCGAGATCCACGATGCGATCGATGGAGTGCAAGTAGTCACCGAGGTGGTCATGTTCAGGCCCGGTGTATGGAACAAACGGTGAGATCCGGGGGAGGACGTGGTCTCCCGAGAACAGCAAACCGGTGAGGGAGTCGACGAGGCAGATGTGGTTTCGCTGATGACCGGGTGTGTACACCACTTCGAGGTGGCGGTTGGGACCCAGCCTGATGTGGTCGCCGTCGGCGATTGGATCCGTCGGCGCTATCGCCGTCCCATACCAGTCGGGGCGTTCCCAATCATCGAGCAGGCTGGTCGTGAACTCGGTTGATGCTCCATGGGCGCCGGCGGCTTCCGCCAGGGCTGCGGCTCGCAGGGACCAGTCGTTATAGAGCGCGATGTCATCGGTCGTCGTCTCGTGCATTACCCATCTCGCTCCCGTCGTTTCGATAATCGTCCGGGCGGCGGCGATGTGATCCACGTGAAGATGCGAACCGATGAGCGTCGACAAGGATCCCCCAATGGCCTCGAGGCCGGACCAGACCGCCGCCAGGCCGGCTGCGTTGTCTACCCCGCAGTCGAGCATGGTGAGGCCGTCGTCCGATTCGAACACATAGCAGTTGACCGTCTTCGGCGCCGCAAACGGCAGCGGCGCCACGATGCGCCAGATACCGTCGCCCAGGTCAGTGGTTGTCAATGATGTGCCAGTGGTTCTTTGACGACGAACGTGACCAGCAACGTCACATCGAAGCTGTTTGGTAGGCCGGCGCCGTCAACGCCGCCTGACAGGGAGAGCACTTCAAAGCGGGTGATTTCGCTGATCGATTCGGCCGCTCTGCTCAGGATGATGCGGATGGCGTCCTCGTAACCAGTGGCCGAACCGCCCGACAAGGTAACTGTTTTGGTGATGGCGTTCATGCCCGAATCCTAGGGCGAAGGCTGACCCGGGTGATGTCGGCGGACGAGATGGGCGGGGACCGGCGGCAGGTGCGTGGAGACGAAGAGTTCTCCGCCTGCCCAGACGGCCAGGCCGACGGCGACGAGCGCCTGGAGCCGAACCGGACGGCGGATCTGTCGGCCTTGCTCGGCGGCGCGGATCAACCGCAGGAGGTCGGCAACCGCTTGCGGGCCGAGGACGGCGGTCCATGCGGACCGGACATAGCGGTGGGTGTAGAGAATCGGCTCGTCCCGCTCGTAGAGGTTCGGGCGGACCCAGGGTCTTGGTTGGGCCGACCGGCGTGGCGTACAAGGTTGTGGACCGGTCGTACCCGGGATTGGCGCGGCGGCTGATGCAGCGAGGTTTTCCTCGGTCCCGGGTACGACAGGTCTCACCGTTATGAACTATCACATAACGTTATCTACTGTCAACCAGTCTAGCTGGGCAAGTTCTACTTTTTCTGGACGCCGAAGATCACAATGATCGTGTCGCCGTTGCCAACGATTGAACCTGCGGCGGGGCGTTGCCTCAACAAGATCCCGACCTTCTTGGGATCGGTCGTTTCGACCGTCTGGTAATCGACTATCAGGCTGAGTCCGGCCTGGGCCTGGAAGTCATTGAAGGCTTTTTCGAAGTCGTTACGTTTGCGTCCCTCGAATTGCGGGATGGGTTCGCCTTCGACTGACACGGAAATCGTCACGGACGATCCTTCCGAGATCACTGCTCCCGCTTCTGGAGATTGAGCAACCACGGTGCCGACCGGCTCGGAAGAAGGCACTTCGACAACTGAAGCATTGAGATGGGCGGTGCGGATCGCTTCGGTGGCATCATCCTGGTTCAGGCCGACGACGTCAGGTACATCGGTAGATGGGGTCCGGAGATAGGCAGTAATACCTTCCGGATCGGGTGGGAAGTCTTCGACCGGCTTGTCAGCAAGGTAGATCTGCATGAATTCCTTCCAGATCGGAGCGGGCACGCTGCCGCCAAAGACCCGGGAGTAGGTTTCTCCGTGGATTCGCACGTTCTTGAGCGGTATCTGGCTGTCGGGGAAGCCGACCCAAACGGCCGTGGCAGCTTGGGGCACGAAGCCGACGAACCAGGCCTCGGTGAAGTTCTGGTGGGTCCCGGTCTTGCCGCCCTGGGGACGACCGATGTTGGCGCGCGGGGCAGTACCGCTAACCGGGACGATTTCGAGCGGTTGCCGAG
>JAOUMT010000060.1 GCA_029881355.1 Acidimicrobiia bacterium | reverse complement strand
CGTTGGGTGAATCCGACGGCCAGGCGGGCTCTGAGTGCAGTCGGCGAGTAGGCCGTGGCGATGACGTGTATCCCCGAGATGTACCCCTTGGTAAGAATCTCGGTCATGGTCTCCGAATGAGAGGCGAGGTGGAACGGCTCGAGGCTTTTGAGGCACCCGGCGACGTCGTCGATCAGCAGAACGATGTCTGGGCAATCGTCTGCTGGTTCGGTCCGGCGCCGCTTGAGTTCTTCGCCGAGCCATCGGATGAGTCGGAGCTGTCGCTCGTGGTCGTCTGGCTCGATGGCCGGAGTGATTCCAGGCAGCTCCGATAACGCCCGGTACCGGTGAGTCCCATAAATCAGGGTGAAGATCAGCACGTCGTCCACGGTCGCGCAGATTGCTGCGATCGCCGCTTCGGCGGCCAGTTCCGGTCCGGCGCCGGGCATCCCGTACAGCGCCAGATGGCCTTTTTGACGCTCCCAGGTATATGGAGTCTGGCGCTGGCGTTCTGGCTCGTCCACCAGGCCGAACGCTCCTGGAACGTCAACGAGATCCGACAGTGGGAGGGTGGTCGGAAGGGCAGGCGGCCAGGGGGTTCGGGCTGGCTGGATGTCGCAGAGCTCGGCGGCCTGTCGGATCGCCTTGACCAGTATTTCCAGGTCGTTCGGCTGGTCGGTGCCGGGGACGTCGATGATACTTCGGGGGTTTCGACCGGGCAGGCCGATAGGGTCGAGATGGAGCCGGTTGGCTGGCAAGTTCGCAGATCGGCTCGATACGAGTGCGGTTTGGAATCCGGTCAGTTCAGACGGGCCAAATCTCACATAGCCGCGACCGGGCGTAGAGCGCGACAACCGCGCGGCGGAGTCGTCGTCGAGCACATCGCGTGAGTCAGCTGTGGTCTGTACACGGAGGGCGATCCGAAGATTGGTGTTGGCCCGGATGGTGTCCTTGATGACTCCGGCTGGCCGTTGCGTGGCAAGCATGAGATGCACTCCGAGCGATCGCCCCCGGGCGGAGATGTCGACCAGGGCATCCATGAACTCGGGAAGGTCCGCGGCCATCGTCGCGAACTCGTCCACGATCAAATAGAGCCGGGGGAGCGAACTCTGACCGGTCAGGCTCAAGTAGCCGGCCAGGTCCGAGACGCCGACGGATCGCAGAAGTTGTTCGCGATGGCCGAGTTCGGCTTCCAAACAGGTCATGGCTCTGGCGGCCAGGTGTTCATCCAGGTCCGTGACCACCCCCACCACGTGCGGCAGGTCAGCACAGGCGTCAAAGGTGCTCCCGCCTTTGTAGTCGATGAGGACGAAGTTCACGTGCTCGGGACTGACGGTGGCGGCGAGGCTGGCGATCAAGGTTCGCAACAGTTCGCTCTTCCCTGCGCCGGTGGTTCCGGCCAGAAGGCCGTGGGGTCCGTCTTTGACGATGTCGATCTTGACAACGCCGTCGGCGGCGAGGCCGATCGGAGCAGCGATGACACCCGGTTCGCGCTGCCAACGCTCGATCACCTGGTTCGGCTTCAGGTTTTGAAAACCCAGGAGATCGAAGAGCTCGACGGTGGGTGGCAATGTTCCGTCGCGCGCTTCCGATTCGGGATCACGGATGGACATGAGGGTGCGGGCTACCGCCGAACAAACGTCGGTCGCCGGATAGACACCGGTACCGGTATACGTCCGGTTCGACGACGAATCGACGAACGTGATTCCCTGGGCCGAGATGCTGACGAGCTGGTCAACGGTAGCCGGAAGCTGGCTCGGGTGATCGGCGACAACGACGACCGTCCCCTGTTGTTCGGCGTAGCGTCGCACCGCCCCGGAGAAGCGTGGTTCGTAGAGGTGATCGAGGACCAGGACCGCTGCTTCTCCAGCTAGTAGTCCCTCGGCCGCTTCGGCAGTCACTTCGATCGTGTGGCCGCCGTCCCGGCGGGCGTGGGGGAGGAGCGATGTCCACGTCCAGTCGCCGGCTCGCGATGGCGATGCAGAGACCCGGAGACGAATATCCGCTGGCCCCTGGTGGATGACCAGTTGAACGATGAGGCCCCTGGCCAACGCGGCCGTTTCCGGCTGCGGACCGACGATGCCGATCACCCGCCCGGGAGCGAGGCTGGCGACGATCGGAAACGTGGCCACGGGGAGCTGCTTCCCAAGGGTTTCTATCGCATGTGGATCGGGCGGCCCTTCGACTGGTAGGTAGTTTGGTAAGGGTGCGTATCCAACCAGCGCGAGGCCGAAGTCGGGGTGATGGGGTCGGCGTTCCCACAAACGGTGATGACCCGAGGTGGGCCAGCTGAGCACCGTAGCCAGGTCCGGGTGCAGCCGACTTGAGTCGGCCTGTCTCGACGCCAGCCACCCGCGGTACTTCTTGACTGCTGATCCCAGGGCCGCCCGGTAGGCGAGATCGGCGATACGGTCGGTCCGCGTGCTGCGCCGCTTTCCATCGACCCAGTTCATGATGGCCATCAGTGGGCCCAGGGCCATGAATATGGCGAAAGAGGGTCGCCGGAAGATGAGGATCATTACAGCGCCCATGAGGAGAGGTCCGGCGATCATCGTCCAGCGGAGAACGGTCCCTGTCCTGGTGGCGGCTTCTCGTTTGGGCAGCGGTGGCGGATTCGCCAAGATGGGCTGCGGTGGCCGTGGTGGACGGTTGAACGGTCCGCCCGGCGGTGAGACCTGATGAGGAATGGGTTCGTATCTCCAGGCAGTTCTTCCGTCGCCGAACGTCGAACCGTAGGGAACCGCCGGTGAGCCGCCGACCTGCAGCCCGTTGCGATCGACCCTGACAGGCTCGCTGGCCACGGCACCAGCTGGATAGCTTCCTGCCTGAAGTCGGACCTGTCGGCCGGCGTCCCATCCGGCAACCGCAACGATCTGGCCGATTGCCAGGGGTTCCGGAGCCGGCTGGGTTGCCGAGATCACCGCTCCGTCGGTGAGGGGCGTGTCGACCAGGTAGCGATCATTCGCGAACTGGCTACCGTCGATCCACAGTCCGTCAGCCCACCTACCTGGAAGTCGGTGTGCCAGTTCTTCGGCGAGGTGACCGACCGTCGTCGCCGGTCCGAACGTGACACAGAGATCTACCGCGGACCCCTCGGACACCACGCAGATGGTTGCGGTCGCCCCGGCACCCGAGCGGGTTCGGTCGGTCATGGCGTCAACTGGTCGATCTCGTTTTGTAGGTCGCGGATCCAGTAGGACATCGCCGCCTGTGCCCGATCTATGGCCAGTTTCCAGGTCCAAGCCTCATCTTGGAGGTCGAAGGTCACGGGGGCGTTGATCGCGTTCGGCAGGTAGTTTCGGTAGCGGATCAGGTCCGTTTCGACTGCCTCCAACTCGGCCCGGAGGGTCTCCAAGCGAGCTAGGGCCCAGATGAGTGTGTCGCGGTACGCCACGAAGGAGTCTCCGGTCAAGGAGTGGGGCGTGCCACTCCGGCAAGCCCCATCGTTCGGTCGTCACAGTCAGGAGGAGGCTGCGAAGTTGAACGTGTGCGACACGTTCAGCATCGCCTCTTCGTAGCCCTGGACGTTTCCCGACGTGGTTTCGAGATTGGCGAGGAAGCTTGTCATGACCGTCTGGAATTCGGTCACCAGTTGCCCGAATGTCGCACATGGGCCGTTGGCCTCGGCATCTTCCCAAAGTCCACCGTGGCCTTCGTACAGATTGCGGAGGTCGCCGAACGTCTGCTCCATCGTTGTCCGAGTGTTGCCAACCTGACCTCGCAGCGAGGCCATGTACTCGGGGTTGTAGATCGTCTGGGCCATTGCCATCCTTCGGTTGGTGCCAGCGCTGCGTGCCTGGCGTCGTATAGCCGATAATAGTAATATATAACAATGTTTCAAGATGTTTTGTCTTAATTCAATAGAGACGAGCCAGGCAGCTACCCTGACGGGCCGAATCGAAGAGGACCGCTGTGGGCTTGAGTGACGTATTGCCAGACAACTGGGAAGCGAACACCCTGGGCGGGTGTGCGCTGTCCGAGCTCGCGGATATCTATGGGACTCCGCTTTATGTCGTCGATGAGCGTCACGTAGTTGATCGCCTGGCGGCATTCCGGCAAGCGTTTGGTGCGCAAACGGTTACGGCATATGCCGCCAAAGCATTTTTCTGCATTGCCATGGCCGAGCTCCTCAACCGGGCTGACTGGTGGGTTGACGTGGTGTCGGGTGGCGAACTCGCCACGGCTCTGGCCGGCGGCCTGACGCCGGAGCGGATCATCGTCCACGGCAATGTAAAGACCGACGAAGAATTGGAAGCGGCCATAGCGGTCGGCGTTGGCCGAATCGTCGTCGATGATCCGGCCGAGATGGCTCGCCTGGTTGCGATCGCGGCGGGTCGACCGGTTCGAGTCATGCTCCGACTCAACGTCGAGGTCGGAGCCGACACCCATCACAAGATCCGCACGACCGGCTCCGAAGCCCAGTTCGGTATGACTGACGTCGAGGCAGATGCGGCGATCGGGCAATTGGCAGACGCGGTGAGTCTGCATGGGGTGCACATTCACATCGGCTCACAGCTGCGGAACCCGGACGTCCACGTGATGGCGCTCAGGGCCGTTTTGGCTTTTGCAGAGCAGCGTCGGAACTCATTCGCTGCCGACCAGATCGATCTCGATGTCGGCGGAGGTTTTGGCGTCCCCTATCTGGCCGATGACCCAGTCGTGCCTGTCGAGCACTTCGCCGAGCCGCTGTTACAAGCTATTTCCGGTCATCCGGGCATCAGGCTGATGGTCGAGCCGGGCCGGTCGATCATCGCCAACGCCGGTGTGATCTTGTACCGGGCGGTGTCGAGAAAAGGCACGGACCGGCCGTTTCTGGCGGTTGATGGAGGCATCTCGGACAACCCGCGGCCGGCGTTGTACGACGCCAGGTACCAGATGCGGTCCGTTTCGCGATTTGACCAACCCCACGACACAACGTTTCGGGTCGTCGGTCGGCACTGTGAGACGAGCGATCGCTTGGGAGAAATGTTGCTCCCTGGCGAGACCGCACCAGGTGATCTGCTGATCATGCCCGCCACGGGTGCCTACGCCCACGCCATGGCGAGCCGGTACAACATGCTGCCGCGACGACCGGTCATCTTCGTGGCCGACGGCCGGCACCGGATCGCGGTTCCCGGCGAGACCAACGACGAACTCGTCAGATAAAGAATTTGCCGGCGGGCGGCTACTGTGCCCGGATCCAAGGAGAAACATGTCGACGATTGGTGTAGGAATTCTGGGCGGCGGGACCGTTGGCGGTTCCCTGGCGAAGCGATTGCTCGATGAGCAGGACGTGATCGCGTTGAAGTCGGGAATCGCTTTCGAGGTGCGGCGCGTTGGCGTCCGGGATCTGACCAAGGCACGGCCGTTTGCGACCAACGACGGACTGCTCACCGATGACCTCGATCGAGTTGTTGACGATCCAGACATCCAACTGGTCGTTGAACTGATGGGCGGGCTTGAGCCTGCCGGAACCCTCGTGGAACGGGCGCTAGCAGCGGGAAAGCCGGTCGTGACCGCCAACAAGGAACTCATGGCGGCGCGGGGATTCGAACTCTTGAAAGTCGCCGGGTCTTCGGGCGTTTCGTTGTTGTTTGAAGCCGCAGTTGGAGGTGGCATTCCGATCATTCGGCCGCTCTCGCAATCGCTCGCAGGAGAGAAGATCACCACCGTGCTTGGCATCGTCAATGGCACCACCAACTACATCTTGACCAATATGAGCGAAGCTGGTCTGGATTATGCCGACGTGTTGGCGGAAGCCCAGGCGCTCGGGTTTGCCGAAGCCGATCCCACGGCTGACGTCGGTGGCGGAGACGCCGCTTCGAAAGCCGCCATCCTGGCCAGCCTTGCCTTTGGAACCTGGGTGGCGGGTGATCAGGTCTACCGTGAAGGCATCGAGGGGCTGGATGGCGCCGATATCGCCTTTGCCCGTCAACTGGGATATGTGATCAAGTTACTCGCGGTGGGGCAGTCGACCGACCGGGGTGTCTGTGTGCGGGTCCATCCCACTCTGGTTGCCAAGGATCATCCCTTGGCGTCCGTCCGGGGACCACAGAACGCCATCTTCCTTGAGGGTCCCGCCATTGGTCAACTGATGTTTTCTGGGCCTGGAGCCGGAGGTGAACCGACGGCCACCGCGGTGCTTGGGGACATGATTGATGCGGCCCGCGAGCTTCTGGCCGGAACCGCAGCCACCCCAAAGGTGCAGTTTCAGCCGTCTCGCCTGGTCGATTTTGCGGAGGTGGCCACGAGTTGGTATCTCCGCCTCGAGGTCGACGACAGTCCGGGGGTTCTAGCCACCGTCGCTGGCATGTTTGGCCAACACGGCGTGAGCATCGGCTCCGTCTGGCAAGAAGGTCGCGGTGACGATGCGACCCTGCTCATCGTGACCCATGCGGCGCCTGAGCGAGAAATGCGTGCTGCGCTCGCTGACCTTGCGGGTTATGACGGCGTATCCCAGGTGGCGGCCGCGATTCGCGTGCAGTCGGACGATGTCTGATCAGGTCACCTACTTATCGACCCGAGGAGGGGTAGAGGGCTGGTCGTTTGAGGACGTCTTGTTGGCCGGATTGGCGCCCGATGGGGGGCTCTTCGTTCCCGACGTGTGGCCGATGTTGTCCGAGGCAGATCTGGAGGATCTCAGTACGGCTGACTTTCCCGACGTGTGCGCTGCGATCGTCACCCGATTCGCCGGCGATACGTTCAGTCCTGTCGAGGTTCGCGAGCTGACGTCGGCCGCCTACCGGTCATTTCAAGACCCGCAAGTTGCTCCGCTGCGAGACCTCGGTGATCAGTTGCACCTCCTGGAGCTGTTCTGGGGGCCAACGTTTTCCTTCAAGGATTTTGCCCTTCAGCTCCTCGGTCAAATGATCGACCTCGTCTTGTCCAAACGAGGTGAGCGTCTCACCATCGTTGGGGCCACTTCCGGCGATACCGGGTCAGCAGCGATCGCCGCGTTGGCCGATCGAAAGTCCGTTGACGTCGTGATTTTGCATCCGGTCGGACGAGTCTCCGAGGTGCAGCGTCGACAGATGACCACCGTGGACGCCGCCAATGTTCACAACATTGCGATTGACGGAACGTTCGATGACTGCCAGGACCTGGTCAAGGCAATGTTCGCTGACGAATCGTTCCGGGCCGAGATGCGTTTGTCAGCCGTCAATTCCATCAACTTCGGTCGAATCATGGCCCAGGTTGCCTACTACGTGTGGGCCTACCTCCGGCTCGACCGCCGGCCCTTCTCGGTCGCAGTACCCACCGGCAACTTTGGTAATGCCTATGCCGCTTACGTGGCTTCGGCCATGGGCATTCCGATTGAGTCAATCATCGTAGGCAACAACGCCAACCATGGGGTCAGCCGGTTGATCACCTCTGGTTCGCTTTCGATCCAGGACGTCGTGCCGACTGTTGCCCCGGCAATGGATATCGCCGTCCCGTCAAATTTCGAGCGGTTGTTGTTCGACATTCTTGGAAGGGATGGGCAGCTGCTCGCTTCGACCATGGCCGACTTCCGGGAACGAGGGGTGCTCAACATTCCGGCAGCCGAAATGGCCGGGGTGACGTCGCTGTTCAGGTCGGCGTGGATGGCTGATTCGGCGATCGAGGGTTACATGGGGGAGTTGTATCGAACCCATGGGGTGATCGTCGATCCTCATACCGCCATTGGAATCGCCGCAGCTCGAATGCGGTTGGACCTCGCCAACACGCCGGTGGTGGCGGTCGCCACCGCCCACCCTGCCAAGTTCGCCGACACGGTCGAACGGGCGACCGGTGTCGCCCCTGACACCCCGGCGGGGCTCGCCGGTATTGCGGATCTCCCCGAGCGTTATGCGTCGCTACCGGCGGATCTGGCCACCGTCGAAGCGCACATTCGGTCGGCAACCCGTTCTCATTAGTCCCGGCGATGTTGTTCGATCCAAAAACATGCGCTAGAGTGAGTGCTAACGCAGTCCTGCGTTACCTCTGAGACATCCCTGAGTGCGGTTCGTTATACGTTCAAATCCGCCCAGGATCTCCCCACAGTTCGAACCGCTACCGGTTTCGGAAAGGACACTATGACCAGTCGAGCCGACCTTCAGGGCAAGACGATCAATGACCTTCGGTCGATAGCCACCGCGATTGGCATCGGACCGGACGGCCTACAAAAGGCCAAGCTCATTGACGCCATCTTGGGCTCTGACAACTTCGACTCAACTGAAGCTCCCGCGCCCGTTGAGCTTCCTGCCGCTTCCCCCAAGGTTGAGGCAAAAGACGCATCCGGGTCCACCGAGGCCAAACCATCTCGCGGTAGCCAAGCCAAGGTCCAAGCCGATGACAACGGATCCTCTGACGATTTCGATTCTGACTCGGACGACGACTCGGACTCATCGGCAAACCGTGACGACGACGACTACCAGCAGGGTGGCGACGGCAATCGCAGTCGCAGCCGGAACCGCAACCGCAACCGCAAACGCGGTCCTCGCGATACGCAGCCGGACATTCCTGAGTCCGAGATGGAGACCCGTGAAGGCCTGCTTGACATCCTCCCCGAGGGTTACGGGTTCCTCCGCTGTTCGGGTTACCGTCCCGGCGACCTCGATGTGTACGTCTCAGCGAGCCAGGTTCGCAAGTTCGGTCTCCGGCGTGGCGATATGGTTGCCGGTCCGGTTCGACCGCCACGCTCCCAGGAGAAGTTTGCCGCTCTAGTGCGGATCGAGTCGGTTTCGGGCATGGACGTCGAAACGGCCAGGAAACGGCCCAAGTTCGACAAACTGACCCCGCTCTTTCCCGACGAACGCCTCCGGCTGGAAGAGGACGGCAAACCGAGTCAGGTGCTCACCAGGATCATCGACCTCATCTCGCCCATTGGTAAAGGGCAGCGTGGATTGATCGTCTCGCCACCCAAGGCTGGCAAGACCACCGTCCTCAAGGAGATCGCCCAGTCGATCACCGCCAACAATCCGGAGTGTTACCTGATGGTCGTCCTCGTGGACGAGCGACCCGAAGAAGTAACCGACATGCAGCGTTCGGTCAAGGGTGAAGTCATCTACTCCACGTTCGATCGACCGGCCGAAGAACACACGCAGGTGTCTGAACTCGCCATCCAGCGAGCCAAACGTCTTGTCGAAATGGGCCAGGACGTGGTGATTTTGCTCGACTCCATCACTCGGTTGGCTCGTGCTCATAACCTGGCTACTCCCGCGTCCGGGCGAATTCTGTCTGGTGGCGTCGACTCGACGGCCCTGTACCCGCCGAAGCGTTTCTTTGGAGCCGCCCGTAATATCGAAGAGGGCGGAAGCCTGACGATTCTCGGTACCGCTCTGGTGGAAACAGGTTCGAAGATGGACGAGGTCATCTTTGAGGAATTCAAGGGTACGGGCAACATGGAACTCCGTCTCGATCGCCGGTTGGCCGACAAGCGGATTTACCCGGCAATCGACATCGAGGCGTCGGGCACTCGTCGCGAAGAGTTGCTGTTCGATCGTGATGAACTCGCCCAGGTGTGGAAGCTCCGACGGGTTCTACTGGCGCTCGAGAACGGAGCCATTGAGCTGCTGATCGACCGTTTAAAAAGCACCAAATCGAACGCCGAGTTCCTCGCCGAGGTCGCCAAGAACTCGTAGGAAGTCGCCGGGCATCTCGCCGAATCGCCAGTTCTGGACTCGCGCGGCATAATTGAAGCTGACAAGGAGTTGTAACTCTCATGCGTACTGACATACACCCCAATTACATCGAGACAAGCGTTCACTGTTCATGCGGAAACGAGTTCACGACTCGTTCGACGGTTCCGGCCATTACCGCTGAGTTGTGCAACGAATGCCATCCATTTTTCACTGGCAAGCAGAAGCTGGTCGACACCGGGGGCCGCGTTGAGCGCTTCCAGCGTCGGGCTTCCAAAGCCGGCGCCACCGCCGCTCCGGCTGCTCCGGCACCCGAAGAGGCTTAACTCACCAACGTCCGACAAAACCACCGCAGCGGCGGTGGTTTTGTTCATGGAGGGATCCGTATGGGCGCGTCGCCCGAACAAACCGTAGGGGGACAGGCCGTCATCGAGGGCGTCATGATGCGCGCCCCGAGCGGTTGGGCTGTGGCCGTCCGCCTACCGTCCGGAGCCATCGAAACACGCTGTGAAGAGCTCCCCCGGCTGTCGTCGCGGTCTCGCCTGGCCAGGATGCCATTTGTTCGTGGCGTCATGGTCCTCGGTGAATCGGTAACGCTGGGGATGCGAGCCCTGACGTGGTCGGCACAAAAGCAGGCGGGCGAAGAAGAAGAAGAGCTCTCGAAGTGGCAGCTGGTCGGCTCGATGTCCCTTGCCGTGGTTTTCTTCGCAGCGGTGTTCATCCTTGGTCCGGCCGCTGCTGCCGACTGGCTGGCAGGCGAGAGCCGGGTGCTGTTTGGGGTGTACGAAGGGGTGATCCGGCTCGCCGTTTTCGTTGGCTACATCTGGTTGATCGGCCGTATGGACGACATCAAGCGGGTGTTTCAGTATCACGGCGCCGAACATAAGACGATTCATGCCTACGAGGCAGGCGACCCGCTATCTGTGGCAAACATCCAGAGATACCGTCCCGAGCATCCCCGCTGTGGCACCAACTTCTTGCTGATCGTGCTGCTCCTCGCCATCACCGTTTTCACGATCATCGGGAAAGGCCCCATCTGGTGGCTGATCACCAGCCGGCTGGTTTTCATTCCGGTCATCGCAGGCGTCGCCTACGAAATTCTCCGCTACGCCGGACTCAGCGCCGACTCCAGATTTGGTAAAGCGTTGGCGGTCCCCGGGCTATGGCTCCAAAGGCTCACCACAGGCCAGCCTGACGACAGCCAGGTCGAAGTCGCCGTCGCCAGCCTGGTGGCAGCTCTCGACGACGCCTCCGTTGACGCGCTGTACGAACGAGGAGAAGTTGCCGTGGCGAGGTCGGTCGCCGATACGCCGGCAGCCGCCGAGGAAGAATGAGCATGGACGAGATGCTTCTGTCCCGGCTCGAGGAAATCGAACGGACCTTCGGTGAGGTCGAAAGTGACATGCTCGACCCGAACATTCATGATGAGCCCAACACCTATGCCGATCTGAGTCGTCGCCATAGCGAGCTGAAGGCGATCGTTGAAGACTTTCATCTGTGGAAGCAAGCAATCGGCGACTCCGAAGAAGCCGCCGAACTCGCCGCCGTCGAGGAAGATCCCGAGATGAAGGCAGAGTTTGCCAACATGGCCGCAGAGCGCTCGGCAGCAGCAGATCGGCTGGTCGAAGCGTTGAGGTTTGGCCTCGTCCCCAAAGACCCTGATGACACAAAAGACGTGATCCTTGAGATCCGAGCGGGCGTCGGAGGTGACGAAGCGGGCATCTGGGCCGGGGACCTCATGCGTATGTATCAGCGGTTCGCCGAGCGGCACAACTTGCGGATGGAGCCCCTGTCGACGTCCGACGCCGAAGCAGGCGGCTACAAGGAGATCTCGGTAGCTGTCAAAGGTAAAGGTGCATTCGGACAGCTCAAGTACGAGGCGGGCGTCCATCGTGTACAGCGGGTCCCCAAGACCGAGTCACAAGGTCGGGTGCACACGTCGACGGCGACGGTAGCGGTTCTCCCTGAAGCCGAGGAGGTGGAACTCGAACTCGACATGAACGACGTACGGGTCGATGTGTATCGTTCATCGGGTCCGGGAGGCCAGTCGGTCAACACGACCGACTCAGCCGTACGGCTCACTCACGAACCAACCGGTCTGGTTGTCTCATGCCAGGACGAGAAATCTCAACTTCAGAATAAGGAAAAAGCGTTTCGCATCCTTCGAGCCCGCCTATATGAAGCCGAGCGGGAACGTCGAGCAGCCGAGTATTCCGAGCATCGCCGGTCGCAGGTGGGTACCGGCAACCGGTCTGAGAAGATTCGGACCTATAACTACAAGGACAATCGGGTCACCGATCATCGGATCGGCCTAACGATCAAACAGCTCGGTTCGATCCTCGACGG
This sequence comes from Acidimicrobiia bacterium, assembly GCA_029881355.1. GTDB lineage: Bacteria > Actinomycetota > Acidimicrobiia > Spongiisociales > JAENVV01 > JAENVV01. The sequence continues at coordinate 3,281 of JAOUMT010000060.1, read as the reverse complement.
CGACCTTGATGAATTTGTTACCCAGCTCCAGACCGAGGAGATGGCTAGTCGACTCGCCGAAGGCGAATGATGCCGCGGGTCGGGGCAGTGCTACTGGTGGTCGGCCTGGCCGCCTGCACACCAGGGGGTGAACGTGATGTCGACCGTTCACCGGTTGGAGCGAAGGCCACCGCGGGGGCCGTCTCGATCACGTATCCGCCCGAGAGTGTTGCACTGGAAGTCGGACCAGCAGAGCTGGCCGCCGCTTGGGACGAGCGTTTCACGGACGAGTTGGGAGCTGCCCCAGCGCTCGCTACGACCAGCAGGATTGAAGCGGGAGCGGTAACGGACCCGATTTCCCTGGAGGCCGTCGTTTCGTCCGGTTCGGTCATGGTCGCGCAGTTGGCGCTCGTTGATGGAGTTGGCGACGACGATCAGGCACGCTCGGCGTCGGCAGTGCGTCGCTTCCTTGAGCTCGTTCTCATGGACAATGCCGCGGACGTTTCAGCCGCATTTATTGGCTTGGGTTTCGGCGAGGAAGGCTCGCTGTTTGCGCTCCGCGAGGCCGAGACCGAGGTCCGGTCGGTCACCTTCTATCGCGCGTCGAATGAGGACACGATCCTGATCGGGGCGGTGGGATCACCATGACGACCCGCGACATCATGGCCGCCGGCCGGTTGCCTCGAAACGAATCCGAACGCCTTCTGATGAAAGTCACCGGTCGAAGTCGGGCAGAGGTAATCGCTGGTGTTCCGATGGACGACGAGCTGGCGGTCGCCTATTCCACGCTATGCAGGCGCCGGTTGGCTGGTGAGCCGCTCCAATACATCGAAGGGTCAATTCCGTTCGCGCTGTGCGAAATCGCCGTCGATCGTCGAGTGCTCATACCCAGGCCTGAAACAGAGTATCTATGGGAGCTGGCGTGCACGCTTCCTGACGAGTCGCCGTCGCTGATCGTTGACTTGTGTACAGGGAGCGGGGCGCTGGCGGTCGGTTTGGCAGCGGTTTACCCAGAAGCCGACGTCGTGGCCACGGACATTTCGGAAGATGCACTGAACCTGGCAGCCGACAATGCCAAAGCCAACGGCCAGTCGGTTCGGATGTTTCTGGGTGACCTCTTCGAGGCTCTCCCCACCGAGCTCGCCGGGCAGATCGATCTTCTCGTCGCAAACCCCCCGTACGTTTCGACCCTCGAAATGGAGGAGCTTCCCGAGGAGGTGGCTGGCTGGGAACCTCACCTGGCGTTGGCCGCCGGCTCAGATGGACTGTCGGTGCTCCGCGTTCTCCTGGCTGGTCTCGGGGACTGGCTTCGACCAGGCGGGTGGTTTTTCATCGAAGTCGGATCAGGACATGCGGCCGCGGCGCTCGATCTATTGCCTGATACGGTCTCGGGTCAGATACGGCGCGATCTGACGGGGCGTGACCGGTATCTGGTCGGTCAACGGCTGTGAACATCGTAACCGTCGAGCAGGCCGTGGCCCTGTTGGCGGATGGGCTCATCGTTGGAGTCCCTACTGACACGGTGTACGGCCTGGCGGTCGACCCGGCGAACCGTCTCGCGGTCGAACGTTTGTTTACTCTGAAGTCACGCTCGGCCGCCAAACCGATTGGCCTGCTCGCCCACGATGTCACGGCCCTGGCCGGCTGGGCGGAGCTGCCTGACCGGTCGAAGGCCCTGCTCGACGCTCATTGGCCGGGCGCCTTCACAGTGGTCTGCACTGCGGGGCCTCTCGTTTCCGAGGGCCTCGGTGACGCCGAACGCAAAACCATCGGGGTTCGCATCCCCGACCATCCGGTAGCGCGGGCGCTGCTGGAGCGTACCGGTCCGTTGGCCGTTACGTCAGCCAATCGAAGCGGTGAGGCCGACTGCCACTCGCCCGACGCCGCTTTTGCGGTTCTCGGGAACGGGGTGGCCGGGTACCTGGCAGGGGGAGCGTCAATCGGCCTTGCATCCACGGTGGTCGACATCACCGGGGAAGAACCGGTCGTCCTTCGTCCGGGGCCGATTGTTCTCTGAGTCGGCGCTCGAACAGGTCAGAGCGATTCAGGTCAGCTTCATTTCGTAGACGTTGGTGTTGCGCTGTTCGAATCCCATCGACTGATATAGCCCGTTGGCCGCTTCACGCGACGGACGGGAGGTCAGTCCGATTGCTTTGGCACCGGTGGCGCGAGCTTGCTCGATGGCCGCATCGGTGAGCCGTCTGCCTAAGCCGGTCCCTCGAGCGGATTCGGCAACGACGACATCTTCGATTCGGGCTCGCACGCCTGTCGGGCTCCGGAAGATGATGAGCGTCAACGACCCGACGATGGCGTCGCCGTCTTCTGCCACGAAAAGGTGGGTGTTGGGGTCGGCGATGATGGTTGCCAGTGCTTCTCGGTTTGGGGGAGGGCTCGATTGAGAAAGCTGCGGAATCAGGTCGGCAAAAGCGGCGACGAGCTTATCGGTGACAGTGGTTGCTTCTGAAATCATGCGATCCAGTGTACGGCTAGAGCATTCGGGAGACGGCGTTTGGGTCAGGAGATCCGTCGGTCGTACGACCGGAATTCAGGTGTCGTCGATGACCGAACCAGCCAACACCGACTCGATCGTAGTTGCGAGGGTGTGGCTGTAGTCCCACCTGGCGAGTTGGATGAGGGCTCCGTTGGCACTCTTGGGATGAATGAATAGTTCGCTCCACATCTCCGATTCGCTATATCCCGTGACGGTGAATCCCTGCGTTTCGCAGATGGCAGCGGCAGCTTTCAGGTTTGTGACTTTTAGGGTGATGTGGTGCATGCCGGGTCCGCGGGTATCGAGATATCTGCGAAGAAAGCTCGTTTCCGTCAGCGGGGCCAGGTATTCCAGCTTGCTGCCGTCGGGCAGTTTGAATTGAGCCCACCGGAACTCGTTGCGGACATGGTCGGCCCCGTCGTAAAAGGATGCGCCCATCAGATCGAGTGTGGGAAGGGCGTCTTCGATCATTTCCACCGCATAGGCAACATGATCAAAACGTTCGATGAGATGACGCAACGACTCCATAGGATCACGTTAGACCGGCGGCCACCGTGTCGCTGTTACGATCACGGTTTCGTCGCCAACGGAGCCAGTGACCATGATTGACAATCGTCCACTCGAAGAGGTCGACCCGGAGATGGCCGCGCTGATCCGCAAGGATCTGGAGCGCCAGAACACCCACATCCACCTGATTGCCTCAGAGAACTTCGCCTCCCGGGCCGTTATGGAGGCGACCGGTTCGGTCTTTACGAATAAGTATGCCGAGGGCTACCCCAACCGGCGTTACTACGAAGGCTGTGGGGTTGTC
>JAOUMT010000238.1 GCA_029881355.1 Acidimicrobiia bacterium | reverse complement strand
AGTCTCGTGGATGGACGGGGAAGCTGGACGTCAGCGTTCATCGGGGACAAGGTCCGACCGCAGCGTTGGATCACCGTCGGTCCGTTCACCCGACGTGCCAGGGCTCCCGGCAGGTCGGCGACCACGGCGACTGATCGACCTGCGGGGGGCTCGGAGCCGGCATGGCGCACCACCAACCATGGCCACCCGGCCGCCAGCGCGGCGAGCACTTCGGCAGCTTCGTCCAGTCCCACTCCACCGTTCCGTAGGACTGCCATCCCGGCTTGGTTGGGGCTCAGGTCCGACCGCCGCGGTCCCGCCTCGACCAAGGCGGCGAGCGATCCCGACCCCGGATAGTGCGGTCCGCCGGGATCGGCATCGACGACCAGCGCGGTACCCGCCGCCGCTCCAAGACCAAGAGGAGCGATTGCCGCCAGGACGGGATCGCCTGGGATCCAAAGGTTGATGACCATGCGTGCAACGTACGAGGTGAGTTAGGGACTGACAACCCCTTGCCAACCGGCAGAAAATGTGCCACAACAACGGGTGGAGTTCATTGACCCCGCGACCGATACACTTGTAGATAGATATGGCTTCTGGTGCTGCTTTTTTCGATCTTGACAAGACCATCATCTCGAAATCGTCAACCCTGGCGTTCGGGAGGCCTCTGTACGAGGCCGGGATGGTCAACCGGCGCGTGCTCGTACGGGCTCTCGTCGCGCAGATCGTCTACAAGGCGTTCGGCGCCGACCACGACCAACTCGAAAAGGTCAAGGAGCAGTTGGCCAACCTGACCAAGGGTTGGGACCTCGCCGACGTCAAAGCCCTGGTCGATGACACCGTGCATGCCGTCGTTGCCCCACACGTCTACGTCGAGGCACTCGAACTCATCGAGACCCACAAGGCGGCCGGACGCCGGATCATCATCGTTTCGTCGAGTCCGATGGAAATCGTCCAGCCGATCGCCGATCTTCTGGAGATCGATGACGTGATCGCCACCACCTCGAAGATCGACGACGGCATCTACACCGGTGAGGTGATCTTCTATGCCTACGCCGAAGCCAAGGCCGAGGCGATGCGCGAGTTCGCCAACGACGAAGGCATCTCGCTCGCCGACTCATTCGCATATTCAGACTCGTTCACGGATGTCCCGATGCTCGAAGCGGTCGGTCATCCGGTTGCCGTCAATCCCGATAAGGAACTGCGCGAGTACGCCGAGGAGCGGGACTGGGCAATTCGCGAATTTGAGCACGGAGTGAGCCTCAGGACTCGATTGGCCGAACTCCCCAAACCGGATCCGGCCCTGTCCGGCATCGCCCTCGCCTCGGCCGCCGGCGTGGCCCTGGCGACCTATCTCGTCAAACGCCACGCGCGTCACGCCTAGCATTCGGAATTTTGATCGAACACCCAAAGTTGGGGCTTTCGGCCCGTCGGCAGGGCTTGTGAAAAGATTCACAATGTCGGTATGGCTGATCGGACCGTAGTACCTCCGGAATGTCAGCTCCGAGGCAGGCGTATCAAGGCGATCCTTTCTGCAACTGTCCGGGGCAATGTTGGTCTTGACCACATCGATCCAGGGAATCGGTCGTCGGTCGGTAGAAACTGCCATCCGATGGGGATTCCCATCCCCTGGTACCAACAGGCTCCGATCAGCCAATGCCGCAGAAAACTGGACGTCGAAACCTAGCCAGGGAGCAGTGGGCGAAGCATCAACCGTTCACTTCTCCAACCCGAATACCGCACATGTCCTCGAGCGCTTTCACCAAAGCGTGGTTTCCTTCTGAGCCGATGCCCTGGGTCTGCAGCGCACGGTACAACTGGTAGATCAGCGAGGTGCCAGGGATCGGGACGCCGAGGTCATTTGCCGCTTCGAGTACGAGGCGCAAATCCTTCTGCTGAAGGTCGATCGTGAAACCGGGCGTCCAGTCCCTTACGATCATCTGTGGTCCTCGATTGGTAAGCATCCACGATCCGGCCGCCCCACCCTTGACCGCGTCGAGGGTTTTGTTGAGGTCCAATCCCCCGGCCTGGGCGACCAGCATTGCTTCGCTTACGGCCAACTGGTTGCCAACCACCAGAATCTGATTCACGACCTTTGCCAGTTGGCCGGCGCCCTGACCTCCAACGTGGGTGATCGTGGTACCGACCGAGTCGAGATAGGGCCTGGCTCGTTCGAGTTGGGAGGCATCGCCGCCGACCATGATCGACAGCGAACCATTGACGGCGCCTTCGCTGCCGCCCGACACCGGGGCGTCCAACCAATGGGCTGATTTCGCCTTGGCGGCGTCGGCAAGTTCGATGGTCACCGATGGCGATATCGTCGAGTGGTCGACGATCAAGGAACCTGGCGTGATACCTTCGAGAACCCCGTGATCGCCGAGCACGACTTGTTTGACGTCAGGCGTATCGGACACACAAATCATGATGACGTCGCACCGTTCGGCTACCTCAGCGGGCGAAGCAGCCGCGCTGGCGCCGAGGTCGACGAGCGGTGACATCCGGCTGGCCGTTCGGTTCCAGATGGTCAGGTCGTGGCCATCCTTGAGAAGATTGGCGGCCATACCCGCCCCCATGATCCCCAACCCGATAAAACCGACGCTCATCATTCCTCCTCGTCTGCGGCTGTTTGCGGCTTGGGGCCGGCCGCCCAGAACGCAACCAAAGCCAGCGCCGCAGCAACCGCTCCACCGGCAGCCCACAGTAATCGTTGGTTCTCAGGCGACACTAGAGGGGGTTCGGAATCGTCGGTGATGATCGACGGGTCCGGGTAGCCGAGCACCACCGGATCGACGCCCAACTCAAGGAGCGTCGTCGGTTCCGACAAGGTGCTCGCCCCGTTTGTAGCGAGCGCCTCGAACACGACCACCAGGTTGGCGTTCTCGACGACGACCGACCCAGTGAATATGCCATCTGTCTGACTACCGAGCGTTACCGTCTCCTGATTGTCGCCGGGATCGATGAGGTGAGCCACCACCGCCGAATCGGCGGGGCCTTCCACCCGAAGATCAACCGAGATCTGACCCGCGGAAGCGACCACCGCCGTAGCCGATGCGTCTCCGAACACGCCGCCGACCGGGACGGCCAAAGCAACCAAGACCACCATAAGTATTGCCATTACATCCAGTATGGCGCATCGGACCGGATGTTCGTCAAAGAGGCGCGCGACCAACTGGTTGGAATGTTATGGCCCCCGGTGCGTTAGCTTGATCACACTCCCCACCAGGCCAGGATCATCAAGCATGCACATCACCGAGGATGAAATCAGCGAACTTCTCGAACGCGATCGCCAGCACAACTGCGGAGAACACGCTGACATCTGTGTAAGCCTTGCCGGCATTGCCGATCTGCCGTCGATGTACGGAGACTTTCAAGTGGCGGGATTCGTCAACAACGTTGACGACAAGGAGCATGCCGCCTTCATCCGGGGAGACGTTTGCGGCGCAGACGACGTGCCGGTTCGTCTTCATTCAGAGTGTTTGACGGGCGATGCGGCCGGGTCCCTGCGGTGCGACTGCCGTGACCAACTTGAGGCAGCCATGACCGCCATCGGGAAGATGGACACCGGCATTCTGCTCTATCTCCGGCAGGAAGGTCGCGGCATCGGCCTAACCAACAAGATCAAGGCGTACCAGCTCCAGGACCAGGGACTGGACACAGTCGAAGCCAACCACGCGCTGGGGTTCCCTGACGACACCCGCGACTACGGCGTCGCCGCCCACATGCTTCACTCGTTGAACGTGAAGTCGATCAAGCTCATGACGAACAACCCGAAAAAGGTCGCCGGTCTCGAGGAACATGGCATCAAAGTGACCGAGCGCATTGCTCACGTCATGGAACCAACCGAACACAACCTCGCCTATCTGAAGACGAAAGTCGCCAAGTCGGGACACATCATCGCGTTCGACGAACAGGGTGAACCGATCACCCAACGCTAAGCCGGCTTTGGGGTGTTTTCAGAACCGTGGGAAAATCAGTAGGTGACACTTAGAAACGCCCTCGATGGATACCGGCAGAGAATCACCAACGCGGCCGTGGGTCCGTTCGACCATGCCGAATTCCCGCTCAGCCACACGCTTACCTACCACGGCGACCCGGGTCTGTTCGGACCAGAT
>JAOUMT010000237.1 GCA_029881355.1 Acidimicrobiia bacterium | reverse complement strand
TCGCGTTGAAGACGGAGAATGGGCGAGGTTGAATACGCCGGTTTCACTCACCGAGCCGATCCAACCGATCGGTCGTGGCACCACGAGGCCAGTGGCGAGCTTGTAACCGTCGACCGGTGCCATTTCGGACACCCGAAACGTTGCCACTCCGATCAGCCATTCCAGCGATTGTGGTGTACGAGTTCGTCGAGCGGCTTCCTACCGACGGGCAGGGTGGATCGTTGCACCTGGCGGCCTTCCCGCTCGGCGTCCTTGTTCTCATACCCAACGGCAATGGCGTAGCGGCAGAATGCCTCGTCCGGAATACCCAGCACCTGGCGGGCTACATCCTCGTTGTGCAGCGTCACCGGGCAGGTGCCTACGCCGATCGCCGCGGCGGCCAACATGACGTTCTGCGCGACGCGGCCGGTATCAAAGTCGTAGCCTCCCGCAAGACGAACCAGAGCGATGGCCATCGGTGCGTTGGCGACCGGTGTCATAAAACTGCCCGCCCCGGTGAGCGCCGCTTTCTGCTCGGGATCGTCAATGACGATGAACGACCACAGCTGCAGGTTCTTGGCTGAACCCGTCCAACGAGCTGCTTCCAGAATGGCCGCCAAGTCGGGAGCTGACACTGGGCGTTTTTGAAAACGTCGGACCGTCCGAAGGCCAAGAATATCATCGTAGGTTGTCATCACTGCTCCTCAAATCCTGTGTCGGCCAGCATACCGACGGATTTGTGCATGGCCGATAGTCGGTCACAGTGATGAAGCCAGCGCCTCCTTACTCGTTGAGTAGGATCGGCCAGATGGCAACGTGGGCGAACTGGGTCGGTAATCAATCGTTCAAGCCCCGCGAGGTCGTTGCCGTTTCGTCCGCCGGGGAGATCCAACAACGAGTAGCCGATGCTGCAGCACACCGAACGCGGGTGCGCACCGTCGGAACGGCACATTCGTTTACGCCAATCGTCGAAACCGATCTCCTGCTCGACACCTCGGCCATGCGTGGCATCGTGGACGTTGATGCAGCCCAACAGCTGGTTCGGGCGTTGCCGAAGACAACCATTGGTGACTTTGGCGAACCGTTGTGGGAACACGGTCTGGCTCTCGCCAATCAGGGTGACATCGACACGCAGTCCATCGCCGGCTCCGTCGCCACCGCTACTCATGGATCCGGGCGCCGGTTTCCTTCATTTTCGGCAACTCTCGAAGGCGCCAAGCTGGTCGACGGAACCGGACAACTCGTAGAAGTGACCCGACAGAGCCACCCCGATCACCTGGCTGCCCTGCAAACGTCAATCGGCTTGCTTGGCATCTTGACCGAGCTGAGTATTAAGGTCGCCCCCGCCTATCACTTGCACGCCCGAACTGACATCATGCCGTTCGACCAGGTCCTGGAGACGTTCGAACACGACATCGACAGCTACCGACACTACGGCCTGTTCTGGATGCCAACGGACGAGTCGGCCCGCCTCTACAACCTGGCGGGGGCAGGTGCCGACGATTGCGTGGTGAAGCGCTACCTGGAGGTCGACCCAACGGACACGATCGAGCTCGAACCAAACGAGCGGATCGATCGTGCTTACCGGATCTACCCCATGGTTTATGACCCCAACTTCCACGAGGTTGAGTACTTCTTGCCCCTGGAGCGATGGCGCGACATCCTCGTCGAGATGCGGCGTCTCATGCTCCGCTGGCATCCGTTGAGCATTTATCCGCTCGAAATCCGGTTGGTCGCCGCCGAAGACGCCTGGATGAGCCCGAACTATCACCGTGAGAATCTCGTCGTATCGATATCGGGCCAACCCGGTGCCGCATACTGGCCGTATCTGCGTGCTTGCGACAGCCTCTTCGCCGAGTTCGGTGGTCGTCCCCACTGGGGCAAGCTCCACTTCATGACCGCCGATCGTTTGGCCCGCCTGTTCCCGCGTTACGAGAACTTCCTGGAGGTGCGCCGTCGGTTCGATCCAAATGGGGTATTCCTCAACGACCACCTGCAACCCCTGTTCGGTTAGCGGCGATGAACACTCAGTTCGAGTTTCGCTCCGCCAAGTTCCCGCCGTACGACGGCGAGGAGGACGAGATCAATCCGGGGGTATGGGGTCGACGGCTCGCCGAATACTTTGTCGAGAAGCTGGCGGCGGCGGGCATCGAGACCGAAGCCCCGATCGCCGAAGATTGGGGCTGGTATCTTCCCGTCCGCAATGAACGCTTTCGACTGGCGATCTGCTGCGGGCATCAGAACGGCGACGACAACGAGTTCTTGTGCTTCACCGACCCGAGCACGCCCCAAGTTCGAAAGGGTTTCAAGAAGATAGACGTCACCACCGAGCTAGCCCGTCTCACCGAGGCGATCCACCAGATCCTCAGCACCGATCCGGAGATTGAGGATCTCGTTTCGTCGGAGCCTCACTAAATCCGACAACCGACGCCGCCATGCCGCCCGGTGGGCTTGGGAAGGTCTTTGTTGGCAAGGCCGTTTCGCCAACAACGCCGACAGTGAACAAGAAAACACAATAATTCGGTTCGAAACGGCAACCACGGTGTGTGACATGCTAGAAACAGTGGCATTCAGCCCGCGTCGTTCAGCGGGCACCTTTTGCCATGGGAGGAGAAGAAAACAGATGTCTGTTTCTACTATCAACACTGGCGGCGTCGACGCCGTCGGTAAGCAGCGAAGGACCGTAGCCCTTCTTGTTGCACTTGTAACCGCCTTGGCCTCGCTTGGTGCGCTGGCGGCACCGGCCGACGCCGCCAAGAAGAACGACCCGCCCGGGCAACTCGTGCAGATTCAGCTGCTTGCATTCAATGATTATCACGGTCACGTCACACCCGACGCCGCCGTTGTTGTAGATGGCGCAGCCGCCGGAGGCGGCGAGTACCTATCGGCCGCATTGAAGAGTCTGCGTGCCGGCAACAAATACAGCTTGACCGTCGCAGCCGGAGACCTCGTAGGTGGATCTCCGGCGTTCTCAGGGCTCTTCCATGACGAACCGTCGGTTGAGTCGCTCAACGCCATGGGACTTGATGTTTCCAGCGTCGGCAACCACGAGTTCGACGAAGGCGTCACCGAACTGCTCCGCTTGCAGAACGGCGGCTGTCACCCGGTGGACGGCTGCTACTTCCCCAGCATGCCCTTTGCCGGCGCCAACTTCCAGTGGCTGGCAGCCAACACTGTTGACGTCGACGGCAACACCCCACTCCCTCCATACTGGATCAAGCAGTTCGAAAGCGTCAAGATCGGCTTCATCGGAATGACCCTTGAGGCCACCGACACGCTGGTTGCCGCAGCCGGAATCCAGGGATGGGACTTCCTCGACGAGGCAGAAACCGCCAACGCTCTGGTTCCGATCCTGAAGGCACAAGGTGTTGACGCGATCGTGGTGCTTCTCCATGAGGGCGGCTCGCAAACACCTCCCCCAGGTGACGTCGACGCATGCGTCGGGATCTCCGGGCCGATCGTGGCCATAAACGATGCCCTCAGTCCTGCCATCGACGTCGTCATCACTGGCCACACGCACCTGCCATACAACTGCCTTCTGGCCGACTCGGCGGGCCAAGACCGGATTGTCACGAGCGCCTACTCATACGGTCGGGTCGTTTCCGAACTCGATCTCGTCATCGACAAGCGCACCAACGACATCCGTCGTGACTTGAGCGTCTCGACGAACCATGCGGTGATCCGGGCAGACATCACACCGGACCCAGCCGTCACTGCCATCATCGACAAGTGGCAGCCACTGTTCGATGCAGCAGGCAACACACCGGTTGGCTCGATTACCGCTGACATCAATCGAGGTGGCAACCCACCTGGATCCGACCGCGGTGTTGAGTCGCCAGCCGGCAACCTGGTGGCTGATGCCCAAGCTTGGGCAACATCGTTCAATGGGGCGCAGATGGCCTTCATGAACCCGGGCGGCGTGAGGTCGGACCTTAAATTCGCCCAGTCAGGTACAGAGGGCGACGGTATCGTCACGTTCGGCGAGGCGTTCACGTTCCAGCCGTTCGGCAACACGCTGGTAACGTACGCCATGACCGGAGCTCAGATCAAGTCGGTTCTGCAGCAGCAGTGCCAGCCAGCAGGGTCGAGTCGACCGTTCCTGCACCTCGGTGTGTCGAACGGCGTCACCTATGACCTGTCGAAGACG
>JAOUMT010000236.1 GCA_029881355.1 Acidimicrobiia bacterium | reverse complement strand
GCGTGACACAGCCAGGTCGTCGCCAACCCGCAGCGCTCCACCCCCGCTCATGAACATACGCATTTGATCATCGAGCTCCTGATCCAATCCAGCGCCCGTATAGGGAGTCGGCCGCAGCGTCGGACACGACACCGATCCACAGACAAGAGCCCCGTGTACCCGGGGATCGCCGAACCGACGAATCTTCCCGTGTTCAATACCATCGAGGGACAGCGCTTCACCACGGATGTGCACGAAGGGAGCGCTGAAGCCACCGGGGATCCGTAGGACCGACTCTGCGCCCAGTTCACCAGCCCGGGCGGCAAGACGGAGGGCTCCACCGTTATACATATTGATCCAAAAGGCCAGGGCAGCATCCCTCGACAAACTGTCGGGGTCGACTTCTGACAGTTCGCTCAGATAAACATCGAGATCATCCGATCCGGACCGCAGCGCTCGTATTCCAGATTCGGCAAGTCGAGATAGCACCCCGGCCAGGTACGCCTGATCGACCGGGACGAGATTATCGGGCGCCACCCGCCAGGCTGGTTCGCGGACGCGCAGCAAGACGTTGGCGACCGACCAGGCCACAGCTATCGGATTGGGACCACTCATGGCAGTATCAACCGAAAGCGCTACCGTCGTGTTCCCTGGAGGTCACCTTTGCGGGTCGACCAATCAACTCAACCAGCCATAGAAGCGGCAACCGTCATGCTCGTGCGCGACCGTGCTTCGGTTGAGGTTTTTTTGCTTGAGCGACACATCGACTCAGACTTCGTCGGCGGAGCGTGGGTATTCCCCGGTGGCAAAGTCGACGAGGCCGACGCATGGTTGCCGCCATCAGCTCTGGCCGGGCACCCACCGGCGGCTCTTGCAGAGCACGTGGGTGACGGCTCGGCCACTGCGTTGTGCGTCGCAGCCATCCGCGAAACCTTCGAAGAATCTGGAGTATTGCTCGCCCATCGAACAACCGGTCCGGTCACCGCAGCCGACCTCCGCAGCGACTCCTACCTGGCCGCCAGAAGCAAGCTGGCGGATCGGAACAGCAAGTGGGACTGGTCCGGGTGGCTGGCCGACGAACGCCTCCGACTCGACCTGACGGCGCTGGTCTGGTGGTCATGGTGGGTCACGCCGATGGGGGTACACCGACGGTTCGACACCAAATTCTTCGTAGCCACGCTGCCGGAGAGCCAGGTGGCCGTGCACGACAACATTGAAACAACCAATTCACGATGGGCACGCCCTGTTATGGCGTTGCAGGCAGCAAAATCAGGATCGGTATCGATCATCTTGCCCACCCGCATGAATCTCCAGAAGCTGGCTGGGTATCCCAGCACAACTTCCATCGTGGTCGCCGGCACAGCTCTCGACTTCGCTCGCCCTCGCATCGAACCGCGGTTGATCATCGGCGACGACGGACAGGTCTTGGTCGATCACGAGAGCTTTGACCACCCCGAACCCGTTTAGCACTGGCCGTGAAGCGAGCTTCCGCCCGCCGACGACCCGGCCCCAGAATCAGTACCCCGGAGACTATTAGGTCTTGTTGGTTATAACCGGATCAAGGCTGCGCTCAGCCGGGTCCGCCCGCCACGTCCAGGCAATACCGATGACGGCGAGCAGGGCGAGGATTTCGATGGCAAAGAACCAGGTGTCGTCGAGGTCCCCCGGGAGATTCGCGAGCATCGCCGCGATCGCCAGCACGGAAACAGCAAGGTTTGCCCAGCGAGCTGCCCTAAATGGCAACACCCGGCTCAGCACGATCATCGAGATAAACAGGCTTAGCACCATTCCCGATACGAGTAACAGCCCTTCGGCAACTTCCATCGTCATGAGTTCTTCGATCCAGCCTGGACGTGCGAACTCATGAATGTCACGGAAGAGCATGTTGAACAAGACGAAGATCCACAGCGATGACAACACTCCCCGACGGTCAGCTCTGATCCGTGTGCTGATGGTGTTATCCACGCTTGCTCCTCCTGCGACCGGCTATAAGTAGGCGCGACACCGTAACAGGACTGCGGTAGCCGCGAAGCCACGGGGTAATTGCGGTCATTAAGCCCGACGACTCGGATAGATTCGAGAAGCCGATGCGACCAGCGCTCAACCGCGAGGTCTCACCGTCGGAGTTCGGAAGAGTCGGGCCGGGCACTGGTACGCGCCACTAAGCTGGCGACATGCCCGTAGTCATCGAGAACACTCCAAATCCAAACGCGTTGAAGTTCACTGTCGGAGTGCCGGTCGGCGGACCGCAGACGTTTTTGCCGGGTCGGACCGACGGAAACGAGTTGGCCGAGGGACTGCTCGGCATTCCTGGCGTAAGTTCCTGCTTCATGACTGCCGACTTCGTCACCCTCAACAAAGACCCTGAGGGCGATTGGAGCGTCATCGCCCCGGCGGCTGAAGCTCTGCTCGCCGCTCATTACGACACCTAGCGAGTCCGCCTAGGGAGTGCTGACTTCGACGGCGACGGGTAGGCCGCGTTCGTCGAGAACCATCACGTACCACCTACCGGCCGCTTCCCAACCACCCAGGATCTCCTCTTCGGGCCCGATGGCTGCGGCCTCGAGAATCGTCGAAGGCACGTCCGTCAGCGACTCATGTTGCACCACGACCGGATCGGGGCGCGTCCCGGCTCTGCGAATCGGAACGCTAACGACGGCCGAGCCATCCTTCATCGAAACGAACACCGAATACTCGCTGACTGGCAGGCGACGGGGATCGTCCCCGAGTTCCAAAAGACCCACTCGCATCGTCACCAGCCACCGCTGAAGTTCATCGGTCACGTCGGCCGAGATCACCCCGATCCACTCCACGTATGTCGGTGTAGTAGCCGTGCCGTAGGGGTGGATCTCTGGCGTACTTTCCGATAGGTAGGCCCGGAGATACTCGGAGGCGATCGCGGCAATCTCTAGCTCAGGCGATGCCGGTGCGGACGCCCGAAGATCGGCTTCCGTAACCGGAACGGTCACCGCCAAGGTGGTTGTAGAGGCCAGTGGCACTGGGGTCCCAGCCTGAGTCGCCACCGGAGTGGATTCCGAGGCGACCGGCGCAGGATCCGGCCGATTCGACCACCACCACCCGGCGACCACCAGAGCGACACAAACTGCCCCGGCGATCGCCAGGAATCGTTGTTGGGCAGTCACCGTGGGACGCTGGCGCGGGCGCAGTTGTTCCCATGGCACAAACTCGACTCGTTCCCCGTCATCTATCGGTTGCATGGGCGACTCCCAAAGCAGGCGGGGAAGGGCAGGAGGGCTCGAACGTACGACAATCACGCGAATGTTTCAAGAGGTTCAACGGGAACCGAACGGCAGTCGGCTATCGTTCAACCCGCATGACGACCACAAAAGCAGACCCCAAGCCCGGGCGGTGGATTCTCCCGCTCGTGATCATCGGCATGGTGATCTTCACGTATGTCTTTGTCGGCAACATCCGCGACAACACGCAGCCGACCGACATCGACCCCATCGGAATTGGCTCAACAGACACCACCCAACCTGACACGGGCTCATCGATCCCCCCAACCACCCAGTCAACCGGAGTCGTGGTGGATGCCGAATCAATCGCCTACCTGGAGCGAATCACCGAACTTGACGCCAACCTGACGGCGCTCTACACGACCATGCTCCAGACCAACGACGACTTCGATGCCCGCACGGTCGCCTATGCCGCCGCCCGTGACAATATTCGGGACACCATCAATCCGAGCTTCGTTTCGTGGGCCGCCGACGTCAAGGCGACCGTCGCCCCTGAATCGGACGTCGAACTGACCGCACTCAGCACTGAACTCGCCGGGCGAGCGGACTCGGTCGTACAAGCGACGATCGACATTCTGGCCGGACTCCAATCATCGGACACCGGAGAGGCGCGAGCCGCAGCCCTGGCCGACCTCAAAAGCCAGGTCGAAGGATTCAACGCGGCCGTGGCCGCCGCCAACGGCTAAGTCCCCGGCAAACCGGCGAATCGCCTATCCAATACGGCGGTGAGTCGGCGTTCGCCAACCCCTCCAACGAACCACCAAACCCCCATCGCCAGCGACGCGACAACGAACACGCCCAGCACCACCAGGTAGGCAGATCTGGCAGCGGTTCCAAGTTCGAGCAGCGTGGCCCATCCCGCCCACAGGCCAACCACTGCAGCCCACACCCCATTGGCGGTAATGGACATC
>JAOUMT010000059.1 GCA_029881355.1 Acidimicrobiia bacterium | reverse complement strand
GATTTCCGGCAGGTCCGATTGCGAGAGAATCACTTCCGTGATGTCGGTAATGTCGTCCTGGAGTGTGGTCCCGGTGCCGGCAGTCGTGTTGCTGGCTTCATCGTCGCTGGGTGTACACGCGGCGAGCATTGCTCCCGCTGCCGCGAATCCGGCTGCGCCGTAGCCGGCCTTCTTTATGAAACTCCGGCGATCCAAGGTGCCGTCGGTGTCGTCGATTCGGTCGATCATTATTGCTCCTCCTAGTGGCTAGCTCAGGTTGACGATGGCGTGAAGAAGTCGAATGAGAAGTCGATGATCCCGGGGAACGCGACCAACAATACCAAGGCCACTCCCTGGAGCACCATGAATGGTATGGCACCCTTGTGGATGTCGGAAGTCTTGACTTCGGGCGGGGCAACGCTTTGCAGGTAGAAGAGCGAAAAACCGACCGGTGGCGAGATGAAAGCCATGTTCAGGTTGACGGCCATGAGAACCGTGAACCAGATTCTCTCAATGTTGGTAAAACCGAGCAGGTCCATGGCCGGGACAAAGATCGGCACCACAATGAAAGTGATCTCCAGGAATTCGAGATTGATGCCGAGCAGGAATACGGCGATCATCGAAACGATCACGAAGCCCATCTTTCCTCCACCAACGCTGGCCAGCCAGTCGGCGACCTGGTCAGATCCTCCGAGTTGAAGGAACATGAGGCTGAAGAATGACGAGGCGAACAGCAACGTCATCACGAGGATGCTGATGTTGGCGGTCGACTTGCCGGCCTCTCGGAGTGTTTTGGCCGTGAGTCGCCAACGGGGCGTGATGTGGGTGGCGCCTCGCTTGACCAGGATCTTGTCGAATTGATAGCTCAGTCCGGCCAGGATCAGGGCGCCGGCCACCCCGACGGCTCCTGATTCCGATGGGGTGGCGATTCCGAGGAAGATCGAAACGAGGACCGCCAAGATCAGAGCGATGATCGGCACAACCGAAAACAGGATTTCGAGGGCGAGCACTCGTCCGCTCAGCGTTCGTTCCGACTTGGGCATGGCTGGCCCAACTCCGGGTCGAGCGTATGAGATGGCGATGGCATAGGCCGCATACATCCCACTGAGCATTAAGCCGGGAATAAGTGCGCCGGCAAATAGGCCGATGATCCCGACCCGCATCTGTTGGGCCAGCAGGATGAGCACGAGGCTGGGCGGGATGAGCTGTGCCAGAGTTCCGGACGCGGTGATTGTCCCAGTCGCGAGTTTGTGGTCGTACCCCAGGCGGACCATGGTCGGGAGCGACAGGAGCCCCATGACGATGACGGTGGCTGCAACCACGCCGGTGGCGGCAGCGAGGAGCGTGCCCACCAGGATCACAGCTGCCGCCACGCCGCCTTTGATGGGTCCGAGCAACATCCCGATGGCGCTGAGCAATCGTTCGGCGAGCCCCGACCGCTCAAGGATGGCCCCCATGAGGACAAAAAACGGGATGGCCAACAGGGTGGGATCGGACACGGCCCCAAACCATCGGGATGGAAGCGTCGCCAGAACCGCAGGATCGAAAACGTCGAGCAGATCCCCTAGGAACGAGAAGAGTAGAGCCGTCGAAGCGAAAGAGAATGCGACGTTGTAGCCGATCAAGATCATCGCGATAAACACGACGAACATGATTAGCGAGAGTGCGACTCCGAGATCCACTATTCGATCCGAACCGGGGCTTTGGGCTTCGCGATAGTGGCCAGGTCCGTGCGCCCGGCGAGCACCATGATGGTCTTGATGATCTCGGCGACGAGCTGGAGGGCAAAGAGCACGAAACCTACCAACATGAGGAATTTGATCGGTCCACGCGGCAATCCACCGGCGTCGCCGGACTGCTCCCAAATCGTCCAAACCTTCCAGGTCGACCAACTTCCATCAAACTTCCGACCCAGGCCTGACATGGCGTAGGGCCACAGCAAACGAATCCCCAACCACAGGAACGGCAAGAACATGGTTACGTGGATCACGAGATCGATAAATGCTTTGCGCTTGTCTGAGAAATTCGCCCACCAGAAGTCAATTCGAGGATTGACGGCTTCGCGGAGTCCGTAGTTGAAGGCGAGCAAGAAAAGCGCGCCGAACAACATCCATTGCAAGTCGAATATCTCGCCAATAATGATGTCTTGCTGGATGAACCTGCCTGCATAGCGGGTGATCACGTTGAAAAGGCCCAGCACGAAAACGACCCAAACCAAGATCCATGCGATTTTCCCGCTGATCGTGGTTAGCCGGGATATGCCCGCCCGAACGTAGTGAAGGACACCGAGAATACCGCTCGGGATTTCAACGATCTCTGAGGCATCGTCGCGGTACTCGAGACTCTCGAGCAGGCTCTCGGCAATCGTCGTCACGTCCGGCTCGGGCGTATCGCTCAAATCGGCCTCCTCTGCAACGGCGTATCTTCAGATTCTGTGGCGTGTTATCGCGTGTCGGACATCTAGGATGCCTGGGCAGTGACGGTACCAGCACCAACCGAGCCGTGGCCGGTGAGGGTCGGTTTTTTCCTTGTCGTGGGGTTGGCCGCTGCTTGCTCTGGCGGCACGCAAACGGCCCTGACGCCCGCTGACCGGGCGGTCCATCTCGCCGTGGATGGATGTGGCGCTTCGTCAGACACTTCTGGTTCCGGGTTCGTGTTTGACGACGGATTGGTCTTGACGACCGCCCACCTGGTCATTCGATCGGGAGGCGTGGAAGTTACCTATCGAGATGGTTCCCGTGCTGCAGCTGAAGTATTCGCCATTGATACGTTCCGCGACCTGGCTGCCCTGACGGTCCCGATAATTGACGTGGACCGGCCATTGATCGGGAGGGCGCAAGTCGGTGATTCGGGCCAAGTAGTGGGCGGCTCGACTTCGGGCACTGTCGATCTGGTCGTCCGTCAGTACGCCAGCCTCAGCATTGAAGAGGTGCTTGGCGCCGAGCGGTCCAGTCGGCGCGGCTACGAGATCGAGGCACCCACGGCGGACGGGGACAGTGGCGCCGGTGTCTATGACCAGGAAGGCCGGTTGCTTGGAATGGTGTTTGCGGTCACGGCCGGTGGAGGCTCGACGTGGGTGACAGCCGGCGAGGAGATCGATCAATTCGTCGCACAGATCGATCGATCTCGGCGTCCGTATGTATGTGACCCGGACACGTCGAGGGTTGTATCTCAATAGGTGGCGATCAGCCGGATGGAACGTTCGGAGCTCTTCGGGACCGTATATGAAACTCCCGAGAAACTCCACGAAGTAGCCAGCATGTTGCCGTCGACCATTTCAATGGGAGTGGTAGCCGGGTAGTAGTCGATAACCGAGCGGGCTACCTGGCGGATCCGCGACGCCCGGAACAGGACGAGCTGTGATGGAGTTCTGGCCAGCACCCGATACTCGGTTGTGGAGTAGACGGCGATGGCTGCTGCGGCCGTTCCGAAACCGATCCTGGCGGGCCAGTCTTGCCAGCCGACCGAGGCCGCTACTGCGACCAATAATGTGAAGGCCGCCCCGCCATACCAGAGCATGTGGGGGTGGCGCCGCCACATGTAGGCGGCGTCCACGAGCGATTCACCTTCTGTGAGCAGTCGGGCGACCGAGCGGAGCAGAATGGCATGGCGCATTGGACGGCGAGTGTACGCCAAGCTGACCCGGCTGGTCGACGGCGCTAGAATGACAGCGCTGTAATTCAAGGAGACGGCCCATGGCATTGGCGACGAACACCGATCTACTTCCTGTGGCGGCGTTGGCCTGTGCCGACGCCTATTCGGCCCATGGCTCGTCGGTCATCATCAAGGACCACCCGTTTGTGACCGTGTTTTCTGATGCAGACACGGCCGAGATCATTCTCGACGACGTGGACTCGATCGAGGGCGCAATCGGCTATGTCGGCCAGATCGCCGAGGTTTGGAATGTTGTTGTCGTGATCCCAGCCGAGTTGATCGGCGTCGCTCATCGGGTGCTTCGGGGCAGGTTTCACAACGTCGAGCTGCAGCCGTGGTGGACCGAGGCGAACCGGATCTGGTTCGGCCGGGTCGAGGTTCCCTAGCGTTCGGCGTCCGGCTGTCGTAGCCTGATCCCATGCCTCCGCCGCTGTATGTGCAGAACGTCATCGCTTTTGTATGGGATTACGACCGCACGCTCATCCCGGGCAATCAACAAGATCCGATTTTCGGTGAGTACGACGTCGATCCGCGAGAGTTCTGGGCCGAAGTTGACGGCCTGGTCGACTATTACGCGGCCCGAGGGGTCCGAGCCTCGCGTGATCTCGTCTATCTGAGTCACATGATTACCTATGTTGAGAATGGTCTCTTTCCCGGCTTGACCCGCTCCAAGCTGGCTGAACTCGGCGGGCGGGTCGAGACCGCACCTGGCATCCCCGAGTTTTTCGCTTTGACTCGTCAGCACGTTGTTGACAACCCGGTCTATCTCAAGGAAGGGATCTCGGTCGAGCATTACGTCGTATCCACCGGGATCGTCCCCATGATCCTTGGCAACAAGATCGCCGACCAGATCGACGGTGTCTGGGCAAATGACTTCATTGAGCAGCCGGCCCAACCAGGCTATTTGGGTCAGCTTGACGTGGCCGCACCCGACGTTCCCATCAGTGGACTCGGGTACACAATGGACAACACAGCCAAGACTAAAGCGATCTTCGAGATCAGCAAGGGGGTCAACAAGAATCCGTCGATCAATGTGAACAGTCGGATGCCCGAGGAACAACGGCGGGTCCCTATGCGCCACATGGTGTATATCGCCGACGGGCCTTCAGACGTGCCGGTCTTTTCCATTTTGAATGCAAACGGTGGCAAGACGCTCGGCGTGTACACGACTGAACCGGCCGACAACTTCCGGCAAGTAAAAAGCCTTCAGGAGCAGGGACGGATCCAGGGTATGGCCAAGGCCGACTTCCGACCGGGCGAAGCCGCCTACCTGTGGCTGATGGACAGTCTTGATCAGATTGCCGACGAGATCGTGGCGGCTCGCCGGGCCGCCTTGTCGCAGATCCCGCAGCCACCCGGTCACGTTTAGGCGGGGCTCAGTCCCGAAAGAGTTCTGACATCTCGATGAACCCGTGCGGGCGCTCCGCGTACGTTCGGATCGCCAGGATCGGCCGTTCGGGAGCAGCCGCGACGTGGTCGGCGATACTGCGGGTGAAGTCGGGGCCGCCTGGCGCAGCAAGCACGACCAGGTCTCCTTCTCGAATCTGGTTGTCCCTGGGGAGCGGCGATTCCACTTTCCCAGGGCCGTGAATCCACCAGGCTGCGACCTTGGTCGCATAGGCACGGCCGATCCGGATGGCCAGGTCCCGGGCAGCGCCGATTTCGACGGGAGAGGCTCCTTTGACCTCCTCGACGAGGACGCGGTCAAAATTCAGATGAGGGAGATGGGCCACTATGACCGGGGCCGGCACCCGGCTGACAACGTCGTCGACCACTGAGCCGAGCACCGTCCGACGCGTCGCGGAGGTTTCGGTCCACCCTACGAGCACGACAGAAGCCTGCGTTTCCAAAGATGAATTCGAGATCCCTCGGACAATGGAAGCGTCGATTCGCACCAGGCCGGTGGACTCTGCGCCGTGGCTGGAAATGTATCGTTCTGCGGCAAGCTGCACGCTTCGACCCTGGTCAACGGCGGTGGTGTCGCGTGTGGTTACGACGTGGAGCGGTACCACCGTGCCACCATCGGAACGGGCCAGCATCAAGGCCATTTCGATCAACTGGTCGGTGCCGTCCCGTCGGGCTACCGGGACCAGAATCTTGCGACCCAGTTTGGACGGGGCAGCCGAAATCGCAGACGGTATCCGGTCCGAGGCGCGCCCGGCCGACCACGACGCGACGATCACGGTGATCAGGACCACGAGTAACGTCGCGTTCACGATGGTCTCATCGATGATGCCTGCCCGAAGGCCCACGATCGCGGCGGCCAATGTTGCAGCAGCCTGCGCAACGGATAGCGAGAACATCACCTCGACCCGTGGTTGGTCGAATCCGAACATTCGGCCAATGATCCAGGCCGCTCCGTATTTGGTCGTGATCGTGACGATTGTGAAGGCGGCTGCCAGGGTCAGCGTGCGAGGGTCGGTGACTTTTGAAAGGTCCACCAGCATGCCGACCGACACGAGGAACATCGGTATGAGGATTGCCGATCCGACGAATTCGATTCGGCTCATGAGGAATCCGGTGTTGGGAACCAGGCGATTCAGCGCCAGGCCGGCGAAGAACGCCCCGACGATCGGTTCCGTGCCACCGAGGTCGGCGACGACCGATACGCCGAGCAGAACCACCATTACGAAGAGGAACCGGAGAATCCCGTCTTGGCCGAGACCTCGAAAGAACCACAACGTCACTTTCGGAACGAGGACGAAGGCGACGACGCCGAGGACGATGAATCCCGCGAGGAGCTGCAATCCGATGAGGACTGGTGGTCGGCTTGACGCCTCGACAGCGACCACGACGGCCAGGACCATGAGCGCCAGGGTATTGGTAATGATGGTTGCGCCGAGGGTGGCGGTCACCGCCGGTTCGCTTGCCAGACCATGGCGACGAATCGTGGGGTATACAACCGGCGTGTGCGACGCCCAGAACGATCCGACGAGAATGGCTGCCGCCACGCCGAACCCGAAGGCCACGTTCGTTGCGATGCCCACCGAGATGGGAAGCAAGAACGTCAGGATTCCAAACACCACGGCGTGTTGCTTGTCTCTGGCGAGGACGTCAAGATCGAGCTCCAGCCCGGCCAGGAACATGAGGTACAGGATCCCGAACCCGCCGAGCTGTGACACGAGGCCCGGCAGCTCGAGCAAACCGAGGCCTTGTGGGCCGACTAGTAGCCCCCCGAGAACCAGTCCCAGCACGCCCGGTAGCCGCAGTCGCTCGGCGATGATCGGCATGACGAGTGTGACCAGGAAGATGGTCAGAAACACCCAGGCAGGTGATGTCAGCGGTAGTGAGATGTCCGTCAAGGCTGAGGCCCCAGTGAGCGTCCTGCAGCGTACACCGCCCGGAACGCCCACTGGACCTCAGTTGACAGAAATGAGCGGTTACCTAGGTCGGTGTGCGCCCCGACGCCGCCAGTGATTTCTGGAACTCGTCGAAGTGCTCTGCTGCTTCAACCGGTGGCCCGAAGAGCCCCGTGTCTTTGCCCCCGGCCGCCGCCTGCGCGGTGACCTGCGCGGCAAGTTCGGCGGTTGCGGGATCGAGGACCAGCTCCTGTCCGGTTGCTTTCGCCAGATCCCACCCGTGCACCGTCAGTTCCATCAACGTGATGCCGGCTGCGTACTCGGCTGGGAGCATTCCGGGACCGAAGGCCGTTTCGCCCTCCATGACGCCGTCCTCGGACCAGGCTGCGACGAGATCTGCCGCCAGCCCGCTGAATGTGTCGGACCAGCCCTCAGCCGTGAAGTCCGGCGCTTCACCCTCGAGGGCCGGGCCCTTTCGGGCAGCGTTCGCCGAATAGGGGAGGAAACCGGTGAGGTGATTGCCGAGTGCCCGGACATCCCAGTCCGTGCACGGCGTAGGGAGTTCAAGTTGGTCCGGGGTAATGCCGGCTACAACTGCTTTCGCCGCATCGGCAGCTTTGGAAATGGCCTCAGTGAGTGACATAGCAACTCCGTCTAATGGGGACAGTTACACCCTACGACGATCCCCGAGTCCCCATTTCGACAGGTCGCTACTTCGATTCAAACCCCAGTCGGCCGCCGTGCCGGACAAGTCCGCCAGGTACGGAAGGCGCTTGGTTCGATGAACTGAGGGAGGTAATGCTCATCGTGACGATGATCGTCGACTCGTAGTTTTCAGTGTCGTTGAAGTAGTTGACTTCGACACGGTGGATTCCTGTCAACCAGTCGGGGAACTGAAAGGTGTAGTCCTTGAACATCGTGTCCTCTTCGAGGACGGTCGATTCCACAAGCGACAGTTGGCCGCCGTTCAAGTACGCCTCTACTCGGATCTTGTTGCTGAGAAAATCATTCTTGACGCTGGTCGGAAGTGATGACCAATTGTCCGCGAACCAGTATTCAAAGAGGTAGAACTCGCCCTGATTGAGAGCAACCGACGTCAGGCAGACTTCTCCGTCGGAGGCATCGCAATATCCGGTGTCGGTGTCATATGGGCTGGCCGTGTCGAGTACCGGCCCGTTGGTGGTCTCAGGTCGAGGCGCTACGGTCGGTCGTTCGTAGCCAAGGCCACGGGTCAGGAAGGCAGCCATCTGGCCCCGGGTGACATTGTTGAGAGGGCAGAAAGTGTTGGCGTTCCCGCACCCCTTTGTGATCCCTGCCGTGGCGAGCTTTTCGATGTCGTTTTCGAACAGCGAACCGTCGTCGTCGGTGAAGTCGATCGCCGGGTCCTGGTCTGTGAGTTTCAGGGCCCGAACCAGAAACGCGGCCATCTCGCCCCTGGTCACCGGACGATTCGGACAGAAAGTGGTTTGGGCCTTGTTGCATCCTTTGGTGATGCCGGCGGTGGCCAGCTTCTCAATATCGTTCTCGAAGATCGACTCGTCGTCGTCGGTGAAGTCGATTGCCGGGTCCTGGTCGGTGAGTTCCAGGGCACGAACCAGAAAGGCGGCCATTTGGCCCCGGGTGACGCTGCGGTTGGGGCAGAAAGACGTCTGTTCAGTGTTACAGCCCCTTGTGACTCCCTCGGCGGCCAGGGCCTCGATGTCGGATTCAAAAATGTTCCCGTCATCGTCGAAAAAGCTTCCACCGGGCGGCACCGAGATGGCGGCGCCGGCTGCCGGTCCCGCTGCGGCTAAGCCGACCAGCAGGATCAGAATGACCACGACGATTCGTACACGACTCATTACTTGCCTCCCGCATCGCATGACCCGATACGTTGCCCGTCTGGCGAGGTTACACAGCCGGGTTGGCGCGAGTAAAGCGAGTCCCGCCCATGACGATTTGCGCACCGCCAAGAAATTTCTTGAAATGGGCGAACGAACGCTCGCTCTGAAGCGTCTTGGGCAATGCCCCCTCCTGATCCGACACCGGCAACAGTCTTCCCGAGGTCACTTCGGTCGCTCCGGCCCGGACGACCGATGGATGGATCTGGCCCGCCGTAGCCAGTCCGAATGCGATGCCGACTGGCGGGTCCTGCTCGACGCTGGCGTCCTGACCGGACAAGAGGTGGCGGCCATGAAAGAGTTCGGCGGCGATATCGGATACCGGGTCGGCATCGCTGACGACGGGACCTGGTGTTCGGCATCGCCGGCGACTAGATCAAAAAACGATTGGCTATGGTTCCCCCCGCAGACCAAGATTCTCACTGCTCGAGGAGGAAACCATGGCCGGTCACGGTAGCGGTGGGATGCGGCAGGTTCGCTGGCGATCGGTGCGCTGCTTGTCGTGATTGCCACCATTCTTGCCATCGAGATGCGAGCCTTGGCATCGGAGAGTCGGCATCCGCGGCCCGCTGCCATATCCGGCTGAGGGTCGCCTTCGATCTCTTGCTGTATCGGCTACTGTCCTCGCTCTCCATGCGCATCATGACGGCCAATCTCTTTAATGCGAACGTTTCCGCCTACGCGTTCGCCGAGGTGCTCGATGCGCACCTTCCCGACCTCGTCGCCATTCAGGAGTTAGCCCAACCGTCCGCCGTCGTGCTGGCGGACCGGTATGACCACGGCATGGCCTTCCCAGATGGCGTTCAGGGGTGCGCTCTGGTCGGGAACCGTCCCATCGCCGTGACCCGCACGGAGTTACCGTTCCGGCCGCTGCTGACTGCTCCGGTCGAAGTTGGTGATCGAACGGTGATCATCGGAGCCGTCCACCTGGCCAATCCGGTCGGCCTGAAAGACGTGGCCTTTCGCCGCCATCAGGTCCGGGCTTTGCTCGACGAGCTTGCGGGAACCGAGCCCATGGTGCTCGTAGGTGATTTGAACTCGTCACCTGCCTGGCCTGCCTACCGCATGGTCACGCAACACTTGCGTGACGGAGTAAAGGATTGGGCACGGCGATCCGGTACGAGGCCCACGAGAACCTGGAACTGGGGCACTGGTAGCCTCAAGCTGTTGCGTATCGATCACATCATGGTTCGGGGCGTCGAACTCGCCGATGTCAAAGTCATCGACGTTGCCGGTTCCGATCACCGGGCGATCGTCGCAGACCTCGTCTAGGGCGACGCTTGCCTCACCGATGGGCTGCTCGCCCCGGTTAATCTGCCAGTCCGGAGAGGATGTCGTCGAAGTCCTTCTCCATTGCCTTACGGGTGGCGCCTTCGAACAGCTTGCCGAGTGTCATCGCCATTATCCTGGCGATCAGGCTGGTGGGTTCACCGGAGAACGTCATGGAGAGCTCGGTCTCGTCGCCCTTCGGTTCGATGGCCCAGACCGAGGTGTAGTCGGCGCCGCGTCCGCCGGCTTCGACGGTGTACGAACGACCTTCGTCGATTTTCGTCACTTCCATCTCTTCGGTGGCTGCTTTGCCGAACATGATTCTGGTCTCACGCCACCGGGTGCCAACTCCGAAGTCGGTACCGTCGTCGAGGCGGGTCACGTCGGTAATGCCGGAGATTCGGTCGGCCCATCGGTCGAGGTCGGTTATGACATTCCAAAGCTGGTCGGGTGTGGCTTTGGTGGTGCGAGCAACTCGTAAAGTCTTCATGCGGGTCCTCCATGGGTTCATACCAGGATACCGAAGGTGCACGGCCCTGGTCCATCGACCGCGGCTGAGATCGCCAGAATCTGTCTGGCAGCGAAGTACCCTCGAGTTCGGAACGGAGTGGTTTTTGTTCGACAGGTTTACATCAGAAGCCAGAGCGGTGCTGGTGAGCGCCGAGAACGAGGCGCAACAGGCAGGGGCCGCAGCGGTCGACTCCGTGCACCTTGCGATTGCCTGCCTCGGTCAAGACGAAAGTGACGTCAGCCGGTTGTTGTCACACCATGACATCTCGCCGAAGATGATCGCTGGAATGTTGAAAACTGGGCCAGTGGCTGACCCCGGAGGTGGGAGATTGCCCATTTCCGACCTCGTCAAGCGGGAGCTAGTCGCGGCGATGCGTCTGGCCATGGCCGGCGGCCGAGCGATGGTCACGTCGGCTCATGTACTCGACGCGATTCTTCTGGTGGATCCCGATGGCCAGCTCGTTTCAGCACTGCACCTCGCCGGCGTTGATCCCGATCAATGGCGAGAGGATCTTGGTTCTGGGACGAGCGGAGAGTCGATAGCCACGGGTCGAGGGAGTACCACGGCCGACTGATCGGCGCGGTTTAGGCTTGTTCGAGATGAATTGGAAAGCGACTGAGTTAGCCCGCACAGCTCTCTTTGTGCTGGTCTTGGCATCGATGATCGCGCTACCTCTCATGCAGCTGTCGTCGGGAGCCGACCGCTTTGGTTGGCGAATGTTTAGTCAAGTCAAACCACTGCCAACCTTCACCGTGGTGGACAGCACTGGTAGCGAGTCGATCATTGACCCCGCCGCCTACACGGCGAACCTGCGCGGAGACGTTGACTATGGGAAGGCGCTCCCGCCGCATTTGTGTTTGGTTGTTCCTGACGTGGTCACGGTCGAAGTGGTCACTCAGAACATGGAAGTGGTGTACGACTGTTGAAACGGCTCCGGCATCTTGTTTCAGAACGTACTTCGGTGAGGCTACCGGCCCTGTTGCGAATTGCGTTGGGCGTCATAGCAGTGGCGCGCGGTTTGGAGGCGTATCGAATTTTGAGTCCGTTGGCTCTTCCGACGGTTGTTAAGATCCCGTACGTCACCTGGATGCCTGCCCCGACTGACCTGGCGATTTTGTCGATCGTCATTGTCTGGCTGACGGCTGGCATCACGTTTGCGATTGGTTACAGAACACAGATCAGCGGAACGCTCCTGACGTTCGCGATGGCTGCCGGACTGCTGATCGATCAGCAGGGGTACAGCAACCATCTGTATTTGCTGACCATACTGGTTGGTCTTCTCACCTTGTCACGGCCCGGCGGTGCCTGGTCTTTCGACCTCCGACGCATGAAGGAGCCGGTCACTTCGCTGCTTTGGCCGTTGGTTCTGATGAAGGTGCAGATCTCAGTCGTCTACTTTTTCGCGGCATTCACCAAACTCCACGAGGAGTACTTGACCGGGAGGGTCCTTGCCGGGCAGCTCGGAGGGTTGGTGGTACTTCCTGAGCAGCTACGCGTCCCCCGAATACTGATGGTTTTGGCCATTTCTTCTGTGGTCGTAGAAGCATTTCTGGCTGTTTACCTTTGGCACCCCGAGAAGCGCTTCATGGCGGTCGGTGCCGGGGTACTGCTACACGGCGTGATCCCGTTTGTGATGCAGCCGTTCCTCCAACTGACTGTATTCTCGTCGATGATGCTTTCGAGTTATCTGTTGTTCATTCCGCGGCGCGCAGCCAGGCGCCAAGTGATTGCGCCAGACGGAATCGCTCGGCTGGTTCGTCGGCTTGATGTTCTTCAAGTCATGAGCGTCGTAAGGGGTGAGTCGGTTTCGACGGAGCGGGACGGAAGATCGGCCGTGGACTGGCAGGCGGCTACGGCGATCGCTGACGAGTTACCGGCCATGTATCTCATTGCGCCGTTCCTTCGACTACCCGGAATACGTACTTGGGGATCGAGGGCGCTCCGAGGGCATGGGGTAACTGGTGGGCCGAAGCCGAACCATTAGCCGGCGGGTCGTTTCTCCAAGACTTGTGTCCGGGTGAAACGCACCGAAGCGCTCCACCCGGACAATTGTGCGCCTAACTAGGCGCTCGAAGCCTCAAGGACCTTGCGGTTGACGTCGATGCGCCGTGGCTTGGTCTCCTCGCTCAGCGGCATGACCACCGTCAGGACTCCGTCGTCGTAGGCGGCGTCAACGTGGGAGACGTCGACCATGTCGCCAATCCGAACCTGTCGGGTGTGCCGTCCGGTCGGACGTTCTCTCATGGCCCAGGTCACGCCCTCGGTGTTTTCGTGCGGACGCTCAACCGTGACGGACAGAACGTTCTTCTCGATGCTTATGTCGATGTGGTCGAGGTCGACGCCGGGGAGATCGAACTTCAGATAGAAGTTGTCGTCCTGTGTATAGGCGTCCATCGGCATCATGCCGGTCGGCCACGTTCGATCGAGCCGGCCAAATGCGCGCTCGAAGTCGGTGAATGGGTCTGCAAATCGTGCCATGATCAGGCTCCTTTCCGTTTGAACGATCTGAGTCGATACCACTTAGATTTTTATATACCGCAGAACGTACATTGTCAAGTAGCCGTTTGGTGGTTATTCGTCCTCGACCGGTTTGGCCATCGCCATCGCTTCCTGGAAGGTCAGTTCCATGTTGTGGAGCTTGCGACCGTGTTCCTGGGTGGCTTCGACAAGTTCGGCCTCGGGACCCTCGGTTTCCCACCCACAGTCGCAAGCGAGTTTGTAGTTCATGGTGTTTCTCCTATTCGATTTGCCGGAATGGGCTCGGGACGTAGGTTGACAGTTCGGTGATCCACGCTTCGCTGAGCGTTTCGGCGACGACCGGGTCCTCTTTCGCCAACCAGGCCAGGTGTCGCAGAGCGTGTTCGAGAATCTGGTTTGATCCGATATCGGCCGGTGCCTCGTGGGCCGTTGAGCGAGCGAGGTCGGATCGAACGATGGGGGTCGAACGCATCGGACCGATGATGGACGGTTCGACTACGACGAGGAACGTAAGAACGACGGCCTGGCGGTCCCATCGCCATGATGTCGAATGGACAAGCAATACGTCGCTCATGGTCGAGGTGGCCATGGCTCTGACGAGATCGAGTGGGTGCTCGGCGTTGGCGGTCTCAATATGCCAGGCGTGGGGACCATCCGGTCCGGTCAACCGCGCCTGGACACCGTCGTGAGTGACGACAAAGACCTCTGCGCGGACTGGCCCCACGACATCGATCGGTAGACCAGGAACACGTTCGGCGACCACGGTCCCTATTGTGGCATGGCTGGTCGCGGTCCGGAGCGCCTTGAAATCGCGGATTCTCCCTAGAAGTTGAGCCGTAGACCGTGTACATTGAACACCAGATACGGCCGCGTGCGACAAAGGTGTGAGGGGGCTTTTCACGTGGGCCACACCGTCGCCGCGGGCCGCATCAAGGTTTCGCTCCAGGTAACCTCGCTCTATGGGTACCCCACTCGCGCCGTTCGAATTCTGGAACTGTTTCGCCTGCAGCCCGAACCACCCCAAGGGGTTGCGGCTGACGTTTGAAGAGGTAGGCCTGCGGGTGCGGACTTCTTTCCACCTCGGTGACGACTACACCGGCACCGGAGGGGTGATTCACGGTGGCATCATCGCTACGGTCTTCGACGAAGCTATGGCGTGGTGCCTGCTTCGCTTTGAAAAGAAGTTGCACTTCACCACGAAGCTGGAAGCCCGGTACCGGAAACCGATCCGCCCTCATGTCGATCTGGTCGCGGAGGCGTGGATCGTCCAGGTGCGGCGTCGGGGTTTGGTTGAAATGGCCGCGAGTCTGGCGGCGGCAGACGCACCGGACTTGCCCCTGGCGCAAGCGACGGCGGTGTTTGTACAAGCGCCGGCTGAGGTCCTGGCCGGCTTGCCCGCTGCTGAAATCGACGAGATGGAACGGATTCTTGCCACCTTCGACTGACTGGGTTGGAACAGCCGGGTCTGACACCCAGTTGTTACCACTCTGAGCAGCCGGTATCGCGATTGACTTCGGTTGTGAATTTTCTTTCGATCGGCCGAACATTTGCCGTGTTGATTGGTCTATGGTTGAGCCGTTGCCGACCTGGCGGTCGGTTGGAGAGGTATCGACAGCCACCGGGGGTGGCGGAGAGAGGGGACATCCACGTGCTCAGAAGAAAGATTCTTGTCAGTGTGCTCGCGTTGGCGCTAGTCATGACGGCCTTCCCGGCCTCAGCGCAGGAGGGCATCGATCGGTCGGATCGGCCGATTCCAGATCAGGTGTCTGATCTCAAACTCGATACGCCAATGACCGCGTCAGGCGCTGACGTGCTGGAGCCGACCCTGTGGGCGGCCAGTGGACCGCAACGAGTGATCGTTCACCTGTCGACACTGTCGCTGGCGGCATCGAAAACCACGAACCCGACCAAGCAGCTGAAGGACATTGCCCGCCAGCAGGACGCTTTCATCAAGCGCGCCGAGAAGGATGGCGCGACGGTTCTTGCCAGGGTCAGCAAAGTCTTGAACGCGGTCTTCCTCGAAGTCGATGCCTCCAAGCTAGATGCCATTGCCGGTGACTCGGCAGTCACTCGGGTTGCCCCGGTTGGCACCTATCAGCTAGATCTCGACGAAACCGTTCCCTATATCGGTGGTACCGAGGTTCAGAACAACGGCGTTGACGGATCCGGGGTAACCGTTGCGGTCCTCGACTCCGGGATCGACTATACCCATGCTGCCCTCGGTGGCTCGGGCAGCGTTGCCGAATACAATGCCAACGATCCCAGCAACATCGAACCGGGCACGTTCCCAACGGCCAAGGTCGTCGGAGGCTATGACTTCGTGGGTTCGACGTGGCCCAATACTGCCGAGGCTCCTGATGCCGATCCTCTCGACGATGGACCTGAGGCAGGCCACGGAACGCACGTCGCGGCCATTATTGCC
>JAOUMT010000058.1 GCA_029881355.1 Acidimicrobiia bacterium | reverse complement strand
GTTGGGAAGCGCAAGCTTCCCAACTTTCGAATCGAGCTCGGAGTCGAATGAAACCACCGTCGATTCCCACGGAGGCCAGAGTTCGATAACGTGCCGCATGATCAATGACTACGTTTCCTCCCCACGACTGGCCGACGGTTACAGGGGACTCCGAGGTCACATCCCTGACTACCGCCTCCAGATCGGCCGAGTAGGTACTAAAATCGAAGCCCACGTCGACACGTTCGGAACGACCGTGCGACCGCTGATCGTAGGCGACGACTTGAGCGCCAAACTGGTTCAGCAAGTCCCCGACCGCAATCCACGTCCGTGCGTTCGAGGCCAAACCATGGACCAGTGTGATGGTTCGGGTGGGGTTGCCGGGCCATATGAGGCCGGCGAGTCGCGTACCGGTACTCGATACGAAGCTGGTTTCTTCCATAACCGACCACGGTACACGACCTTGTGGATATCGTTAACCAGCCTGTGAACGAGTTGATCAAGGCGGCCTAGGCTTGGATCTTCAGTTGCATAAGGAGACAGTGTGGATTACCGGATCGAACGAGATTCCATGGGAGAGGTCCGTGTGCCGGCGGATGCCCTGTACGGCGCGTCGACGCAGCGGGCATATGAGAACTTTCCGATATCTGGTCGGCGTTTTGGGCGGCGGTTCATCTGGGCGCTCGGACTCGTAAAAGCCTCAGCTGCCGTGGTGAGTGGTCAGCAAGGTTTTGTAGACGCAGCCCGGGCAGCTGCCATCGTCAAGGCGGCCGAAGAAGTTATCGATGGAGCACTCGATGACCAGTTCGTCCTGGACGTATTTCAGACCGGATCGGGAACCTCGACCAACACCAATGCCAACGAGGTGATCGCCCACCGTGCCGTGGCCTTGACTGAAGGCGCAGTAGCCGGATGGATCCATCCGAACGATCACGTCAACTTTGGTCAGTCTTCGAATGACGTGATTCCGACGGCGATCTACGTGTCGGCAGCTGCGGCGATCCACGAGGATCTGCTGCCGGCTCTGGTGGCGTTGCAGGAGTCGTTCGCGGGCAAAGCCGAAGAATTCGCCGACGTCGTGAAGTCGGGGCGAACTCATCTGATGGACGCCACGCCCGTGACACTGGGTCAGGAGTTTTCCGGGTATGCGTCCCAGGTCGAACACGGAGTTGCCCGGCTCAAGCATGCTGTCCACGAGGTTGAGGAACTCGCTCTCGGAGGCACGGCTGTCGGTACTGGACTCAATGCGCCCGATGGCTTCGCCGCGGCAACCATTGATGAGATTGGCCGGCGCACCGGGATCGCGTTTCGAGAGGCGTCGAACCACTTTGAGGCCCAATCTGCCAAAGATGGCGCCGTGGCCGTGTCCGGGGTCCTCAAGACGATCTCAGTTTCCCTGTTCAAGATCGCCAACGACCTGCGATGGCTCTCGTCCGGTCCCCGTACCGCCATCTCAGAAATCCGGCTCCCCTCCCTCCAGCCGGGGTCATCGATCATGCCAGGCAAGGTCAATCCGGTTATGCCCGAGATGATGATGCAGGTCGCCGCCCAGATCTTCGGTAACGACACAGCCATCACCTGGGCTGGTGCAAATGGCAACTTCGAACTGAACGTGATGATGCCGGTGATGTCGTCGAATCTCGACGAATCGATAGCCATCCTGGCTGCGGCGGCCAAGACTCTTCGGGAACGCTGTGTCGATGGCATAGAAGCCAACGCCGACCGGGCCCGCGAGCTTGTCGAAAAGAACATCATCGTGATTACCTCACTCAATCCGCATATCGGATACGACAAGGGTGCCGAGATCGCCAAGGAAGCGTTCCTCTCCGGTCGAAACGTGCGCGACGTAGCCCTCGAGAGGGGGGTCATGACCGCAGACGAGCTAGACGCAGCTCTCGATCTCAAAAAAATGACCGAAGGTGGCATCATCGGATAATTGCTTTTAGCACTAAAACTGCTAAGGTCTCCGTATGCAGGTACATGATGAGAGGTTCGATGAGACATACGATGGCGTGGATGAGTTGCCGTGGCGAGAACTTGCCGCGTGTCGAACTCATGACGCAGATCTCTTCTTCCCGGCCGGTGAGACCGGGGCAGCGGCGCTGACCATTCGCCTTGCCAAGCGTGTCTGTGCTGAATGCCCGGTCGGTCTCGACTGCTTGTATTACGCCGTGTCTACCGGACAACGGTTCGGGATCTGGGGTGGTACCGATGCCAACGATCGTCGCCGGTTGCGGCGTCGCTGGGTCGCGGCGCGAGGGAATGTTGGAGAGGTAGATCTTATCGGATGGCTCAGCAAGGCGAGCTGATCGGCTTGATCAGTCGGTCGTAACCCGATCGGCTGCCCCCGAAATAGCTACGTCCAACGTCGCCCACGGTAGGCTGGCGCACTTGATCCGGACCGGAAAGGCCTTGACACCGGCGAGGGCTTCGATTTCCCCGAGTACCGCGCCTGGTCGGTCCGGATCGACGATGGGCTCCTCGCTCGTCATCATTGTCGTAAACAGTTGACGCAATCGGGCAATCTCCTCA
Organism: Acidimicrobiia bacterium; assembly: GCA_029881355.1. Lineage (GTDB taxonomy): Bacteria > Actinomycetota > Acidimicrobiia > Spongiisociales > JAENVV01 > JAENVV01. Next base: position 13,014 of record JAOUMT010000058.1, on the reverse strand, counting down.
AAGCTTTTGCCCTTGATCGCTTCAGACATGAGCGACGCGGAAGCTTGCGATATGGAACAACCCTGCCCCGTGATGGCGATCTGTGACACGATGTCGCCATCGAGGGCGAGGTCAACCGCCACTTTGTCTCCGCACAGCGGGTTGTTGCCGTCGGCATGACGATCAACTTCACTGAGACCGGCACGATTGCGCGGGTTGCGGTAGTGGTCGAGGATGACTTCTTTGTAAAGATTGTCGAGTCCCACAGCCACCAAGACTAGTTCCCGATATCGAATAGTTCGGCGGCGACTGCTAGTCCGTCGATAAGCCGGTCGACTTCGTCGACGGACGAATACACGGAGAACGACGCCCTGGCGGTGGCCGGAATCCCGAGATGATCCATGAGCGGCCGGGCGCAATGGTGGCCGGCGCGCACCGCCACGCCGTTCTCGTCAAGGATCGTGGAAAGATCGTGAGGATGAATGTCGGCGAGTGTGAACGAAATCGTCCCGCCCCGTATCTCAAGATCAGTCGGCCCGTAGACCGTGACAGCCGGCACGCTGGCCAATCTCTCCAGAGCGTATCCGGTCAATTCGACATCATGCTTCCTGACCGAATCCATGCCGAGGTTAGTGAGATAGTCGACTGCCGCACCCAACCCGATGGCTTCGACGATCGGAGGGGTGCCTGCTTCGAACTTGTGCGGAACCGGCGCCCAGGTTGATTCGTACAGTCCCACCTCGTCGATCATTTCGCCGCCACCCTCGAAAGGTTCCATCTCCTCAAGTAGCGCCGGTCGGCCCCAGAGGACCCCAATTCCGGTTGGGCCGAGCATCTTGTGGGCCGAGAAGGCCAGAAAATCGGCGCCCAGATCGCCGACGTCCACGGGCAGGTGGGGGACCAGCTGGGCTCCGTCGACGATCACTGTCGCCCCCACCCGGTCGGCGATCTCCCGGATCCGGTGGACGGGGGTGATCGTGCCGAGGACGTTCGACATCCCGGTTATCGAGACGATCCTGGTGCGTTCGTCGACGAGTTCGGCGAGGCTGTCAAGATCGAGGGCAAAGTCAGCAGTGAGGCGAGTGAATCGAAGCTCAACTCCTTTGAGGAACTGCCAGGGAACCAGATTGGCGTGATGCTCCATGACCGACAGAACGACGTTGTCGCCGGCGACGAGCCGGTCGCCGCCCCACTTGGCGGCGAGCATATTCATGGAGGTGGTCGTGCCTCTGGTAAAGATCACCTCGGCGGGTGAGGCAGCGCCGATAAATCGGGCTACTTTGGCCCTGGCGGCTTCATAGGCGTCGGTTGCTTCCGCCGATAGACGGTAGGCACCCCGATGTACATTGGCGTACCCGGATCGGAGCATGGCATCCATCGCTTGGATGACCATCTCTGGCTTCTGCGAGCTCGCCGCCGAGTCGAGGAAGGCGAGGTCGTTGCCCGCCAGGATCGGGAAATCCTTCCGAACATCCATTAGCTGGGACGGAACGACTCGTAACCATCCGCTTCGAGACGTTCGGCTAATTCAGATCCGCCCGATACGAGGATGGCACCGTCCACGAATACGTGCACATGATGGGGTTTCACGAAGTCGAGAAGGCGTTGATAGTGGGTGATGATGAGAAACCCGCGCTCGTCGCTGGTTAGCCGGTTCACTCCATCGGCGACCGTCTGAAGTGCGTCAATGTCCAGGCCGGAGTCGGTCTCGTCGAGCACGGCAACGTCGGGTTCGAGAATCGCCATTTGCAGGATCTCGTTCCGCTTTCGCTCGCCGCCTGAGAAGCCTTCGTTTAAGTACCGATCGGCGAAGCTGACGTCCATGCCAAGATCGCGCATGGCGTCCATCACCTTGAGTCGCAGCTCAAGAACCGTGTAGTCGATGCCTGTGCGATTGGTGAGCGCCTGGCGAAGGAACTGAACAACGGAAACTCCCGGGATTGCTTCAGGGTGCTGGAAGGCCATGAACATGCCGAGGTTTGCACGGTCATTTGGGGACAGCTCGGTAACGTTTGTCCCCTTGAAAAGGATTCTTCCGTCGGTCACCTTGTAGGACGGATGTCCCATCAAGACTTTCGACAAGGTGGACTTTCCGGATCCGTTGGGACCCATCAAAGCGTGGACTTCGCCAGCCCGGACGACGAGATCAACTCCCTTGAGGATCGGCGTTTCGTCGACGGACGCGTGCAGGTTTTCGATAATGAGGAGGTCGGACATGGACAGCAATGGTAGTCGCTGTGGGAGCTTGCCCGTTCAGCGAGGGATCGCTGCGAATGCCTCGTCTAGGACAGCTGGCTGCGGGACTTCAACGAACTGGACGTAGTAGCGGCTGACCCCTACTGCTTCGTAGGCGGCCAGCGTTTCTGAGACCTGCTCCGGTGTTCCTGCCGGTACAAAGGCACTCCGCCACCGCCCTTCGAGTTCGGCCACCTCCATGTTGCGAGCACCGGCACGTTCGGCGAGGACTGCTTCGTACTCAGCCCGGGATGCTCGAGCGGTAATCGGTCCCATCACCGATACACGTATGCTGTCCGGGTCGCGACCGGCTCGCTCGGCCGCGGCGCGTACGATCTCGACGCGGGCTCCAATTGAGGCCGGATCAGAGACGAATACGTTGTACTCGTCGGCGTACTTTCCGGCGAGTTCCGGGGTCTTCTTGGGTCCTGAGCCGCCAATGATGATGGGTAAGCGGCCGGTCGGCTTGGGTACAACGTCGGCATCGAGCTGATAGTAGGTGCCCTGGAACTTTCCATCACCGAAGCAAGCTCGCAGGTAGCCGAGGCCCTCTTCGAGGCGCGCGAACCGTTCGGCCCACGAGGGAAACGGAAGACCGAACGCCACGTGTTCTTCTTCGTTCCAGCCGGTGCCTACTCCGAGCGCCAGCCGCCCGCCTGACATTTGGTCAATTGTTGTGGCGTTCTTGGCGACGATGGCCGGGTGCCGGAACGTGAACGGTGCTACCAGTACCGTCAGTTCGATCGACTGCGTCTCTCGGGCCAACCCCGCCAATGTTGCAAAAGCGTCGGTGGCTGCAGGCTTTGGATCACGGCTCCAGCCGTAATAGTGGTCGGATCGTGCAAAAGCCACCAGCCCGGAGCGTTCTGCCCACTGGGCTGCTGCGAGCAGGTCGTCGTAGGTTCCTCCCACCTGTGGCTCGGTCATGAGGCCAAACTCCATGGCTACCGCGGCTCCTTGGGTAAACCGAGGATCATTTCCCCGGCGATGTTTCGTTGGATTTCCGACGTCCCCGCATAGATGGTTCCGGCTCGGGCGTTGAGGAAGACGTTCTGCCATGAAGCAGTCGAATTGGCAGCACCCGGATCGTCCGTGGCGAAAGCGCTCGCCGGAGGTCTCCCGACCGGTACCAGTCCTGGAGTGCCCATGATGTCCATGGCCAGCTCCGTGACTTCCCGGTGATACTCCGACCAGAAGATTTTGGTGAGCGCCGCGTCCGGTCCGGGCGCCAGATTGTTTTCGAAGTTGGTCAGCGCCCGGTATCCGGAAAAACGCATGATCTCTACCTTCGTGTAGCAGGCGGCGAGCCGATCCCGGATCAGTGGATCCGATAGTTTGCCGAGGTCTTTGGCGTACCTGAGGAGTCGGTTCAGCTCGTCTCGAAAGGCAATGGGAGCTACTGCGGCAGCCTTTCCCCGCTCATAGCCGAGCAGTGCCATGGCGACCCGCCAACCGTCGTTCGGCTCGCCGACGACATGGTCACGTGGAGCCCGGGCATCGGAGAAGAAGACCTCGTTGAATTCAGACGCACCCGACATCATGTCGATGGGTCGAACCTCTACTCCGGGTTGATCCATCGGGCAGAGGATGAACGTGATGCCCCGATGCTTTGGGGCGTCAGGGTCGGTCCGACAAAGCACAAATACCCAATTGGCCAGATGTCCGGCAGATGTCCAGATCTTTTGTCCGTTGAGGATCCATTCGTCTCCGTCCAGAACCGCTCTGGTGCTGACCGCACCCAGGTCCGAACCGGCGTTCGGTTCCGAGTAGCCCTGACACCATCGATCTTCTCCGGACAGGATGCGGGGGAGAAAGTGCTCCCTCTGTTCTTGTGTTCCGAGCCGCAGGAGCGTGTTACCGAGCATTCCGATCCCGAAGGTGTCGGTCGGGCCTCCAGTGGGTACGCCGGCGAGAGCGAACTCTTCGGCGACCACGACCTCGTCCATTTCGCTCAACCCGGCACCTCCGTATTTTTCCGGCCAGGTAACCGCCAGCCAGCCATGTTTCGACAGGGTGGCTCGCCAGTCCTCGACGAAGGCTTCGTAGGCGGCACCTTCTAGAGCCCCGGAACCTTGCCAGTCGGAAGGCAGCTGGTCGGCCAGGAAGTCGCGCACCCGCCGGCGGGTAGCTTCGGTATGAGCTGGGTATGCAAAGTCCACAGGTTCCTCCTGATGGCTTAGGCTAGCGACCAGCCGAAGGTGTCTGGAGGCGCTGTGGAACCGCTATTCGATGTGCGTGGCAAACGAGTACTGATTACCGGAGGGTCGCGGGGAATCGGCCTCATGATCGCCACCGGGTTCGTGGAAGCCGGAGCCTCGGTACTGATCGCCAGTCGCAAGGCATCCGTTTGTCTTGAGGTCGCCGAAGGCCTGTCAAAACTCGGCGACTGCGTGGGAGTCGGGGTCGACCTGTCGGCTGCGGCCGGGGTGCAGCTGTTGTCGGATAAGACGGAGGAGCTGTGGGACGGACGCCTCGATGTGCTGGTGAACAACGCCGGAGCGGTATGGGCAGAACCCCTCGAAACATTTTCCGAGGCAGGATGGGACAAGGTGGTCGACATCAACCTGAAGAGTCTCTTCTTCTTGACGCAGAAGACGCTTCCGTTGTTGCAGGCTGCTGCAACACGGGCGGACCCGGCTCGCATCATTAACATCGCATCGGTGGACGGAATCCGACCGCCGCAGGTCGAGACGTATTCGTATTCGGCGAGTAAGGCCGCCGTCATCGCCCTGACGAGACATCTCGCCAAACGCCTCGTCGATGGCTTCATCAACGTGAATGCCATCGCCCCCGGACTGTTTCCTTCGAAGATGACCGAGTCGCTAATGGGCGATGAAGCAGTTCTAGAGGCGATTCCTCAGCGGCGGGCCGGTACCGCCGAGGACATGGCCGGTACGGCGATCTTCCTGGCGTCAAGGGCGTCGCGCTATGTCACGGGCCAGGTCGTCGCGGTCGACGGGGGGATTACCGGGCTCGGCTAACTCGAAGTCGACAGGGTTGGCGGTCCGACGCGCACCGCCGTCCCGGAAGCCGTCACCATGAGCATGGAGCCGTTGGCTCCGATCGTCTCATAGTCGAGGTCGACGCCAACTATGGCATTCGCCCCTCTGCCGGCTGCCTCGCTGGACATTTCGTCGATGGCCAGGTCTTTGGCTCGGATAAGTTCGCGTTCGTAGTTGGCAGACCGTCCTCCGATCACGTCGGTGATTCCGGCGAAGAAGTCTTTGAAGACATTCGCGCCGAGGATCGCTGCGCCGGTGACGAGACCCAGATACTCCTCGATCGGGTGCGTCTCGACGTTGGGGGTTGTGGTGATGATCAATCGGACGTGCCGATCGAAACGTGGTTACAGATCGAACAGACCCGGCGAACCATGACTCCGCTCGAACTCACCTCGTAATCGTGGACATGTTCTGCGCGCGACTGGCGAACCCGCTCCAGAATGCGGAGTCCCCCTTTGGATTCTGGCTTGGCGGCGTGGGCAGGATGATGGCCGTTGCCTGCCGGTTGCACTGACTCGGACGTAGCGACGTGCTTCTTTGCGTCATCGGCGGCGCGCAGATCGATAACGAGTTCTCCGTTGCTCGGGACCGTCGGGGGAGCGGCGGCCACCAGTTCCGTAAACGGGTCGCCAGGCGCGATCGGTGACGTCTCGGGTGTCGGTTCTTGCGTTGGTACCGCGGCAGCAACGGACCGGGGGAGGGTTGGCGGGGCGACCGCCGCCACCGGAGCGGTGGTTCCCGTCTCTTGAACTACGTCGGCGGGGGTTGGGTCGATGGCCTGCGGCGGGGTCTGTGACACGTTGGCGGCGGCCACTTCGGCGTCGGCCGGTGTCTTGACGGTGGGCCGCTTGGCTACCGGTTTCTCTGCAACGGGCTTCTCAGCCTTGGCTTTGGCAACTTTGGCTTTGGCGACCTTGGGGGCCTTGACGGTAGTTGGGCGCACTGCAGCTGTTGGTGCTGGGGGCTGAGAATTGGCTGACGCAACCGGGATCCCGCCACTGGTCGAACTCCGGGTGGCTTTCTTGGCCTTGCGGCGGGCCCGGAAGCCCTTTGCTGCGGCTTCTTGCGCCTTGGCGAGACCGGGAACGGCACCGTACGCGAAGTCGAGGCGACTGTCCGGGATGAACCGTACGGTGTCACCATTCAAGTTGAATTCGTACTCGTTGACGCCAATTTCAGAAAGTGTGATGAGCGAAACGTGCCAGCCGGCCCACTCCTCACCGTCCACCTCAAGCGAGAAGCGGTCCTCGCCAAGAACGAAGACAGCGATGATTCCGTCCGAGTTGTCCGGAACGAAAAGTGTTCCCCGATGTCTCATTTCTCGTCCTCGATTACGTCGTCGCCCAACCTGCCGCCGTCATCAAGCTTATCGGCGAACGAAAATAAAGCCTTAGCGCCGCCGCCCGAGACCTCCACCGCCAGGCACATAGCGCGCACGACCTCGGCTATCGCCCGTCCTCGGTCTGGCTCCATTCGCCCTTCCTGGAGGTCAACGACCGCCGAATCAAGGCGTGCCAGGAGGCCGACGATGTCGGGGATGACCGGCGGTCGTTCGTGGGCGGGTGCCGGTTTTGGCGGCTGGGAGGGGATCGGAATGCTGGCAGCCCTGACCTTGGTATCAAATGCAGGCCGCCCAGAGGCAGGGGGTTCGGCGACCACGGGGATCGGCGACGGACTGCCTGACTCGGGAGCGGCCATTTGGATGGTCGGTCGCTCGCCGGGCTGGGGTCCGCCCGGTGGCACTGGAGGGCTGGCCGTTGGTCCCGGTGCCGGCTCGGTAAGGCTCGTGCCCACCGGACCGGACATGGGTTCCCGCCACTCGACTCGAGTAGTGCCGCCGGGCAGTTCGGCCCCGGGCTGATCAGGTTCGCCTGCACGGGATTGCGTTATCTCGATCGAGCCCGGCGAAGCCGGGTGGACAGCTGGCGGTGTGGGGGAGGGGGGTTGGATGTTGGGGCTTGACTGGGCCATGGTTGGGGCAGCTGGTAGTGGCCCGTCGGACTTGGCCGTATCTGGTTGTGAGTAGGCGGCTTCCAGAGGACCGATCGGACGGTCAGGATGCGGGTCCGGAGTGGACATCGCAGGTTGCGTCGCTTCGGTTTGGGAGGCGAAGTCCGTCGGTTTGAGGCCCCACTTCTTGATTTTGGAAAGAAGGCCGGGCGTCTCGATGGCTCGGTCTGGTTCGTTGAAATACGCAAGACCGCGCGAGGCGAAGAGCGGGCCATTCTCCGGGGTGAAGATAAGGGTTTCATTCCCGAGCGTCAGGTCATACTTACCCCTGGAGATCTCGACGGCTTTCGCGTCCGGACGGTTCCAGGTGCCGAGCTTCTCTTCGCCGGTGGCCAGGGACAGCGAGTCGGGCTCCATGGTTAGCGTCACGACGAGACGCGACTCAGGGTCGCTGGATAGCTCTAGTTCACCGTGAAACAGCACCCCGACATCCCCCTCCGGTTCTCGGCTGTGGGTGGCCATAATCTCGCGCCACCCCTCTCTTTGTCAAGCAGAGCTAGCCGACGATACGCAGGTGGGTGGGCCCATGCATCATCATACCGCCGGTGAGGTTGTCGCCCAGGAGCTCTTCGACATCATCGCCAGACAACGGAGGCGATAGGAGATATCCCTGCCCCTTGGCGCACCCAAGCTGCTGGAGGCGGCGTAGCTGATGTGCGGTTTCGATGCCCTCGACGACCGTATCGATACCGAGTGCGTCACCCAACTGAAGCACGGTTCGCACCAGCGGTGATTCTTCGTCGGGGTTGAGTCGGTCGGTAAAACTCTTGTCGATCTTGATGATGTCAATCGGGAGTCGGTCAAGGTAGGCAAGCGACGAGTAGCCGGTGCCGAAGTCGTCGATCGCCAGTCGAACGCCAAGGTCGCGGATGTCGTCGAGGAGGCTGACGGTGGTCTGCATGACGACGTTTTCGGTGATCTCGATGATGAGTCGGCGTGGCTCGAGCCCGTGTTTGGTGATCGTGTCGCGAATGAGTGCCGCCATGTCGACCTCGGCCAGCTGCCGGGGGGAGAGGTTGACCGCCATGGTGAGAAACTGATCAGGGCGCGCATTTTGCCAATCGACCGCCTTGATGACGGCCTGTTCAAGCACGAAGGCCCCGATGGCAACGATGAGGCCGCTTTCTTCGGCGAAGGGAATGAATTGGGCAGGTGGCACGATCCCGCGAGTCGGATGTTGCCATCGCACCAACGCTTCGACTCCCGTGACCGTGCCGGTGGCGAGATCGACGATTGGCTGATATCGCAACACGAGTTCGTCCCTGGCGACGGCTTCGGTCAGGTCGGCCTTTAGTTCGAGGCGGCGAATCATCTCGGCATGCATGGCGTCCTCGAACACCCGGTACGTCCCTTTGCGGGTCTGCTTGGCGGCGTACATAGCTGCGTCGGCGTTGCGCATGATCTGGTCGGGACGGTCGCTGCTGCCCCCGAAGGCGATGCCGATCGAGGTGTGGACCTTGAGTTCTTTTCCTTCCAGATTGAACGGGATCATCATGCCAGCCATGATCCGCTCGGCCACGTCCGTAGCACCGGTTGGCGTTGCCAGGTCTTCCAACAGGATGGCGAATTCATCGCCTCCCAAACGGGCTACGACGTCCTCGGGCCGGGTGAACGATCGAAGCCGATTGGCCACCTGGACGAGGAGATCGTCACCGGCGGCGTGACCGAGTGAGTCGTTTACCGTTTTGAAATCGTCGAGGTCGAGGAACATCACCGCGATAAACCGATCGTCCCTCGCACATCGATCCAAAGCTGTTTCGACGCGCTCTGAGAAGAGCGTCCGGTTGGCAAGTTTGGTTAGCGAATCGTGAAGCGCCTGGTGGCGGAGTTCTTCCTTGAGGTCGGTAAGTTGAGCAAGCGAGTCTTCAAGTCGGCCGTTCTCGAGTGATACGGATACCTGGCTAGCGAACGTTTCCAAAAGGCGGACGTCGCTTTCCTCGAATTGAGATACGTCGTTGAGGCGGTTGGCGACGATGATCACCCCGAATGTTCCATGATCTCCCGACAGTGGTGCGCCTACGCCGTCTTCCATCTGCCAGCCATCACGTACGAAAGCGGTCGGATCTTTGATCAACATGGCTCCACCGCTGTCGGCTATCGAGTGGAAGTGCGATTCTTCCGAACCGAGTTCGAACGGTTCCATCACGACTCGCCGGTCATCGGGTCCAACGGCGGTGAGGTAGGCGGACTTGCCTTCCTCCGGCAAGAGAATGATTTCTACGACCTCGGCCTCAAACATGTCCTGGGCATAGAGCGCGGCCGATTCGAGGGCTGACTCGATCTGAGGTGACTCGTGGAGGACCCGGGTAGCCTGATAGAGAGATTCGAGTCGCGAACGTTCAAGCCGCTGGGAAATGTACGCCCGGTAGGCGAAAAAGAGAACGACCGGCGGCACCATGGCCAGCCAGGCCGCATTGGACCCGCCGCTCCAGAAAATGGTGATACCGACCAACGCCAACGCGGTATTCATCAAGCCCGCCAGGGCCGTCAACGACAGCACCTCGAGTTGTTCTCGCCGATCGATGGTTCCACCCGACAAGTGAATGGCACCGTTGATAAGCAAGTTCGCGAGCACGACCGTGACCTGGGTGGCGATGATGGCGGCAAACCAACCCGCCAGTCCGAGCGAGTCGCCGAGTTGGGCGATCGAGCGAAAGACCACAACGGCCAGGACAATGACGAACGTCGTTTGAGCGAGGTTGAAAGCCAGCTTCATGGTCGGCTGGCGCCGGTTGACGATGAGAGCGAGTGCAAAGCCGATCTGGGCTACGATCAGCTCCCAGGGAGCGCTGGCAAACAGGCCAAGCACCAGCGTGACTTCGCTCATCGAGAACGAATGAGCGTGACGGTGGAAGCGGAGGTGCACGACCGTCAGTTCGGCGATGTACACGAGGGGCATCAAGACGTACCAGGGGATGGCCTGCTTGTCGGGGACGAGCCGCTCGAGGTCCATGACCTGCGACGCCATGGCCGCAGCCGCCAGGGCGATCGTAATCGTGAGAATCCAGACCTGTTCCGGGCCAGAACGTTTTTTTCTTGTCGGTTTGTTCGTGGCGAGGTTCATCGGCTTACTTCGATCGATCGTATACGGGTCTTATCGGTCCGAATACCCTCTGGCATAAGGCCATTCCAACAGGTCTGGGGTAACTAGTTAGTTCCGGTCAGCTCAGGCGACGAACGTAGGCGGTCGGTGCGGCTAGTTGTACATCTGAGAGAAGGTCGACATGATTTCTTCGCGAAATCCTGTGGCCTTTTCCGAACGTGACGGGGCGTCAGGCTGGTCGGTCCCGGTGGAAAGCGCATCGCCATCGGCGCTGCCCGGTGCCGGGTCGAGATCAGATGGAGCGTCGATCTCGCCTGGTGTGTCGTCGTACGTCTCCTCTTCGAGGGATGGCCGAACCAGTGGAAGGAGTAGGTCGTTTACGCCGTTGAAGCCGCCTTCGGAGCCTTCGGCAGCTCCATTGGCAGCTCTTTCTGACAGGTCGGCTGGCGTTGCGTCGAGAAGACTTTCGAGAGAGATCGGCGGTTCAGTCGTGGCGAGGTCGGGCCATGCATCGGCCGGGGTACCAGGTGCTCCGGAGTCGACGGGGTCGGCCGAACCAGCGTCGGCATCGGTCTCATGATCGACTTCGACCGCCACCTCGCCTTGGTATGCCGGATCGGCGTCTGCGTCGTCATCGGCTGAGTCGTTGTCTTCGTCATCGGCGAAGATCGCCGTTAGCCAGGAGAGATCATCGTCAGCAGCCGAGCCCGAAAGCTGTGCTTCGATCGGACCGGGGGCGCGTTTGGACTCGACCCGTTCGACGAGTTGCGGGGCCGACTGTTTGAGGGATGGGAGTTCGATTTCGATGCTGTCATCCGATGACAAGCCCCAGGCCTCCTGATCTCTCCTTTTTCATCGTCGTAACGGGCAGGCGCCTTGAGCGATTCGCCCGTCGCCGTCGGCGATTACCAGCGTCGGTCCTGCCATTCCGTCAGATGTGGTCGCTCGATCCCAATTTGGGTTGAGTCCCCGTGTCCCGGCAACACGCGCGTTTCGTCCGGGAGTGTGAACAATTCGCTTCGCAGACTCACCATGATGTCATCGAAATCCGAGTAGGGGAATCGAGTGGCCCCTGGGCCACCGGGAAACAGTGTGTCGCCCGTGAACACGACGGTGTCGAAAGCGAAACACATCGATCCTGGGGTATGGCCCGGGGTGTGGAGTACATTGATTGAGAGTTCACCGACCGTGATTTGGCCGGCCGTGAGGGGCTGGTCGATGGGTCGTCCTGCGATCGGAGCATCAGCTTCGTGCATCCGAAATGGTATGCCAAGAGTGGACGTGATAGCCGATACCGCCCCGATGTGGTCGGCGTGCCCGTGGGTGGTGAGGACGGCGATCGGGGTTAGGTCGGTCAACAGGGGCAGGATTTTGTCGGGTTCGGCCGCAGCGTCGATGATCAAGGCTTGGTTGGTGACCCGGCAAGCCACCACGTAGACGTTGTTGTCGAGATTCCCAACGCTGGTCGTGCGAATCCGGGCCGTTGGAAGGTCGATGGTGATCATTTGCCGAGCGTACACGGCTTCGCGGTCGGTGAACGGCGGTTAACATGAGATCTCGAGGATTGAGGAGCAATGTATGAACTTTGCCTTTAGCGAAGAACAAGAGTTCCTACGAGAGACGGCTCGCCGATTCTTGGAGGACAAGTGTCCGGCGAGCAAGGTTCGTGAGCTCATGGAGTCGGACACCGGGTTCGACGAGAACATCTGGCAAGAGATGGGGGCCTTGGGTTGGGTCGCCATGACGATTCCCGAATCGTACGGCGGCGCCGGCTTCACCTTTCTCGAAACTGCAGTACTGCTTGAAGAGATGGGCCGAGCCTTGCTTCCCGCTCCCTTCTTGTCCACGGTGATCCTCGGGGCGAATACAGTGCTACTCGCCGGGAGTGAGGAGCAGAAGCAGGCAATCCTCCCAACGATCGCCAACGGGAGCCGCCGCGTCGCACTGGCAGTCACCGAACCAAACGGGCGATGGGATGAGACCGGTATCGAACTCGTTGCTCACCGCTCGGACGACGGGTACCGGTTGTCGGGAACCAAGAGCTTTGTCATTGATGGACACACGGCCGACCTGATTGTCGTCGCCGCTCGGACCGAAACCGGTGTCACTCTCTTTATGGTTGATCCTCAGTCTGATGGGATTGAACGGACCCCGGTCCAGGTGATGGATCAAACACGAAAGCTTGCCGACGTCCTTTTTGATGACGTTGCCGTGTCCGGTGACTCGATGCTCGGCGCCGAAGGTGACGGTTGGCGGACCCTGGAGCAGGTCTTCCGGATCGCGTCTGTAGCGCTTGCCGTCGAGTCGGTCGGTGGATCTCAAAAGGTCCTCGAGATGGCGGTGGATTACGCCAAGGTCCGTATCCAGTTCGGTCGTCCGATTGGTTCGTTCCAGGCCATCAAACACAAGTGCGCGGATATGTTGGTTGGAGTCGAGTCGGCCAAGAGCGCCGCGTACTATGCCGCATGGGCAGTAGCCGAAGACAATGAAGAGCTGGCGGTAGTGGCACCACTGGCCAAGTCGTACTGCACGGAGAAGTATTTCTCGGCCGCATCGGAGAATATTCAGATTCATGGCGGCATCGGGTTTACCTGGGAGCATGACGCCCACCTCTACTTCAAGCGAGCCAAGAGCTCCGAGTTGCTGTTTGGTGATCCGTCCTACCATCGGGCGATGTTGGCCGACGCGATCGGGATCTAGTCCGTTGAGTCCGGCGAGCGCCATTGCCCTAGGGGGATTGCTCGG
>JAOUMT010000235.1 GCA_029881355.1 Acidimicrobiia bacterium | reverse complement strand
GAGCGAGTATTGGGGTGAAAGGGAGAGCCGGCAGAGGTCACTGGTTCGATCCCAGTATCGCTCACTCCAAGAATCCACTGGTAAACGCGGGTTTCCGGGTGTTCTGAGAGGGCCGACTGGAGGGTCCAAAACGCAACCAAGACGCGCGCTGAGGACGCGTCTTCCCCGCGGCTCGCCGTCCGATGTGGCCCACACATCTCCAGTACGCACTGTGCTGATCGATTTCGACCCCTGTGGAGCGCTGACGTCGAACCATCCACAGCAGTGGTTTGGTCTCGCCTGCGCGTGGGTGATCATGACACCAAGCTGGCTCGCTCGCGGAGAGAGGCGGTCGGGATGACTCTGGACACCGTCCCTTGGCAAGCTCTGGTACAGCCCCAGACAGGTCAGCCGATCGCCCGCTCGACGTTTCCAGTCGATCCATCCACCGTGACGAGCTGACCGTCCCTGAGCCGTGAGGTCGCATCGCCGCACCCGACAATCGCAGGGATCCCGTACTCCCGAGCGATGATCGACGCATGCGCAAGGGCGCTCCCGACGTCGGTGACGACAGCACCGGCGCGAGAGAACAGGTCGGTCCATGCCGGGGCAGTCAGCGGTGCGACGAGGATCTCGCCCTCTTCGAACTGGTCGAATTCCGAGGCGTCACGAACGACCCTGACCCGGCCAGTCGCCCGGCCCGGGCTGGCCGGCGTGCCGCTGACGAGCGCCGTGTCGCTCCGTTCGCCTCCCTGGATTCGCGAACTCATTCCGAACAGATACTTGACGATGAGAGGCACGTGGCCGACGGTCACCGGCGGCACGAGTTGCTTGGCGAAAGAGCGCTCGCTTCGTCTCCGGGCGACTTCGTCGCGCATGTCGCCAGGATCGTTCACCATTGCGACCGTCTCGCTCCTGGTGAGGAAGAACACATCCTCCGCCGCATCGACGCATCCGGACGACACGAGGGCTTCCCCGATGCGGAGCACGGCCCGCCTCATGACCGGCCAACCGATGCTCAGCTGGCTGATCTGTTCTTCGCGGATCGGCATCAGCCGTTGCGTACCGGTCAGCGTTTCGACGTACTTCGACAGCTTCCTCGGCGAGTTCTCCAGGCACTCCATTGCTCGTTGTTCCAGCGCCAGGCGTTCCTGTCGCAAGCGCTCGACGTCTTGCGGCGGCGGCGCCGGCGGGAACGGCTCCCTCCACCAATCGAGACTTTCCAGCCTCGGCGTCCGGCTCGTTACCTCTGCTTGGTCGAGACCCTGGAGCACGACCATGTGACTCACGCCGAGACGGTCCTTCAGATGCCGCCTCCAGAACTGCGCCAGCTGAGCCTCCCACTTGTATGCCGAGCCAGCCACCACGGCGATCGAGCCGAAGTACCGGCCGGCATGGTCGGCGAGCTCATCGATCGTCGCGATCAGGTCGTGAGGCCCCGTCTCGTCGACTCGCTTCTCGGCGCGTGACACGGCCTCTCGGTACTGAGGGAGGATTTCGTTGCGCCACTCGTCTTCGAATGCCGTTGGGGCGAACCGAATGGTCTGTGGGAACAGGCCTGCGGCGTTCCGCCAGTTCTTGGGTAGCCGCGGCACGATCGAGACGAGGTTGCGCCAAAAAGCGACGCCAGGGGCCGGCATCCAGTTGAGGGAGTAGAAATACCAGCCGTTGACGATGACGTGGTGAGGCTCTCGGGCCACCTGTCCGATCAGCTCCCACAGGTAGTGGTGGATCTGGCGTTCCATCCAGGTGAGAAGCCACGACTCGCAGAGTGGTGTCACGGGCTCGGGCAACCACTCGCCGAGGCGGAGTGACCTGTTGTAGACGCCAGGAGCAGGCGGTGTCCAGTCGACGTCCGGCGGCAGCGCGGTGATGGGACGGGCCTGGACCACCCAGATGCGCTCCCCGTCCCACGCCCACTCGACGTCCTGTGGAGAGCCGAACTCCTCGGCGATGTCCGAGGCCACCCTCGCAACGGATCGCACGAGGCGCCTGGGTAACACCCTTTCAGAGGTACGAAGCGGCTTGGCCCTGCCAGAGACGACCTGCCACTCGTCGCCGGGGACGCTCCCGGATACGAGCCGATCGGCCAGTCCGTGAGTCGCCGTGACGATCGTCTTCGCCCGGTCCCCGGTGACCGGGTCGGCCGTGAAGCACACTCCCGCGCACACCGCGTCGACCATCGCCTGCACGAGCACCGGTATCGGTGTTCCGTTTGGCGCTGAATCTCTGACGTCGGCGATCGCCGCCACCGCCGATCCGGCATCGACACCGAGCACGGAGCGATACATGCCTGCCAGTGACGCCTCAGGGCCATCCTCTGCGACGCCGCTCGACCTGACCGCGAGAGAGACATCACCCAGGTCTTCGGTCCAGAACGACAGATCAACCTCGTCGAGGTCTACTTGCGGAGCGATGACGACGCCGCTCGGAACGTCGAATCCGGCTCGCATCAGGCGACCGAGTACCTGCGCCTTGGCACCAACCCGATCGATCGGCGCCGCATCGGCGTCTGCGAGCCTGGTCACGCTGTCAGTCACTCGCCGATTCCTCGAATGACTGCTCGAAGAGTCCACATGACCTCGTCTGCCGCGTCCTCCGGATCCAGTCCCAGCCGGTCCTTCCACTGCATGTACACGTCCGACGTCGTCAGGATGAACATGAGTCTCGCCAGGTGCTCCAGCTGATCGGACGGAATGCTCGGGTTCGTGGAGCGCAACGTCTGTGTCATCCCCTCCAGGCGTTCGGCTGTCTGCTCGATGCGAACCTCCCGCCCGATTCGCGAGGCGAAGGCGGCGCGCATCAGATCGTCGGTGTCCTCGAAATGCTGGAAGACACGCCGCAGGACATCGTCGAGCTCGTCCAGCGTCCGGGGGATCGATTCGACCTCGATGCCGGTGCGGCGACCGGCGTGGGCATACAACGCTTTGAGCAGTGCTGCCTTGTCGCCGAAATGCCGGTAGACGGTTCCGACCGACACCCCGGCCCGTTCTGCAACGGCCGGCATAGAGAGGCTTTCCACCCCCTCGGCGAGCACCTCGACGAGAGCGTCCAGGATGCGCTCCCTGGTCTTCTCAGCCTGCTGAACCCTGAGCTCGGATGTGTATTTTCGGGTGTTCATCTCGTGGACATCTATTTCGCTCATCGGATAGTATATTGACTATATGGTCCATTCATCCAAATATCAAGCGGAGGCGACGACTTGGATGATTGGACGGAGTGTTTCGATCGGGTCGGGGATGGGTACCATACGGCCGCATGGAATGGCTCTCAGATCCCGCAGCATGGAGTGCGCTCGTCGCACTCCTCACCCTTGAAATAGTTCTCGGCGTAGATAACGTCGTCTTCATCTCGATCCTGGCGGCGAAGTTACCCGCCAATCAACAGGACCGGGCGCGTCGAACCGGAATCGTCGCCGCCGCCGGAATGCGGGTGTTACTGCTGCTCGCGATCGGCTGGATCATCTCGCTCGAGAACGACCTATTCGACCTGTTCGGTCGTGGCTTCAGTGGTAAAGACCTCGTGCTGCTCGCCGGTGGGCTCTTTCTGATTTACAAAGCCACCAGGGAAATCCACCACAAGCTCGAAGGAGTCGATGAACACGGCGAAGCCAAGGTTGCGCCCACGTTCGCAGCGGTGATCGCCCAGGTGATGATTCTTGACCTCGTGTTCTCGCTCGACTCGGTCATCACAGCAGTGGGCATCACCGAATATCTTCCGGTGATGATCATCGCCATCCTCGCTGCCGTAGTCGTGATGCTTATAGCGTCAAAGGGCATCTACGAGTTCATCAACCAGCATCCATCTGTGAAGATGCTGGCGTTGGCGTTTCTGCTGCTCATCGGCATGACGCTCATCGCCGAAGGCTTCGGAGAGAAGATTCCCAAGGGCTACGTGTATGCCGCCATGGCGTTCTCGATCTTTGTGGAGCTACTCAATATCGGTGTTCGGCGAAAGGCGAAAGACCCGGTGCATTTGCACGACAAGATGACACCGGAGCCCGGTTCTAAATACCGAACCGAATCGGGTAGGGCCCTTCCCGCTCCTGAATAGGACCAATGCGTCCTACCAGTGTCCGTGGCCCGCCAAGTCGGGGATCCCTCCGACGCGATCTGGATCACCACCCTGGGCGGCTCATGGGTCGTCATCGGCGCAGCAATCCGCGGTTTTGCTGGTTCGGTCGCTCCGGTGCAGACGTCC
>JAOUMT010000234.1 GCA_029881355.1 Acidimicrobiia bacterium | reverse complement strand
TGGCCGGTGCGCTCGTGTCCGGATTCCTGTTGGCCATCTATATGGCGAACGCCGGTGGGGCTTGGGACAACGCCAAGAAGTTCATCGAAGCCGGTGCCTTTGGTGGCAAGGGCTCCGACGCTCACAAGGCGGCAGTTATTGGCGACACGGTCGGTGATCCCTTCAAGGACACGTCCGGTCCGGCCATGAACATCGTCATCAAGGTGATGACGATCGTCAGCCTGATCTTCGCTTCGGCCTTCTAGACGCCGTTAGGTAAGCCAATAGAGGTCGACCTTTCGAGGTCGGCCTTTTTGGTTTAGGGGCCTTCCCGCTACTTTGGTCGGATGCGAATCACGCTCATGCGCCACGGCCAGACCGACTTGAACGCGGCCCACGTGTGGCAGGGCCACGCCGTCGGCGAGTTGTCCGAGCTTGGGCAGGCTCAGGTGCGCCAGGCAACCGAACGAATAGACCCCGACGCTTTTGACGTGATTGTGGCTTCGGACCTGACGAGAACGGTGCAAACCGCCGAGCTGGTCGGCTTGCCGTTCGAGGTCGACCCGGGTTGGCGTGAGATCGATGTAGGCGACTGGAGCGGCCGCACGTACGCCGAGATTGCTGAAGCCCAGCCGCAGGACATGGCTGCGATGATGCGGGGCGACGATGTCGTGGTGGGTGGGGGAGAGTCATTCGCCCAGTTGGCCGATCGGGTGCGCCAGGCGTTTGATCGATTGGCCGCCCGTCTCGGCGACGACGGTTCGGCGCTGGTGGTGACCCACGGCGGGGCGATATTGAGTCTTATCGCCGATCACTGGAACATTTCCCACGGATTCGATGCGCCAGTTATCGCCCCCACGAACACGTCGTTCACGACGTTTGAGCACAGTTATGGTTCGTGGCATTTGAACCGGTACAACGACGCGAGCCATCTCGGTCGCCTGCACGGTGAAGCTGTGACTGCCAAAGAACGGGGCGGATCGGTATTGACCTTCGTCCGTCATGGCGAGACCGACGCCAACGTTCGCCAGGTGTGGCAGGGGCAGGGCGATTGGGGACTCAACGATCGAGGGCGACAGCAGGCCGCCGCCCTGGCCTCGATATTCTCACCGCCAGGTCCCATTTACGCATCACCGCTGGGGCGGGCGGCGCAAACCGCCGCAACCCTCGACGGTCGAGGAGTCACGCACGTCGAAGGGCTCATGGAGATCGCCATGGGTGAGTGGGAGGGGCTTGAAGTTGAGGCTGTAAAGGCTGGTTGGGCCGAATACTTCGAACGCACATTCCAGGGTGGCGAAGATCTCAAACGGGGCGAGACCGGAGAGAACGTCGCCGAGTTGATGGCCCGGCTTCGCCGGACCGTCGACGAGATCATGGCCAACCATGCCTCCGAGGACGTGACGTTTGTTTCCCATGGCTCGGCGATTCGGTCGTTTGTTGTCTCGGTGCTTGGCGGCGGGAACCGGGAGTTCCGTAATACCGGCATCGTCCCGAACACTGGATTGACCCACGTGGTGCTGAAGGACGGGCGCTACCGCCTAGCCGACTACGGCGTTGCTCCACATCTGGAGAGCCTGAAGACCGATTAGTCGGCGATGTCGGTGGCGAGGACCGGCCGTTTGAACTGTGAACCGTCCTCGACGACCGCGTTTTTGGTGGCTTCAATATCTCGGAGGTCCTTGACGGCCCGGTGGGCAGTCAGCCGCGGAAGAGGCTTGTGTAGCTTGAACGACTGCTCATCGTAAACACGACTCTTGCGCAGCTTTCTTATCGCATCCCAGTCCATTACTTCCGCATTCACGGGAGGATGACGGACCAATGCGCTCACGTCCAACAGCAACGATTGAACCGCTCGTCTGATTCACAGACGACTTCCACCGCCAATCGGTGGCATCCACGAATAGTGTCGGCAGAAATCCGTCAGAACTTTACCGATATGGCCCGTTCTTGGATATCGCGGAAAGTCACGCCCGTCGGGTGATTTCTGGCAGGTCTAGGCCTGCAGGAGACGGACTGCACGGCGAGCGGTCGCCCACGACGTTGAGAACCCGTTTCCGGCGTGTCCGTAGTTGTGGACGACGGTGGCGTCGGGCCGATCTTCGCGTTCGACGCGGATCGAAGGACGGCCTGGACGCAAACCAACCCGGACATCGAGAATTCGAGCTCCGGCAACCCGGGGTTCGACCTCCGAGCAACGGCGGAGGATGGCCGCGGTGAGTTCGGCATCGGTCTCGAGGTTCCAGTCGTCGGCATCCGACGACCCGCCCAGTATGCAGTCATCGAAGCGGGGAAGGATGTACGTGAGGCCCGCCGGGTTTTCGTCATCGAGGGTGGCGAACTCAAGGCCAGGGTTGGCGATGCGGATCACCTGACCGCGAATTGGATAGACGGTTGGGTCCGGGGCAATCTGATGAGCGCCAAGTCCGGCACAGTTCATGATCAGCCCGCCCAGATCGTCGAGTGAAGCCACCGCTTTCTGCTGGATCTCGCCGCCAGCTTCTTCGAACCGTTTCCGAAGCCACACGATGTAGCGAGGTGTGTCGATGATGACGCTTGAGAAGATCCAGCCATGCGTCCGTCCGGCGGGTAGCTCCGATGGGTTGGCGTGGCGGAACAGATCCGGCATGGCGGACCAGGAGGGATCGGGGACCGATTCGTAAAAATACTGGCGGGTTTCGCATCGCCTGACGAGGTTCGGCTCTTCGTCGGCCAGAACCGTGAGTTCGTCCAACGTGTCGTGCATCCAGGCGTCGACGTCGGGATCGTCCGGTGCGTTGTACGGGTACCAGATGCCGCCGGCTGCGTTGGACGTCGTTTCGGCCACTGGCCGATCGGTGAGGATGCGCGTATTGGTACCGGCTTCCTGGAGCAGCACCCCGGTCGTAAGTCCGATCACTCCTGCGCCGACCACGGTCACGTCCATGTGGCCAGATTATCCGACCTGACCACCGGGACGGGTGAAATCCTTGGAGATGCGCGCGCTGCGTCGTACTTTGGAGGAATACGTTGGCAATCAAAGAGGGTGAATCAGTTGACCCGCACCTATGTGCTTGATACCTGTGTACTGCTAGCCGATGCCCATGCGTTACTTCGATTCGATGAGCATGACGTGGTATTGCCGCTTGTCGTCGTCGAGGAATTGGATCGCAAGAAGACTCGATTCGACGAAGTGGGTGCGAATGCCAGAAAGGTGCTTCGGCTCCTTGAGGAGCTCGGCGCTTCCCGATCAGGTGGCCTGCGCGAGCCGGTTCAACTTCCCGGTGGGGGAAGCCTGCGGATTGAACTCAATCGGGTACATTCGCCACGACTTCCGGACGTGCTCGACGCTTCGACTCCCGATCACCGGATCTTGGCGTGTTGCCTCAACCTTGCCGACGACGGCCTCGATGCGGTACTCGTAACCAAGGACACGGCCTTACGGATCAAAGGTGCTCAGCTTGAGCTTGAGGTTGAGGACTATCGGGCCGACACCGCCCAGGTCGACGAGCTCTATTCGGGCGTAGCCGAAGTCAACGTCGAACCCGCGCTCATCGATCGTCTCTTCGAGAAAGGCAAGGTTACGTTGCCCGGGGTCAGTCTGATGGTCAATCAGTTTGTCGTGCTGAAGTCCGGAACGTCACAGTCCGGGATGGCCAGGGTCGTTCAGGACGAACCCGTGGTCATTGTGACCCGGGTCCCCGGTGCCAAGCATGCGTTCGGCATCGAATCCAAGAACGTCCGACAGACCTTCGCCCTCGACCTGATGCTCGACCCCGACATTGCCTGTGTTTCATTGATGGGGTTGGCCGGAGCAGGCAAGACTTTTCTGGCCCTGGCGGCGGCATTGGAACAGGTCGTCGAACAGAACCGGTATCGGCGGGTGTCCATCTATCGACCGATGATTGCGGTCGGTCGGCAGGAGATCGGCTATCTCCCCGGCGACCTCGACGAGAAGCTCTCTCCGTGGATGGCCGCGATCTACGACAATCTCTACGCGCTCTTCTCAGACTCGACTCCCGACGAAGCAAGGGCCGCGGTGCAAGACCTCATCGACCACAACGAGATGGAGATGGCCGCCGTTACCTATCTGCGGGGCCGCTCGATCACGGGCGAAATCGTCATCATCGACGAGGCCCAGAACCTCGAACTCTCTACCCTCAAGACCATCCTGACGAGGATGAGCACCGACTCAAAGGTGATCCTGTGCGGTGACCTATCACAGGTCGATA
>JAOUMT010000233.1 GCA_029881355.1 Acidimicrobiia bacterium | reverse complement strand
CGCGTGGAAACCGCGGACGGCGACGTACAAGGCTCCTGGTCGCACCTGGCGACTGTCGTGGGTGACGTCGCTGACCACGGGTTTACCTGAGCCGATGACATGAGCACCCGCAACCACGGTCGCCAGTTCCTCGAGACTATGCATCCGGCTCGACCCCCAGATGGTGGAGGGCCTTTTCCATTACCTCGCCAAAAGCTGGCGCAGCGGCCGCACCACCGGTGTAGCCGTTGATCGGGCGGTCGACTACCACGGCGATCACCAACTGGGGATCGCTCATGGGTGCCATGCCAATGAAGCTGGCAATGTGATCTTCGCTATAGCCACCACCCGATAGATACTTGAGGGTGGTCCCGGTTTTTCCACCGACGGTGTAGTCACCGATCGCGGCGGCTTTACCGGTCCCGTTGTCCACGACGTTCTGCAGCATGGTCTGCATGATGAACGCCGTGTCGGCCGAGACGATTCGCCGACTATCCGGGACAAACGCTTCTGGATCACCGTCACCGCGATCGATGTAGCGAACCACATGGGGTTGGATCCAGGTTCCGTTATTGGCGATCGTGGCATACACGGACGCCATCTGCAACGGAGTGACCGACACCGAGTAACCGATCGCCGCCGACGCCGTACAGGAGCCACAATCCGGATCGACGTTGGCTACGCCCGTTGCTTCCCCGGCGAAATCCACTCCGGTCGGCTGCCCGTAGCCAAAGGCGTGCAGGTACTCCCGAAGCTTTGCGTCACCAAGCTTTTGACCGATCATGATCGTTCCGACGTTGGACGAACGCGTCACGATGTCGGCCACGGTCAGGCGGAGCGGCTCCCGATAGTCGCCGAAGTCTTCGATTTTGCGACCGGCAACCTCAATGGAGTAGGGAACCACCATTTCCGTGTCGAAGGAAACCGCCTTCTCCTCGATCGCCGCGGCCACGGTGACAAGCTTCTGCGTCGACCCTGGCTCGTAGAGATTGCGTACGGTCGAGTTCTGCCAGGTCGACTCGTCGTAGGAGTTGAAGTCACCTGGATCAAACGACGGCAAAACCGCCATGGCAAGAATCTCACCGGTCTTGGGGTCGAGCACCACCATCGAGCAGCCCAGGGCGTCGGTGCGTTCAATAGTGTCAAGGCAAGCCTGTTCAGCCATGAACTGGATCGACATGTCCATGGTGGTGAGAAGATCGGCGCCCGGCACCGGGGGTACGCTCTGCTGGAATCCCTGCGGGATTGGTCGACCATACGGATCGCGTTCATCAATGAGGTAACCGGCCACACCAGAGAGTTCCTCGTCATAGGAATACTCCAGACCTTCGATGCCACTCCCGTCGATGCCGACGAATCCGACGGCTTGGGCGGCCAAAGCGCCATTCGGGTACACCCGCTTTGGCTCGGCCTCGAAGAAGATGCCCGGTAGTTCCAGCGAACGAAGTCCTTCCACCTGCTCGGCTTCTAGCTGACGCTTCACGAACACGAAAGACTTGTCGCTCGCCAGTTTCTCGGCAAGTGGTGCCTCATCGATTCCGAGCGACGCTCCGACCAGGTGGGCTGTCAGGGAGGGGTTTTCGACCAGCCGGGGATTCGCCCAGACGGTGGTTCCCTGGATCGTCAAGGCCATCTGATGGCCGGACCGGTCGAAGATCGTCCCACGGTACGGGGCGAATTCCTGGGTCGTCAGCCTTTGGTCGAGGGCCTGCTCTGAGAACTCGGCTGCTTGCACGACCTGGATCTGGAACAGCTTGACTCCGATCCAACTCCAGGCAACCACCATGGCCAGGGCGATGACCAGGACGCGACCGTCGGCGCGCCGAAACTTCGAGCGTTTCCTGGGTGCTGCCTTGGTGGGCCGCTTCGACGAACGGGACTTCCCGCCCATGATCAGGTCGGTCGGCGGAGTGTGTCCAAGGAGGGCCGGGGCGCAGCGCACCCCTCCTGACCTTCGATACACCCGCCGCCAGCATGAGCAGGGGTTTCGAGGAGGAGAGCTTGGTGTTCCTCAACCTTGACGCGGTGGGCGAGCCCACCAGGTGACGTGCACGGTCGCATCGCCATCATGGTGATGCCGTGACGGTCGGGTCCGATAACGGGGCGTCGGTGGAGCGCACCACCACGCCTGGCGCCGAAATCGTGCGCATATCTGTTGGTAGAACCATGCCGAGATCATTGGCGGCAGGGACGATCCTCGACGGTGAGCTGAGGCGGGCGACCTCAAGCCGCAACTCGAGCTGGGCCTGTTCGGCGAGGGCAATCTGATTCTCCAGCTCCCGCAGTTCGAACGCACTTGAGTCGAGAGCAGTCTGGGAGTAGATGAGTCCGAAAAAGACGACAGCCACGACCAGCGTATAGACCGCCCACGCCGCGACGCGGGGTCGGGTGGTGGTTTGTGACGAAATCAAACGAACCCGGCTACCCGGCTGACGGGAAAGCGCCCGGGCGGTCATGCCGCAACTTTCTCGCAGCAACGCAGTTTGGCACTGCGAGCCCGGGGATTGCGGGTCACTTCGGCGTCCGACGGCCCAATCGCCTTTTTGGTGACGATGGTCACCTGCGGAACCGTTTCACACACACAGATTGGGAGGCCGGGCGGACAGACGCAGGTCCGGGCGGAGGCAACAAACTTCTGTTTCACGATTCGGTCCTCGAGTGAGTGATACGAAATGACCACACAACGGCCTCCCGGACTGAGTCGGTCCAGGGCGGCATCGAGGCCCCTTTCGAGTTCTCCAAGTTCGTCATTGACGGCAATACGCAGTGCCTGGAAGGTACGCCGAGCAGGATGGCCGCCGGTCTGCCGGGTGGCTGCCGGGATCGCTTCACGCACAATGTCCGCGAGTGAGGCTGTGTCGTTGATTGGTCGGGCCGCCAGGATTGCCCGGGCAATGCGGCGGGCGAACCGTTCTTCGCCGTACCGGCTGATGACGGAAGCCAGGTCGGATTCCGCCCATTCGTTCACGATCTCGCTCGCCGTGAGCGACCCATCACCCATCCGCATGTCGAGCGGTCCGGGATGACGGTAGGAGAAGCCGCGCATCGGTTGATCGAGTTGGTGACTTGAGACGCCGAGATCGAAAAGCACCCCATCGATGCTTTTTACGCCCTCGGCGTCGAGTAATTGGGCAAGGTTGCCGAATGATCCGGTCACGAAAGCGAAACGGTCATCGGAGGCCAGTTCAGCGGCGTTCACTGCCGCATCGGCATCGCGATCGATGGCAATGACCGTCAGGCCGCCACGCTCAAGCATACGGCGAGTGTGACCACCGCCACCAAAGGTGGCATCGACAATCACACCACTTTTGATATCGCTGAACATGTTCATGACTTCCTCTGCCATCACAGGCTCGTGGTACGGGTTGGGCTGATGCATTGCCAGCCCCCCGGGCGCTGGCACCAAACGGAAGCGGGCGGAGTAAGGGGCCTTCCAATCTGGTAACCGGGGGGCTGGCGATGAACCAGCCGATGTGCCTAGATGCCTTCTTCGGAGAGTGCCTCCTCTATTCCGGCGTAAAAATCGTCAGCTTCGAGCGAAGCGGCGTCCCAACTGGCCGTGTCCCAAATCTCGACGCGGTCGGAGAGTCCGATGAGCGTTACCTCTTTGCCGAGGTGAGCGTATTCCTGAAGCTTCGCATTGATGGCCACCCGTCGTTGCTTGTCGGGCACCTGACTATCGGCCGAGGCAAAGAACGAACGTGCGAAAGCCCGGCCCTTGGCGTTGGTACGTGGCAGGGTCCTCACCCGTGCCTCCTCTTCCGCCCACTGTTCGAGCGGGAAGAGATAGAGGCAGCGTTCCTGCCCCTTGGTGATGACGCAGCCATCGGAGAAGTGATCGCGGAACTTTGCGGGCAGCACGAGGCGGCCTTTGGGGTCCAGTGTGTGTTGGTATTCACCGACGAGCACGTTTCTTGGTTCCTGTCGTTCATTGAGCGGGGTCCTTCCACTGCGCCCCACTTTGCACCACTTCGACCCATTTGTCAACTCACTTGAACCATTTTTCTCCTTTTCGGCAGGTTTTGAATCAGATCCGCACCGATCGAGTCCGATTTCGAGACCCGACAATCCCAGACCATCCCCGTTCGCAACCGGTAGGCCCGGTCGACCAGTTCATCACTCCATCGTCTCCTTGGGCTGATTCGTCGGGAAATACCAAGCATGTAATTACGCGCTGAGTATTAGCAACAGACGGAGAAACCTCTTAAGTGACACA
>JAOUMT010000232.1 GCA_029881355.1 Acidimicrobiia bacterium | reverse complement strand
GGCGGGGATCCGATTCTCTGGCAGCACTTCTTCTGGCTTTTTGGACACCCCGAGGTATACATCTTGATCTTGCCGGCAATGGGCATCGTCTCGGAAGTGTTGCCGACCTTCTCTCGTAAGCCACTGTTTGGCTATCCAGCAGTCGTTTTTGCCGGCGCGGCGATCGGGTTCATGGGTTTCGGCGTTTGGGCTCACCACATGTTCTCGTCAGGCGTCACGCCGATCACCCAAGCCGCGTTCGGTTTATCGACGATGGCCATCGCCATCCCGACCGGTATCAAGATCTTCAACTGGATCGGTACGGTCTGGGGCGGCAAAATAAAGTTGAACACGCCGATGCTGTTCTCGATCGGGTTCGTTGGCATGTTCGTCATCGGTGGGCTTTCCGGGGTCACCCACTCCATCGTTCCTGCCGACTGGCAGCAAACAGACACGTATTACATCGTCGCCCACTTCCATTACGTGTTGTTTGGCGGAGCGATCTTCGGCCTGTTCTCCGGTCTGTACTACTGGTTCCCGAAGCTGACCGGCCGCATGTATTCAGAGGCCCTCGGCAAACTGCACTTCTGGGTCTTCTTTATCGGGTTCAACCTCACATTCGGTCCAATGCACTGGCTGGGTCTCAACGGTATGGTCCGGCGCACCTGGGTCTACGCCGAAGAAACCGGACTTGGCCCGTGGAACATGGCAGTTACGGTCGGGGCATTCATCATTGCCCTCGGCGTATTGGTCTTCATGGCCAACTGGTCCTGGTCAAAGCGCAATGGCCCCATCGCCCCGTTTGACCCGTGGGATGCCCGCACCCTGGAGTGGACGATGCCATCGCCCACTCCCGAATACAACTTTGCGGTGAACCCGGTCGTCACGGCACTCGACGACTTCTGGCACAAGAAGTACACCGAGGACAGTGACGGTCGTCCGGTTCGGCGCCCGGAAGCAACGGCACTCGTCGCCGAACTCGAAGAAGTTGGACTCAATCCGCCTGCCCCGATCCACCTTCCCAACCCGTCGTATTATCCGTTTTTGGTTGGCCTCGGGATGCCCATGATCGGCTATGGCGTGATCTACCGCGGGGCAGCGTGGGGGATCCCGCTCGGGATCGTCGGCGCACTCATCATTGTCGGTTCATTCATCGGATGGGGTGTTGAACCACTCGAGGAACCCCACGAGGAACACGAAGATCATTCCGATGAGCCGGGTACCGATCACGGAGAGGACGCCTGATGGCCGATATCGCCCACGCCGACGGGCATCACGACGTGCATGAGAGCACCGGGATTGACAACCGCAAGCTGGGCATGTGGGTCTTCTTGTCCTCGGAGTTCATGTTTTTCGGGGCGCTCATCTCCAACTACATGCTCTTCAAGGGCCGCGACTACAGCGCCTTCGTTCCCGCCGGGCAAAGCGTCATTCTCCCCCGCGAACTGTATGACATCCCCTTTACGTCGGTGTCGTCGTTTGTGCTGCTGATGTCGTCGCTGACGATGGTTCTTGCCCACGATGCCCTCGTGTCGGGGGACCAGAACCGCACCAGGATCTGGCTGGCTGCCACCGGACTTCTGGGATCGGTCTTCATCGGCGGCCAGGTCTTTGAGTTCACCGAGTTCGTCCAGCAGGGCATGACGCTGTCAACCAACCCGGCGGCGTCGGCCTTCTTCGTGCTTACCGGCTTTCACGGCGCCCACGTATTTCTGGGAATCCTCATGCTGCTCTCCCTGTATGGCATCTCGAGACGTCAAGGAGGACTCACCGAGTCCCAAGGCCTCAACGTCGAACTGGTCGGGTTGTACTGGCACTTCGTCGACATCATCTGGATTGTCATTTTTACCATCGTCTACTTGATTCCCTGAGGACACCATGGCCGAAGAACACGCCCTCGCTCATCCCACCCCCCGTCAGTACGTTCAGATCGCAGTGCTTCTCGCCATCCTGACTGCCATCGAGGTCGCCCTCTATTACCTAGAGCAGGGCGTCGAAGCCTTCACCACCTCTATAGCGGCACCTCTCCTGATTCTGTTGGCCGTCATGAAGTTCGTGATCGTGGTCGGCTGGTTTATGCACCTGCGGTATGAGAAGTCACTGGTCTCTAAGTTCTTCACTACCGGATTTGTCGCCGCGATGGTCCTCTACGTGGCGGTTCTGTTTGCGCTCGGCGCAGTCGTTCTGCTCTGATGGATGAAATCCTCGGATTTCATCCACACATTGACGTAATCGCCACCATGGGTGGCTTGGCCGTCGCCTACCGCTACTTGACCACCAGGATCGCCCGCCAGGTACTTCCGCCCGGAACCGCCGGCGCCACGCGCCGTCAGCAGGCACAGTTCTACGGAGGCGTCGCGCTGATGTTCCTTGTATCCACCTGGCCCATTCACGACATCGGCGAGCAATCACTGTTTACGTTCCATATGGTTGAGCACCTGGTGATCGCTTTGATCGGCGCACCTCTCTTGCTGCTGGGCATTCCACGATGGTTGGCCGAGTTCCTCCTCAGCAAACCCAGGCAACTGCAGTTCGCCAGGGCCGTCAGCCACCCGTTGGTCGGCTTCACGTTCTTCAACCTCACTCTGGCCGGACTTCATTGGCCGCAGATCGTCGACTTGATGGTGAACGTCTCGTGGATCCATTTCGCCGTCCACGCCACGCTCTTCACCTCGGCCATTCTCATGTGGATGCCGGTGATCTCCCCGCATCCGGAGATTCCGCGACTCAGGCCGCCCGGGGCCATGATGTATCTTTTCGCCCAGTCTCTCGTTCCGACCATTCCATCCGCGTTCTTGATCTTTGGAAGCGAACCGATGTATCAGCACTATGCCAATGCTGTCCGCCTCTGGGACTGGGATCCAATGATGGATCAGGCCATTGCCGGAATCATCATGAAACTGGGCGGTGGCTTCCTGCTATGGGGGGTCATCACAGTGATCTTCTTCCGCTGGTATCAGCAGGAGCGACGGTGGGACGAACTCGAGCAGCGACTGCGCGAACCGGTTCAATAGGCCGGTTGAGCAACCTTTCAGATTCTCACCTGGACTACGGCGTGATCCTCAGTCGGCGACTCTTCGTCGGAGTGACCGCCGCCCCCCGATACTGCGTTCGTTACCAGAGCGACAAATAGCAGCACGATCCCGATACCAACCGCTGCAACCGCGAACTCGCCGGCGCTGATCGACCCGTTCGGCTTGGAAGCCGCCAAACCGGCAAACGTCAAGATGCCCCCGGCCGCAACAATGGCGATCAGTGGAGCAGACGCGTGGAAGGTCAGGAGTAGCCAGGCGAATGGCAGAACGAAAGAAGCAATCGCCCCGATCACCAACACCGGCATCAAATACGACGTAGCCAGCCGATGTTTGATGACATCGGACTCGACCTCTTCACTAGCCGTCAGACCGGCTGGGAGTGCCATCGCCTGGACCACCGTCGATACCACGATACCCACGGCGACCATCACCGCCACCAACAGGATCGACGACCCTACCGGCGCCAAAGCCACCATTACTGGATCCTCTGGCAGCGTCGGTTCAACGGTGGAACCCGCTGCCATGATGACACCCGATCCGATGAGTCCGGCTACGGCACCAACCGCTGCCCCGATCACCGTGAGGCTCCTGGTGCTGGTCCGAACCGTATAGCCGCGGTCGAACCACGTCGGGATCAATGCGGCGGCACTGGCGAGTAGCGCTCCGAAGATGGTCGTAAGCGCGGTTACATACAGCAAAACATCGGCCGGGGCGCTGAGGCTGCTGGCGCGCAGTGCTTCACCTTCGAACTCCGGCGCAATCCTCGAGAGGGCCACCCGGGTGCTGACCAGCGCAACAAATATGCCGAACATGAGACCGGCTGCTGCGCCGATCTTGACCGCGAACGCCAGCCGGTCACGGAGAGCAACGGCTTCGATGGGTTCGTCCTCGTCCATTTCGAGCACCGCCACCGCCACGGGTTCGGTTACCGGTGCAGCGGTGGCTACGACTTCAGCGGCCACCTGAGTGCCCGCTTCCGGGGCGACCTCGGTTGCCGCAGCGGGAGCCGGATCGCTGGCGGGGGTGGGGCTGGGACCGGATGCAGCAATGGAACCGCCGCCTGCCCAGGCTGCGAGCACATCATCCACACTGGTGCCAGAGGCTTGAGCGCGGGCCTTTGCCGAGCGCATCACGAGCTCTTCAGGCACGGTGGTTGACTGGGCGATGGCTTGCGAAACGTCGCTCATAGACGCCATAGTAGAGCGCGAAACGGCCGAGGGC
>JAOUMT010000057.1 GCA_029881355.1 Acidimicrobiia bacterium | reverse complement strand
CTGACAATATTGCCCTGTCGTACTTCGGCGAAGGCGCCGCCAATCAAGGCGCTTTCCACGAATCGATCAATTTGGCGGCTCTATGGAAGCTGCCGGTCGTTTTCATCTGTGAAGACAACGCTTACGCCATCTCGGTCCCCAAAGCCGCGTCGACGGCGATTCCCGATAACAGTGATCGGGCTTCTGCCTACGGCATCCCCGGCGTGCTGGTTTCCGAAAACGACCCGGTCGCCGTGTATGAGGTGATGGGTGCTGCCATGGACCGTGCCCGCCGTGGCGACGGTCCCAGTCTCATCGAGATCAAGACCGACCGGCTGTGGGGTCACTTCGAAGGTGACGCCGATGCCTATCGATCAGAGGACTTCAAACAAGAGATGAACGAGCGGGATCCACTCGTCGTGTTCGGCAAGCGCCTCGAAGAGGAGGGGATCCTGTCGGCCGAGGAGCAGGAAGCCATCAAAGAGTCAGAGTATGCCACCGTCGAGGCGGCGATCGACTTTGCTCTTGCCAGTCCGTACCCGGCGCCTGAAGCGTCGCTCGATCACGTGTTTGCGTAGAAGGGTGGTGTTGACATGACAACGATGACAGACCGAAAACTGACCATGCAAAAAGCGATCGCCGAGGGCATCTCCCAGGAGATGGCCACCGACCCATCTGTGTTCGTGATGGGCGAGGACGTCGGCGTCTACGGAGGCATCTTCGGATCCACCGAAGGCCTACTCGACAAATACGGGCCCGAACGTATCATCGATACGCCGATCTCGGAGACGGGGTTCATCGGGGCGGCCGTGGGAGCTGCCATCAACGGTATGCGACCCGTCGTCGAACTGATGTTTGTCGACTTCTTTGGCGTGTGCATGGATCAGATCTACAACAACATGGCCAAGATCCACTATTTCAGCGGCGGCAACATCAAGGTCCCCGCCGTGTTGATGACGGCAGTGGGAGGCGGCTACTCAGACGCCGGTCAGCACTCGCAAACCTTATGGGGCATGTTTGCCCATCTTCCTGGGATGAAGGTGGTCGTGCCATCGAGCGCCTACGACGCCAAAGGTCTCATGATCTCGGCGATACGCGACGACAATCCGGTCGTCTATATGTTCCACAAGGGGGCGCTGGGACTGGGTTGGATGGTCAATAACCCTCGGGCAACCGGGCCGGTGCCGGAAGAAGCCTATGAAGTGCCGATCGGTAAAGCGCGGGTTGCTCGTGAAGGATCGGACGTCACGATCGTGACGCTCGGATTGTCCGTGCACAAGGCGCTCGACGCCGCCGAAACGCTGGAGGCGCAAGGTATCTCCGCCGAGGTCATCGACCTGCGGTCGCTTGTGCCGCTCGATCGGGAAGCGGTCATCTCCAGCGTTCAGAAGACTCACCGTTTGCTCGTCGTCGACGAGGATTATCAGAGCTTTGGGATGAGCGGTGAGATCATCACGACTGCTGTGCAGGGTGCCTTCGACTACCTGGACGCCCCGCCCGTGCGGGTGACGACACCTGACATCCCGATCCCGTATAGCCACGGACTCGAGACTTGGGCATTGCCATCCGTAGAGCGGATCGTGTCGGCTGCCGCCGGGCTCGTGTCGGGCTAGCAGGTGGCGCTCGAAGTAACCATGCCAGTCGTCACCAACTTGGGTGACGAAGCGGTCGTCACCGCCTGGTTCGTCGACGAAGGACAGGCGTGCACGGCCGGTCAGCTCATCGCCGAGATCCAGGCCGAAAAGGTAGCCGTTGACGTGCTGGCGTCCGCGGACGGGTTTGTCGGGAACCGGGTCGCCATTGGCGATCCGGTTCCTCAAGGCTCGCCGATTTGTGAGATAGCTGATATTGCACCCGACCGGAGCATGGCGGCCGTCGCGCCGGCCGTCGTGTCAGCAGCTTCCGACGAACCTCCGATCAAGGCGTCCCCGGCTGCCAGACGTTTAGCTCGTGAGATGGGAGTTGACCTGAGTGGGATTACCGGGACCGGCCCAGATGGCCGGATCACCGAGCAAGATATTCGCAGCCGGTCGGCCAGCCCCGGTGAGTTGTCGGGGCTGCGAGGGGTCATCGCCCGCAACATGCGTCGCAGTCATTCCGAGACGGCCCCGGTGACCTTATTTACGACGGTAGACCTCGGACAGGGCGCTCCGAGAAACCTTACCGCTCGGGTTGTGAAGGCGTGTGCGACGGCCCTGGCGGCCCACCCTGAACTTAGCGGAACGAGAGACGGCGATTCCTTCACATCGGCTCCAATAGCCGGCGTGGCGGTAGCCATACAAACTGACGAAGGTCTCGTCGCCCCGGTCATCAAGGACCCTGCCAGCCAACCGGTCGAGGCTCTGGTCGAGATGATTGGCGTTCTGGCGGAACGGGCTTCCACCAGGAGCCTTTCGATGGCCGATTACGAAGGCGGCACGTTCACGGTCACCAATCTCGGGAGTTTGGGTGTCGATGGGTTTACGCCGATCATCAATCTTCCCCAGGTCGCCATTCTTGGAGTGGGCGCCGCGCGTAGAGTGCCTGCGTTTGGCCCCGATGGTGGTGTCGTCGCCAGCCATCAGATGGTCTTGTCGCTGACCTTCGATCATTCGTTCGTCGATGGATACCCGGCGGCCGAGTTCCTCCGTGACGTGGTGGGCGAACTGCGCGGCGCCTAGGGAAAAGCGGCGGCACGCGGAAGAAATCGGAGCTCCGTGGTCTGTCGCTCCGGCGGCGAGGTAACGAGCAACACGCCGCAATCGCGCCCTTGCTCAGCGGTCTTGCGCCACGGCGAAGGGTCCCCGCTCGGATCATTGGGTATGATCTGGAAATCGGGCGAGTGGCCAGGTGGGAGGTCAGCATTTCGCGTATATGCCGACGCCGAATGGCCGAGGAGACGACAGGATGAAGCCATCGCTGCGCGCCCATCTGCTGGGTGGGTTTCGAGTCGAAGCGAACGGTCAACTCGTTCAGTTGAGCGGGTCGCGCACCGCCCGATCGCTGCTCGCCTACTTGTTGCTCAGCCCCGACCGCCAGCATCTGCGGTCCAAGCTGGCCGGCATGTATTGGCCGGAGCAATCGGAACCTGTCGCCCGCGAGCGCCTGCGTTCGGTGCTGTATCGCCTCGGCAAAAACCTCGACGAGTCGGGCGTCCCAGTGCTGGATCAGGCTCGAGAGTGGGTGGGAACTTCCGCTGACATTGACGTGTGGGTCGACGCCACCGAGTTCCGAAGCCTCATCGGCCTTGCCCAGCGAGCTCCCGACGGTGCGGGCGACCAACTGCAAAAAGCCACTGATCTGTACCAGGGCGAGTTCATGCCCGGCCATTACGAAGACTGGGTTTTCGCCGAGCAACAATCCCTCCATCATGCCCAGGCCGCAGCCCTGGCTCAGCTACTGGCGATCCGGGAAGCGGATGGGCAGTTCGATAGAGCATTGCTGGTCGCCAAGCGAATGGTCGCACTCGACTGGTCCGACGAGAACGCCCACCGCACCATCATGCGACTATCGGCCTTGCTCCGTCGACCGGAAGACGCCTTGCGCCAGTATCGGGAAGTTCGACGTACGCTCAAACACCAGCTTGGTACCGAGCCTGCCCTGGCCACCACCCAGCTCGCGGCCGATATCGCTTCGCATGTCGAATCAACGTTGTCGTCGCCGCCGACGTCGGATCGGTCGCAGGCTCCGGTGTTTGTTGCCCGACAGGCCGAACGCGACCTACTCATCGGGGCGCTGGAGCGGGCCCTAAGTGTCGAAGGGTCAGTCGCTCTCATCGAAGGTCCGCCTGGCGTCGGGAAATCGTCCCTCCTCGAACAGGCGGGTGAGGACGCCAAATGGCGCAACTACGAGATCCTTCGGGGCAGTTACCAGGACCGCATCGGCGGTGAAGCGTTCGAAGGATTACGGGGAGCACTCGACGCCGCACTAACACCCCTTCGGATCGAACAGCTCCGATCGGTGTGCGACCCAATGTGGCTTGAAGAAGCTAGCCGGGTCATTCCGCGGCTCGGCGGCCGCACCGGATCGCGATCGGACGTCACGGGAGAGGATGGCCGGTGGAAGGTCCAGGAATCGCTCCTTCAGGTTTTGCGAAGTTTGGCGTCGATCTATCCGACGATGCTCCTTCTCGAAGACGTGCATTGGGCCGATCTAGATTCGCTGGCGGTCATCAAACGGCTCGCTGTCGATATGGCAAACACGCCGTTGGTTGTGTTACTGAGCTATCGCAGGGAAGAGGCCGAGACCCAGTTTCAGCGGTGGGCGATGTTGCAGGACATTGATCGTTCGGTCTTCAGCAAACGTCTTGTTCTCGGCGATTTGAGTGCACAGGCGGTGACTCATCTCATCAACGCCATTGGTGGATTCGGCGAACACGCCGGTGAGCTGGCCGAATGGCTGGTGGATCACACTGGTGGAAACCCGCTCTTCGTTGTCGAAACGTTGAAGAGTCTGCGGGAGGATGATCCCGGGCACCCATTCGAAATGCCGGATCGAATACCCGTAGCGTCCAGTGTCGCTGAGATCGTCGAACACCGACTCGCCAGGTTGGAGGACACGGCTCGTCAAGTAATCGACGCGGCGGCCGTGTTCGCCCGACCCGCCTCCACCTCTCAGCTGGCTGAGCTGACTGACCTTGACTATCCGGCTGTGCTCGAGGCTGTAACGACGGTCGTCCGTAGGCAGGTGCTGTCCGACCAGCTCGACGGCCTGCTGTTCAGCCATGAACTGATCCGCAGGGTCGCTTATGACGGGATTCACCCGGACCGACTGTGCGAGATCCACATAAGATCCGCAGAAGTGCTGATCGATCTTGTGGCTGCCCCTGCTGAGATCGCTCACCACTACTACGAGGCCCAAGATTGGGAAGCGACCATCCAATGGAGTCAGAAGGCAGCTGGCAACGCTCTGGACATTTCGGCGTACGACACGGCTCGGACCCACTATCAGCGGGCGATCGAGGCAGCCGACGTCGCTGCCGCTGCCGACGATGACGTCTTCGAACTGCTGGATGCTCTCGAACGAGTGGCTGATGTGCTCGGAGACCGTGCCGAACAGACAGAGCTGATCGATCGGATGGAAGGTCTGGCGTCCACGGCAGTGCAGAAAGCCGAGACAAAACTCAGGACGGCATGGCTGATGGCCCACACCGACCGGTTTGCCGAGGCGGAGGCTGCCGCCATCGCCGGCTACCACCTGGCTCCCGACCGGCATGAAGATTTCGGCCGGGTGCTCGCTCAGATTCAGATTTGGTCGGCGCGGCCGGCGGACGCGGTGGCGACCCTCGAAAAGGTGGTGGCAGCAGTTGACGGACCGGCGGCAGGGTCGACGTATCTGCTTCTCGGAACGGCCTACGTAGAGGCGGGCATGCACGACCGATCCGAAGTTGAACTACGCAACGCCCTCGATCGTTACCGAGAGGCAGGCGACCGCGGCGGCGAGGCCAGGACACTTGGCATCCTCGGAACCGTGATCGGGGAACAGCGTCGTCTTGAGGACGCTGAAGTTGCGTTGCGGGAAGGACGTGAGATCGCCTGCCAGATCGGGTACCGTATCGCCGACGCCGAATGCACGGTCAACCTGGCAACGATCCTGTATCAGCGGAATCGACCTGCCGAGGCCCTCGCCGCATACGAGAGTGCAGAAGATGCATTCCGCTCGATCGGGCAACAGCGCGGCCTGGCATCAACTCAATCGAACGTGGCGTCCGTTTCTTTGCAGGTTTTTGGAGACGCCGAAGGGGCATATGGGGCTGCTGCGTCCGCTCGTGAGTATTTCGCAGAGGTCGGCGAGGAGGCCCGGTTGGCAGTGGTCGAGTCGCTGCTCGCCGGGATCCGAGCAGAGACCGATCCTGAGTTGGCATCGAGCGAGTTCGCGGCGGCGGCCGAACGAGTCCTGGCAACGCCCGATCGTTATCGTTCCAAGATCGTCCTTCTGGCGTATCTGAATCATCTGCTCGACATAGGTCGCTTTGCCGAAGCCCAGATACCGTTCCGACAACTCACGGAGGTCGATCCAGACTGGGGTAAGGATCGGAACGAAAAGCTGCTGAAGGCCTGGTATCGGCGTGAAACCGGGGATGAGGGCTGGATCGAAACCTTCGATGACCTACTCATCGATTTGGATGAGTCCGTGCAGATTGGTGCCCGCATAGCGTGGGGAGCATTCCTGGTCGCAGGCGACGATGCCGATCGTGCGAAGCAAGCTATTGATCTCGCCAACCGGTTGATCGCCCGTGACTTTGTCGGGGTCGCAGAGGTACGTATTGAGCGGGCGTCCGCGCAGCGTTTCGTTCGTCGCTTGAGGTCTGCCCATGTTGAACGTAACACCCAGCAGATCACCGTCGAAGTTCCAAGGCAAGGGACTCCGGGAGGTCGTGCAGCCCGGGCGGACGAGATCGTAGTGACGCCAGTCACCGTCTGGCGTCCGTCGGATTCATTGATCGATTCCGAGACGGAACGACGACGCGTCCAGCTGGAGCGAATCGTGCGCGAAATCGAAGAGGCTGGTGCGGTCGCCGGTATCAAGCATCTAGCCCGAGTGCTGGATGTGAGCCAAGCAACCATCAAGCGAGATCTGAGTACGCTGCGGGCACGAGGGCAGCTCATTGTTACACGGGGTTCGGCGTGAAGCCGTCCTCACTCGGGTGATCTACTAGTTTTTTCCATATCGGGAAAGTATGACCACGACCGACCAACGGGCTCGGGCGATAGTGACCTTGTAAGAAGTGAGTTCTCGTCCCGGAGGTCCCCCCATCATGCGTCGTCGTCTCTACGTTCTCGCGATCACCGTCATCGCAAACCTGGCCGTTGCTCTACCCGCACTAGCCAACGGTGACTTCCACCGTTAGACCCTGATTTCGGGTCTTCCAGGCGTTTTTTCTTCACCACCTTCTGCCCGTCCCCCTGGTATTGGTGAGTGGGGAGTGGGGCCGATCCGTCGGCGGCGCCTGGAAGATCCGAGAATGTGAGCTTGGGAGGGCAACATTCGCCAGTTATTGCTCGTCACCGACCACCCCGAGCAGGTCCAGAACCTGACCAAACCGCTCGCCGAGCGGTTTTCTTTGTATGGCCCGGTGAGCGCCGACCAGGTCGATACGCAGACACAGTTCGACACCGTTGTCTTGTACCTTGGTTCGGTAGACGATGTCGTCGCTGTGCGGGGGTCCCAACCGTCGGCTCGGATCGTCGCGGTCACCAACGATCCACGGCGCGAAGCGATCGCCCGGTCAAGCGGCGCCGATGTGGTCATTCCCGTTGGGGAGGCCAGCGTCGAATACCTCAGTGCGATGGCCGAGCCCACCCTCACACCGATTGTGCGCGGCGATCATTCCCAGATTGAACTCACGGCCACCGTAACCACCGATGAGACCGGGATGATCACACGGGCATCCCCGTATTTCGCCGAGCTCGTTGCAGCTGAATCGAGCCGGGCGCTCATCGGGGTTCAGCTCCACAGTCTGTTTGCCCGCCAGGACCATGCCAGTGCAGTCATGTCCCGGCTTGCTCCCGCGACGACGCTGCGTAACGTCGAGGTCGAGCTGTTGCGAGCCGACCGGACCCGCGGATGGGTGCTGCTCACCCTGCGCAAGACGAAAGACGGCACCAAAATCCACGGCGCCGCTGTGGACATCACCGACCTGGCCCAGGCCTGGCAGGGTCTTGCTCGCAGCGAAGCCCGGTACCAGTCGTTGTTCGACGCCTCGTCCATTCCCGTTTGGGAAGTCGACCTGTATACCGCGGTTGGTCTGCTCGAACAGGCCCAGGCAGGGCGGGGAGTGGTCCCCCGCCTTGAGTTGGCGGCACTGTTGGTCGGATCCTTGCGACTGGTTCACGCCAACGACTACGCCCGCAAATGCTCATTGACTGACCCGGGCGACGACCCGGCCGTTCTCCGGGCGATGGTGAGGATGGTCGGAGGGCCCAACGGTATGGACATACTCGACCAGGTCGAACGATTCGTCCAGACGTCGGGCCCCCTGTTCGTTCCTGCGGTTGGACGCGACACCCAGGGAAACAATCAACGGGTCTCCGTCACCTGGAATGCTCCCATGATCAACGGCCTGCGAGATCTCGCGCACACGATTGTCACCATCGCCCCCGGCGACTCGAGTTCCTGAACCCGCCATCTGATCCCGTGGTTCAAACTGCATTGGTTCAAACTGCATTGATGGGCTGCCGGTCGGGCTGGCTACCATGACCCGGCCGTATGAAAGGGACAGTCGTTGAAGATCCATGAGTACCAAGCCAAGCAACTCATGAAGGCTCGGGGGATTGCAGTCCCATCCGGTCGAGTTGCCACCACGGTCGCGCAAGCCGTTGCGGCCGTCCGACCA
This sequence comes from Acidimicrobiia bacterium, assembly GCA_029881355.1. Classification (GTDB taxonomy): domain Bacteria; phylum Actinomycetota; class Acidimicrobiia; order Spongiisociales; family JAENVV01; genus JAENVV01. The sequence continues at coordinate 7,492 of JAOUMT010000057.1, read as the reverse complement.
CTGATCGAGGATTCCGGCAACCCGGTCGTGGTGGTCAAATCCCAGATCCATGCCGGGGGGCGCGGCAAAGGTCGGTTCAAGGAACATCCCGAATTGGGCGGGGTGACGGTCGTTTTGGCCGGCATCGACGGCGGTGTGCAGGCGGCTGAAGAAGCGGTCGAGGAATTGGCCGAAAAGATGCTTGGCTCGACGCTCGTCACGATCCAAACCGGACCAGAAGGCAAACAAGTCAATCGGCTGTACATCGAGCAGGGCGTTGACATCGAAACTGAGCTGTATCTCTCGGTGGTTCTCGACCGGGCGGTGAGCCGCAACGTGCTCATGGTGTCCACCGAAGGTGGAACTGAAATCGAAGAAGTCGCCGAACATACGCCTGAAAAGATCCTCAAAGCGACGATCGATCCGGCCATCGGACTCGCCAACTTCCAGGCGGCTGACCTGGCCTACGGACTGGGACTCGAAGGGAATGCCTTCAAGAACGCGGTGGGCTTCATGAAGGCCCTGACCGCGGCGGCCGCCGAACTCGACACGGATCTTCTCGAGATAAACCCACTGGTCGTCACGAAAGACGGCAACGTGATGGCGCTCGACGGAAAGATGAGCTTCGACTCGAACGCCATATTCCGACATCCTCATATCGCCGAAATGCGAGACGACTCCGAAGAAGACCCGGCCGAGTTGGAAGCCTCCGAGCATGACCTTTCGTTCATCAAGCTTGACGGCACGATCGGCTGCATGGTCAACGGCGCCGGCTTGGCCATGTCGACGATGGACATCATCAAGTACGTCGGTGGGGAACCTGCCAACTTCCTGGACGTCGGCGGTGGTGCCACAGCCGACAAGGTCACTGCGGCGTTCAAGATCATCACCAAGGACCCGGCGGTCAAAGGGATTTTCGTGAACATCTTCGGTGGGATCATGAAATGCGACACGATCGCCAACGGGGTCGTTCAGGCCGTCAAGGAAGTCGGCCTGCAGGTTCCGCTCGTGGTACGACTTGAGGGCACCAACGTTGAACTCGGCAAGCAGATCATCGATGAGTCCGGTTTGAACGTAGTGAGCGCCAGTGACATGAAAGACGGCGCTCAAAAGATTGTGGAGCTAACCAAATGAGCGTGCTGGTCGATACGAATACCCGGGTCCTTGTCCAGGGAATGGGCAAGACCGGCCGGTTCCACACGGACACCGCCCTCGCCTATGGCACGAACATGGTCGGAGCGGTCCACCCGTCGAAAGCCGGGACCGTCGAGCACTTCGAGGGCGAAACCGACCACAGTGGAGTGCAGGGTCGTGGTGACACGTATTCGGCAGACCTCCCGATCTTCCGCAGCGTGTCTCAAGCGGTTGAAGCGACGCAGGCCAACGCGTCCGTTATCTACGTTCCGCCGCCGTTCGCCGCAGACGCCATCATGGAAGCGGCTGCCGCCGGCATCGAACTGATCATCTGCATCACTGAGGGTATTCCGGTTGCCGACATGGTGATCGCCAAACGGTACCTGGAAGACAAGGACGTTCGTCTGGTTGGCCCGAACTGCCCCGGGGTCATAACCCCTCAGCAGTGCAAGATCGGGATCATGCCCGGATATATTCACCAGCCAGGCAAGATCGGCGTGGTCAGTCGGTCCGGAACCCTCACCTATGAGGCGGTCTTCCAGTTGACCAATAACGGGCTTGGCCAGACCACGGCGATTGGGATTGGCGGAGACCCAGTCAACGGGACCAACTTTGTTGATTGCCTGAAGCTCTTCAACGATGACCCGGCAACCGAAGGGGTCATCATGATCGGTGAGATCGGCGGAACCGCCGAAGAAGAAGCTGCCGAGTGGATTTCCGCCAACATGACCAAGCCGGTCGCCGGATTTATCGCCGGGACGACCGCTCCGCCGGGAAAGCGCATGGGCCACGCCGGTGCGATCATCTCCGGAGGCAAAGGGACGGCCTCGGACAAGATCGCGGCCCTGGACGCCGCCGGAGTGGTAGTGGCTCCGACCCCGACCGACATGGGAACGGCCATGCTGGAAGCGCTGGGGTAGACGACCCGCTTTACTACGGAACGGCCGCCCCATGGGGCGGCCGTTCTTTTTGGTTCGGGATGTGTCAGAAGCGGGCGGCGTCTGCGACGGCGTAGCCCTCCACCGCATGATCGGCCCGGCACACGTCGCGGAGGCGAACCACGATGCCTTCGAGCTGGTCGGCCGGAATGGCGCAGGTCAGGTCGTGCTTGCTCATTCTGGTTCGTTCGCGGCTCAACGCACACCCGAAACTGACGGTTACCTGCCCGTGCTCGCGAGCGAGGGGCACGATCTGACATTGTGGCTTGCCGGACATCTCCAATCCGTCGACCGCGTCGGAAAGTTCCATCATCTGCTTGGCGTTGAGTCGAACGAGAACGATGTCGGCGTCGTCCATGGTGGCCGCCGGGGCGTACTCGATGTGGGAAGCCGGACTGTCGGTTTTGGTTACCCCGGCGAAGGCAGCCTCGGTTACCCAGCCGACATCCAGAAGCGCTCCAACGTCTGCTTTGTCCATGATCTCTGCGGCCTCGACAAAGCCATGCACGTAGTTGCCGACCGAGCAATTGCCGTGGTCGGGAGCTGCCGTCGAAAACGCGCCGTCCTGTACCCAAAGGACGCAGGATGCGGCCACGGTTCCGGACCGGCCGTCTTCGGTTGGTTCTGACATCGGCGCGTCGAATGCAGGAAGGGTGGGGCTATTCGTGTAGCGAATCCCGACTGGTTTGTGTTCGAGATGCAGGAGCGAGCTGAGTTCTTCGGCATACGTCATGGCGGCAACCTATCACGGGCACGGCGCGTAACGGCGAGAGCGCGCGAATGGCCGCTGGTGATCCGCGTCCTTCTAGGCTTTGCACGTGGACGTCCGACCCGCTTCAGAAAACCCGTTCCCCTGGGGAGCGGCGGCAACCCCGTACGAAGAACTCGGAGGCGAAGCGCGCGTGCGGGCCCTCGCCGACGCCTTCTATGCCATCATCGACGAGGAATCGCCGGTGCTGCGGGCCATGCTGCCCAAAGATTTGTCCGTCTCCAGCCAGAAGCTTTTTGAGTTCTTGAGCGGATGGATGGGCGGGCCCGGGCTGTACTGGGAGCGCCACGGGCATCCCCGCCTCCGCATGCGTCACGTCCGGTTTCCGATCGATGACCATGCCGCCAACGAGTGGTCGAGATGTATGGACGGAGCGCTCGACCGTATCGGGGCAGCCGACCCTGTGAAGGAGTTCTTGTCCGCAGAACTCGGCAAAGCAGCGCAGTCTTTGCGGAACATGGTATCGCCAGACCCGACTCTCTAGACGCTCACCGGGGTCGGCTTGGCTGGCTTCGGTCCGCCTACCAGCCGCGCTTCTAGCGACCTCCCGAACCGGAGCACGACGGGGAGGAGTGCAATACAGATGGCGGCGGCGATGGCGAGCTGGGGTGCGACATCGGCGAACGTCGCACCGTTGATCGACAGATCGAAGATGGGCTGGAGGAAGTAGTAGGTCGGGCCCAGCTTGGCGATCCACTGGGGTAGCGAGGGCCAGATGGTGAACAACACGGGAAAGAGCAGCAAAATGGCTCCTCCCTTCCAGGCGGCGAACATCGTGTTCGTGTCGGGGGCCCACGAACCGAGAATCAACCCGATCTCGGCCATCATGACCGCTCCCACGGCGACAGCGAGGAGCGTCGCCAGGGGAGCGTCGCCGAAGGCATTGTTCAGCAGCAGCGTCATCACCCCGGTGAGCACCGCCAGGATGGCACCGAGGAGTCCTTTCGCAACGAGCACGTCCCTAAGTCGGGCTGGGGTGACGAGCACCGCGCTCAGGGTCCGACGGGTTTTCTCCTCGATGAGACTGGCAGCCGGGACCATGACTCCGGCGATCGCCACAGCCATGATGACCAGCATTGGGAGCATTCTCACCGTCAGCTCGAGTCCCTGATCTCCGATCGGCACCACCGTGACGTCAACAGGCGAGCCAACCCCGGATGTGGTCCGAACCAGGTCGATAGCGGTCACGCCCAGGATGATCCGATCCGACGCGAGGCTCTCACCCCCTACCCAGAACTGCAGCTCAGGCTGAGCGCCGCTGCGCACAAGTTCGTCAAATCCGGCTTGCAGGACCAGACCTGCATCGAGGTTGCCGGCTTCCACCTGCTGCCGGAGTTCCTCGGGAGTATCGGGAAAGGTCACCTGGATGCCCTCGAGCTGACCGGCGGTGGCCACGACCGCCGAGTTTCCGAGGTCTACGATGCCAAGGCGTGGCTCCGAGGCGAACAGGCTCCCGAACACCATCCGGATAAGCAGTGTCAAAACGATCGGCAGTACCAGAGCCCACAAGAGAATCGGCGAACGGGGTCCTAGCGAGAGATCTTTCAAAAGGATCTTGCGAATCACAGTCGGACCACCCTTCGTTTCAGGACCAATAATCCGGCGGCAAATGCCACGACGCACCATCCGGTGAGCGATATCAGAGGTCCAGCCAGGTCGCCGAACCCATCGCCATACGCGGTCGCTCCGACGATCGCTTCGACCAGACCCCAGCTTGGTAACGCCTGGACCCATGCTGCGGCAGTTCCCGGAAACAACACTGCGATCGACGGAATGGCGAGCGGGATGAGAAACAGCATGCTCCAAAAGATGATCGACAGAAAGTCACGTCCGGCCGACCCGGCCCACAAGCCAAATCCGGTCATCAAGATCGACCCGAGCAACAAGGTGACAAGCAGTACGGCACTGTTGGAGCCGAACGATCCGATCAGCAGCATCAACAGCACTGCCTGACTGAAAGCCAGCACGGTCCCGAGGATCGCTTTGGCAATGAGGAAGTCTGTCACCGTGGTTGGCGTGACCAGGATCGCCGAGACCGTGCGCTGCTGGATTTCGGCCGCAACGAGAGTGGCCAGTGCCATCATCTCGACGCGCAACATGAAGAACACAAACAGGGGACGCATCGTCTCTTGCAGCGAAACCTGATCGCCGGCCCGGTCGACCCCGAGCAAGACCTCTTCCTCGTTGGGCAAGGTGACCAACGGTGGATTACCTGCCGCGAGGTACGCCATTTCGCGAACCATCGAACTCAACCCCCCGCGAACTTCGGCGGGAACCTCGGCCGTCACGAAGAGCGACACCGTGGTCTGGTTTCCGGCGGCGATGTCGGCGGCGAAATCGGGAGGAAACGCCAGCCCCACAGCCGGACCTTCGCCGCTGCGGATCGCCGCCTCGAGGGCCTCGGCCGATGGGTAGGGGGTGATTTCCAAACCGCCATCGGTGGTGAGCCCGTCGAAGTAGGCGTCTAATCCGGTTTGGGCCACCCCCATTTCGATCGTTTCGTCGACTGTGCTGGGCAGCAGCCAGAACGCGCCAACGTAGAACACCAGACCGAGGATCGTCATGAAGAAGTAGAACCGGTCGCGAATGAACGCCTTCACATCCTTGGCGACGATGGCACCGATGGCGGTGGTGTTCACGCGCTGAGGCCCCGACCGGCAAATTCGATGAAGATATCTTCGAGGGTTGCCTCTTCCGTGTGGATGGTGAGAATGTGTCCGGTGGACATGGCCTGACGTAGTTGCTCGGTGGCGTTGGGGTCGTCGAGCGGAACCACGACTTCGGAAATCTTCCCATCCGTGCGGGTGCGAACCTTGACGGATCGTTGACCGTGAGCCAGCTTGAGTTCCTCGGGGGTGTCGATGGCCAGGATCGATCCCTCATTGATGAAAGCAACCCGATCGGATAACTCGTCAGCTTCGAACATGTCGTGGGTGGTCAGCATTACGGCAGCTCCACGGGCGGCCTGGTCCTTGATGAGATTTCGGATGGTGCGCGATGAGACCGGATCCAGGCCATCGGTAGGTTCGTCGAGGAAAAGAATGTCCGGCTCGTTGATGAGGCTTCTGGCCATCATGAGTCGTTGGCGCATGCCTTTCGAGTACGTTGAAACCCGGTCGTCGGCCCGGCCGGCAAGATCCACCCGCTCAAGCAGCGGCATCGGGTCGAACGGTTTGAACCCGAACAGGCTGGCGAAGAACCTCAAGTTCTCTGCAGCTGACATGGCGTCGTATACGTTCTTTTCCTCGAAACAGACCCCCATCCGGGCCTGGATGCGTTCCCGTGCGGCGGGCATGGATTGGCCGAGGATCGTGATGGAGCCGGATTGTGGTTGAAGTTGGCCGGTCAGCATGCGGATGGTCGTCGACTTACCCGCCCCATTCGGCCCGAGCAGCCCGACGATTTCACCGGCGTTCACTTCGACCGAAAGGTTGTCGACCGCCCGAACTTCCCCGAATGAGTAGGTGAGTCCCGATACGAAGAGCGCCGCGTCTGGCATGGTGGCCTTCTAGTAGTCGCACCCAGAAATCTATCAGTGGCTAGGGGTCGGCGGGCGGGTTTGACACCGCAAACCCCAACTACACTGCCGCCGGTGCGGATGGCAGTGCTGATATCGGGATCAGGTTCCAACCTGCAAGCCATCCTGGACGCCCGGGCCAACGACCCGAACTTTCCTGCCGAGCCGGTTCTGGTGGTTTCTGACCGTCCTGGCGCCGACGGCATGTTCCGAGCGACAACTGCCGGGATCACCGCAGATGTCGTTGACTGGTCCGACTACCCGGATCGGGAGTCGTTTACTACGGCGATCTGTGATTTGTTGGATCGGCATAGGGTCGAACTGGTGGTTCTCGCCGGATTCATGAGGATCTTGTCCGATGAGGCCGTGCGACGTTTCCCGAACGCGATCGTCAATGTTCATCCGGCCTTGCTCCCGGCTTTTCCCGGCGCCCGCGCCGTCGAGGAGGCGCTCGCGTACGGCGTCAAAACGACCGGCGTGACCGTCCACTTCGTAGATGAACACGTCGATCACGGTCCGATTATCGCTCAAGAGCCAGTCACGATCATGGCGGCCGATACCGTCGAAACGTTGCATCGCCGAATTCAAACCATCGAACATCGGCTCTATCCGAAGTGCGTAGCAGCGGCCGCGGCAGGTCGGTTGCGGGTCCAGGGAAGGTCGGTGATCTGGGATGAACGTTGAGGTCAGACGGGCGCTTATATCGGTTTTTGACAAGACGGGTCTCGTGGAGCTTTGCTCGGCCTTGGTTGGAGCAGGGATCGAAGTCGTGTCTTCGGGGGGCACCGCCCAGACGTTATCGGGGGCAGGCCTGCCGGTGACACCGGTTGATGAAGTGACCGGGGCGGCCGAGATGTTGGGTGGGCGAGTCAAAACACTGCATCCGAACATCCACGGCGGCATCCTGGCCGACCGTGGAGAGGCATCGCACCTGTTGGACCTTGAACGACGCGGCATCGCCCCGTTCGAGTTGGTTGTCTGCAATCTCTATCCGTTCCGGGAGACCGTGGCCGGGTCCGGGGTGAGCGACGCGGACGCGATCGAACAAATCGATATCGGAGGGCCGACGATGGTCCGCGCGGCGGCCAAGAACCACGCCTGGGTCGGAATCGTGACTTCGCCCGACCAGTATTCCGAGGTAGTCGGAGCGGTGAC
>JAOUMT010000055.1 GCA_029881355.1 Acidimicrobiia bacterium | reverse complement strand
TCATGCTTGAGAACGCCGTGCTGGTCGTCGTGGGTTACGGCTATCACCGCCCAACGCTCGAGGCACAAGTTGCCGGGCGCGGAATCGGCGATCGGGTGAAGTTCTTTGGACCGATTCCCAACCACGAACTGCTGTTCTGGACCGCTGCCGCCGACATTGGAATGGCGAACATCATCAACTCTTCGATCAGCTACCACACGTCGCTGCCCAACAAACTCTTTGAATACATCATGGCCGGCGTCCCGGTTATTGGTTCCGACTCCCCCGAAATCGGGAGAATCGTCAACGAAACCGACGTGGGCGTCGCGTGCGATCCAGCCGACCCTGAGGCAATCGCCGAAGCCGCCCGCATGATCCTGGCTGACAAGCAGCGCTTCGTCGACGCGACCAAAATCGCCGCCCGTCAGTACAACTGGACGGTCGAGTCACAAAAACTGATCGACCTATATGAGGCGCTCTCGGCCTAAGGGTCTGCCTGCACGTTGATGGCGCGCATCATGAACGACGCCATCTCAGCCCGGATCAGGGTCCGCTGGGGGCAAAAACGATCATTGTCAGGCGGGTTGCAGCCCAGGGTCACACGCACCGCGGCAATTGCTTCAATCGAGCCGGCAAACGGACTGGCATCGTCGTCGCTGAAGGTGTTGGCGCCTTCTGGCACCGCGAACCCGAAGGTTCGAGTCAGCAGTTCCGCCATCTCTTCGCGTCGCAGCGGGGCGTTCGGACAGTAGTCCTCTTCGGAACACCCGAAGGCGATGCCAGCCTCGGCAAGGGCGTTGATATCACCCTCGAACATCGACGTTCCATCGTCTGCGAAGTAGTCGACTTCCGTGGCCGGGAGCGCAAGGAATCGCCGGAGGAATGCGGCGATTTCGCCACGGGTCAGCTGCCGCGTGGGGCAGAACCGATCGTTGGCGGGAGGATTGCAGCCCCGAGTTATCCCGAGCTCGGCGAGCGCATTGATGTTCGCCTCATGAACCGATCCATCGTCGTCGAGAAACACTCCGCGATCGATTGGATCGCCCCCCGGCTCGGTGAGGACCGTTGCTGCCTGCAAATGGGCGTAGGGGTCCACCGGAACGCCATCAGGATTGCGCAGTTCGAAATGTACGTGCGGGCAATTGCAGGCTTCGGCATTCCCGCTGTCGCCCATCCAGCCGATGAGTTGGCCGGCCACGACGTGAGCACCCGGTTCGATCCCGTCGGCGAATCCCCACCCCAGCCCGTCATCAGTGCCTTCCGTGTCGTTGTTCAAATGGATGTACCAGGACGACCAACCGTCGTCGTGCTCAAGGGTCATGGCGCAGCATTGGCCCTCGCCCTGAAACCAGCCGCCGGGTTCTGGATAGATACCACCGACTGTGCCATCGGCGACCGCGATCACCGGCTGCATCTTGTAGCCCATCAGGTCATTACCTTGATGCGTCCGCGAAGACCCGCGCGGGTCGCCAAAGGAGTCCGAGTAGCTCACCTCCCCGATGACCGGGAAGTACATCTCATAGATGCCAGTATCTGCATTGAAGCCGGCAGGCGCAGCAGCCGATTCAGTCGCGAACGCCGCCTGCGGGAGGGCGAGCAGCACGACGAGAAACAGGCCGACCAGCGCGTGCGGTCGTTTGGTTCGTCCGTCCATAAATACCCATCGGCACAATAGGCACATTCCTGAACCTAGGCGACGATGCGGTACTGGTTCCTCACGCCTCTCCAGTCGGTCCCCTTAGGATCTACAATGCTCGGGATGTCCCCAATAATTACGCAAACCCGAGCGCGCGTTGTGCGCGCCGGCGACTACTTTTCCGAGCTCTGGAGCCGGCGGGAGTTCGCATGGTTTCTCGCGATGGGGAACTTGAAAGCGAGAAACGCCTCAACCGCACTCGGTCTCCTCTGGTGGGTGATCAACCCGTTGCTCCTCGGCCTTGTCTACTTCGTCGTGTTCGGCGTCATCTTCGAATCAGGTCGCGACATCAGCTATTTGTTGTCAGGCATGTTCGTCTTCCACTTCACGAGCCAGGCGATGACCGGCGGGGCCAACAGTATCTTGCAGAATTCGAAGCTGCTGGCCAACATCAGATTTCCCCGGCTCATCCTGCCAATCGCGAACCTCTTGGAGGCGACCGTCGGGTTTCTCGCCTCCCTGCTGGTCCTCTACGCAATCGCGATTCCAGGCGGGCACGTCCACTTGAACCTCAATTTCCTCTTGCTCGCATATATCATCCCGGTCCATCTGCTCTTCAACCTCGGGCTGGGCGCCTTGACCGCCAGGCTTGCCGTTCCATTCCGGGACATCAACAACATCATCCCGTACATAAACCGTCTGTGGCTGTACCTCAGCCCCATAATCTGGCCGATCGAATTTATGGATCGGCTGACTGAACCTCTTCAACAGGTAATGCTTATCAACCCGATGTTCAGCATCATCGGCGTGTACCGCGCCGCCTTACTCGGTGACACCCTGCCGCCAGGGCTCCTGCTCCGCTCCGGAGGCATGGCGCTCGCCATCAGCGCTCTTGGCATGGTGGCGTTCATGAAATACGAAAGTCGAATCGTGAGGCACCTGTGACCCGACCGGCCATCTATGTCGAAGATCTCACGGTCCGTTTTCGCCCGTATGTCGATCGCAAACCGACAGTCCGGCGAAGTCTCAGCCGGCTCCGGCACAGGGTCACTACGGAGGTCCATGCGCTCTCCAACGTCTCGTTCAGTGTCATGCCCGGCGAGGCCTTTGGCGTGATCGGGAGCAATGGAGCGGGCAAGAGCACCTTGCTACGAGTCTTGGCCGGGACACTGCGGCCGGACGCGGGCAAGTCGGTGATGAATGGCAAAACATCGACACTTCTCCAGCTTGGCGTCGGTTTCAATCCCGAGCTATCCGGTCGCCGCAACGTCTACCTTGGCGGCTTGGCTGGGGGCATGAGGCTCGCGGAAGTCAAAGCCAAGTTCGACGAAATCGTCGAATACGCTGAACTTGAGCATGCCATGGACCGCCCGGTAAAAACGTACTCTTCGGGTATGTTCTCACGACTGGCTTTCGCGGTAGGAATGGCGCTTGACCCCGACATTCTCCTTCTCGACGAAATACTGTCTGTCGGCGACGAAGCGTTCCGCTCCAAGAGCATGAAGTCAATGCAAGACCTGCTTGACCGTTCAGGAACGATCGTTTTTGTCTCACACAGCCTTTCGAGCGTCTCGCAGTTCTGTGACCGAGCCATGTGGCTGGAACACGGATTTGTCAAAGACATCGGACCTGCAGATGAAGTCGTCACGAGTTATCGGCAAGATGCCCAACGCCGATAGACCTGACCCCGGCGTGAGGCGTCACTGTGTAATCTCTGGTACAGGCAGAGCCGGCACGTCGTTTCTCGTGCAGTTGCTCACACATCTCGGGCTAGACACCGGATATACGATCAACGATCTCACCCTCCACAAGCATGCCCGAGCGGGCCTTGAGCGAGATGTGCGAGCACCGGACGCTCCGTACATCGTAAAGAGCCCATGGTTCTGCGACTATGCAGAAGAGGTATTCGCCCGGCCCGATATCCAAATCGACCAGATTCTTGTACCGATGCGAGATCTATTCGCTGCGGCCGAGAGTCGGCGCTTCGTCGTTAGGAACGCGGCCGAGGCACTCCCTGCCGCCGAGCGAGACTCGTTGGACGGGTCTACGGTGGCGGGCGGCCTTTGGCATACCACCGACGGCACCCGACAGGAGCTCGTACTGCTATCACAGCTGTATCGCCTGATGCTCGCCGCGTCAGCCACGGACGCCTCAATCACGCTGTTGAGGTTCCCCCTCCTCACCGAGGATCCGAAATATCTGTTCTCGAAGCTGGAACCCATCATCGGCGACATCACATTTGAGGGATTTCGTTCGACGTTCGACACGGTGGTGAAACCCGACTGGGTTCACAAGTTCGGCACTGGCGACTCCACGTAGGCATTGGAGAACCCAATCAGAGTGGGCCTCAGTCGAGTTACGGGCAGCGTGCCGCCATCAACGCTACCTACACTGCTGGCCGATGAGCGCAATCGAACTATCTGTCATCGTCCTTGCTTGGGACCAGCTCCATCTAACCCAGGCTTGTGTCGAGAGCATCCGAAAGAACACCGTCGTGCCGTATGAGCTCATTGTCGTCGACAATGGATCGGCTCCCGAGGCTGCCGCATACGCGGCAGAAGTAGCCGACATTGCCATACTCAACCCTTCGAATGCTGGTTTCGCCGCCGGAATGAATCAAGGGCTTGGTCGCGCTTCGGGCCAAAACGTAGCCTTCGTCAACAACGACACGAAGGTCCCGCCTGGATGGGCGGGTCGGCTGCTCTCCAACTTCAGCACCCCGAACGTTGGCCTGGTCGTACCGGCAGTCACCGCCGCCGGGAATCCGGTAACAGTGCGGACAACACCGGGCCATCGGGTAATCACGCTCCCACCTTTTGGTGAGCTTCCAAGCGGAGTGGTCTACGTGATGCGAGCCAACCTTATCCGCGAACTGGGCGGCTGGAACGAAACGTACCCTGTGGCTTCGGCCGAGGATCTCGACCTCATCTTCACTGTATGGACAAATGACCTTGACATCGTTCTCGACGAACGAGTTCTTGTTGAACATGTTTCCCGTGGGACCGTCAAGGTGAAACTGCCGGACCGCGAACAGCTGTACAGGGACAATCTCAACCGATTCCTTGATCGCTGGACTGGCAATGATGAGATCGTCCGGATCGCCGACTGCGCGCCAACCGCCCATGCTCACAACCGAAAAGCAGGGCGAGCAGCTGCCTTGTGGCTGCAGCGCCTGATCGACGAACGGGCCACATCCCGGCAGCTCCGCTCCGAACTAGCCGAACTGACGCTCGCCAAAAAGGGCCGATTCCGACGCTAGAGCCAGCCGAGCACTCCATCCACGACCGCCGGCAAGGAATCCAACCAGTGCGGCAAGCCTTCGAGTTCTTGGTAACGTTTGGACCTGAGGCGGGAGTTGGCGGGGCGCGGTGCTGGGCGGGGAAATTCGCTCGTACTGCACGGAGTGATGCGATCCACCGGGACTCCGGCGAGGTCAGCCGCTGCTCGCGCCAAGCCAAACCAGGTGGTCTCCCCCTGGTTCGTGACATGAACCAACCCGGTAGCATTGACATCGAGGAGGCGCACGGTGTGGGCTGCCAGATCGGACGCCACAGTCGGCGACCCATACTGGTCATCAACCACGGAGACAGCCTGCCGTCGAGCAAGTCTCAGAATGGTCGAAATGAAGTTGGGGTGTGTGGCTGAAATGACCCACGATGTGCGAATAGTCAGAGCTTCGGGGTTGACACCAGCAAGCAGTTGCTCCCCCAGATACTTCGACCGACCATAGGCGCTCTGTGGGTTCGGGGTGTCCGACTCGACGTAAGGGGCAGACTGTAGGCCATCGAAGACGTAGTCCGTCGAATAGGTCAAAAACTGGACCGACCGCTGTTGAGCCCACCGCCCCATGACCTCAACCGCATACGCGTTGACGAGCGTTGCCGTCGCTTCGTCGGTTTCTGCCTCGTCGACCGACGTATAGGCCGCACAGTTGATCAGTGTCGTGCATCGAGTTTTGTCTAGGCGAGCCGGCAAGGTGTCAAGGGCAGTCAGATCAACCTCTGATCTAGTGAGGCCTACTGCCCCTGGGAGACACCTGACGAGTGCACTGCCGAGTTGGCCGTTGGCGCCCGTTATGACAATCATTCGGCGGAGAGAAGCGATTCGAGGTAGGCGCGATATCCCGAGTTCGGCATTGCGGCGACCACCGCCGCGACGTGGTCGATGTCGACGAACCCGCGCTCCAGCGCGATTTCTTCAAGGCAAGCGATCTTTATGCCTTGCCGATGCTCGATCGTCGCAATGAAGTTCGCCGCCTCGAGCAGGCTGTCGTGGGTTCCGCTATCGAGCCAAGCCACGCCGCGGTCGAAGAGTTGAACATGCAGCTGTCCGGCCTCGAGGTAGGCTCGGTTCACGTCGGTGATCTCTAGCTCACCTCGTGGTGATGGTGCCATGCTCTTGGCGATCTCAACGACCTGGGCGTCATAAACGTAGAGCCCGGGCACGGCGTACCGTGACTTCGGTTTGACCGGTTTCTCCTCGATCGAGAGCGCTTTCCCATTGGCGTCAAAATCGACCACGCCATACCGTTCAGGATCTGCAACTGGATACCCAAAGACATAGGCACCATGTCCAAACTCCGACACAACCTGTTCGAGGCCGATTCGGCCGTAAAAAATGTTGTCCCCGAGGATCAAGGTCACAGCTTCTGCTCCGACGAACTCCTCGCCGACCAGAAACGCCTGGGCGATCCCCTTCGGTTCAGGCTGAACCGCATAGGACAAATCGATGCCCCACTGCGTACCGTCTCCGAGCAAGGACTCAAACCGGTCCACATCTTGGGGAGTCGTGATGAGGAGGATGTCACGAATTCCGGCCGACATAAGGGTACTAAGCGGGTAATAGATCATCGGCTTGTCGTACACGGGTTGGAGCTGTTTGGATGCAACCTGAGTCAGCGGGTAGAGGCGACTACCAGCCCCTCCTGCGAGAACGATCCCTTTCACGCTCGCCCCTCTTTCAGTGGTCCCCACCAATCGTGTCGATCACGATAAAACGCAATCGTATCCGCCAGCCGCTCCTCGAGGGTGTAGGCCGGAGCCCAGCCAAGACTCCGCAGCTTCGAGGAGTCGACGGCATACCGCCGATCATGTCCCGGACGGTCCGCGACGAAATTGATAAGCGACTCATCCCGGCCGGTGGCCTTGAGCAAACGCCGGGTGAGCTCAAGATTTGAGACCTGCGCATTCGCCCCGATGTTGTAGATCTCCCCCAGCACGCCCTCGTGTGCGAGGAGATAGATCGCCGCGCAATGATCCTCGACGTAGAGCCAGTCCCTCTCGTTCAATCCATCTCCATAGACAGGTACCGGTTTGCCTTCCAGCAAGTTCGTCACGAACAAGGGGATCATCTTCTCTGGGAACTGATAGGGCCCGTAGTTGTTGGTACACCGCGTGATGACGGCCGGATAGTCGAAGGTGACGGCGTAGGACTGCACCAGCAGGTCGGAACCGGCCTTCGACGCCGAATAGGGTGAAGAAGGATCGAGTGGATCAGTCTCCTTTGCGTATCCCTCGCTGATCGAACCATAGACCTCGTCGGTCGAAACCTGGACGAAGCGCGGCACGTGATGGCGTCGAGCAGCATCGATAAGTACACCCGTACCGACCACGTTCGTTTCCAAAAACACAGACGGCCCATCGATCGAACGATCTACGTGACTCTCAGCAGCGAAATTGACAACGACATCGGCATCGCCGACCAAGCGATCGACAAGAGCCACGTCCCGGATATCACCATGAACGAAGGTATGCCGCCCAAGCGTATCGAGTTCCCTGACGGTGGCCTTTACCCCGGCGTAGGTGAGGGCGTCGACATTGACAACCTGAGCGTTCGGGTCGGAACTCAAGACAAAGCGTATGAAGTTGGAGCCGATAAAACCGGCGCCACCAGTTACGAGGTAGGTAAGGGACATCAGCGGATTGTACGCGGTTTCACTTATTGATCCACACCGAGAGCCTCCATGAGAGTCGGGGCTCTCCGATCCTTGTCCGACAGGCGAAAGGTGCCAGGTGGCCACGAGATGGAGATAGAAGGATCGTCGAACCTCACGCAACGATCTCCGGATGGATTGTATGCAGCAGTGGTCTTGTACAGAACGTCTGCCTCCTCGCTCAACGCGAGAAAACCGTGAGCAAATCCGGGCGGTACCCAGAGTTGGCGGCGATTGTCCGCAGTGAGCTCGACCCCAACCCATTGGCAAAAGTGTTCCGACGACGGTCGAATGTCAACCGCCACGTCCCAAATAGCCCCACTCACTACCCGGACGAGCTTCCCCTGAGGGTCGGGATCCTGATAGTGCAACCCGCGGATCACGCCAGCAACAGACCGTGAATGGTTGTCCTGGACGAAGTCACCCACAAACCCGGTGGCTTCACGAAACGATCTTTGATTCCAGCTCTCGAAGAAGAAGCCTCGGTCATCTTCATACACATCGGGCGTAAGCACCAATACTTCGGGAAGGCTGGTGTGAGTCACGTTCATTCTGACACCTTACCGTGGAAGAGCCTTGAGTCTTCCAACCGAGCGCTAACCTGTAGGGCTATGCGCCCCCCGGCTGTAACACCTCGCTCACTCCGCGTTCAACTCGTCTTGTTCAACAACCAGTTTCGATTCCTGGTCCAGACCGTGCAAGGACTCATAGCGGCGGCCGCGGTGGCCCGCTCGAATGGGTCGCTCAGCCGGATCGAGCTGGCTATTGGGGACTCTTCGACCGACCCTTGCATTTCCGAGGAACAGGAACGTGGAATCATCGGGAACGCATTGGACAACGGCTTTGAGCGAGCCTGGTACACGTTTTTCGGCGCAAACCTAGGGTCCGCCGGGGGTAGCAACGCGTTAGCCGAGGGTGCCGAGACGGATTGCTTGCTGATCTTAAATCCCGACACCTACCCGTCGCCGTGGATGCTGCATCGCATGCTTTCGAGCCTTCGTGACGGTGTTGGCATTGTCGAAGCACGCCAACTCCCGATCGAACACCCCAAGGAATATGACGCTCACACCGGTGACGTCTCCTGGGCGTCCGGAGCCTGTTCAATGTTTATGCGGCACGTGTTCGAGGAGGTCGGTGGCTACGACACCGACCACTTCTTCCTGCACTGCGACGACGTCGACATCTCGTGGCGTGTAAAACTGGCAGGCTATCGAGTCGTGATGGAGCCGTCGGCAACGACGCTGCACCACAAACCGATCAATCTGAGTGGAAATATCGAGCCTCCGTACGCGGAGAGGTATCACGGTGCGCTGGGCAAACTGATGTTGGCGACACGATACGGGGCGGAGGATGTCTTCGAGAATACCACTAGCTGGATTCGCGCCAATGGAGACGACGCCCAGCAACAAGCCGTGGACGACTTTGAGGCGAGGGCCGCCGAAGGTCGGATCCCCGATCTCATTCCGGACGGCGTCACGGTTGCTCAATTCGTGGGCACCGAGTACGCAAAACACCGTTTCTAGGAGATCACATGAGCTCGACCTACGACCTTTCGTTTGGCGAAAACACCCCGTACGCTCATGCTGTCGAGCTACTCACGAGATTCGCCGAGCCGGGGGGGTTGGTTCTCGACCTCGGCGCCGGCCATGGACCACTCGCCGAGGCAGTGACGAATGCAGGCTTTACATACGTGGGCTTCGACATCGACGAAGACGGGGTCTCCCATATTGCGTCTCGCGGCTTTGAGAGCCATTGGATCGACCTAACTGACTTCGACGAACTCCTCCCGCGGGTGACGACCATGGTCGACGATCGCCCCGTGGCGGCAATCTTGGCTCTCGACATCATCGAACACATCCAGGGGTCCAGCCAGTTCATAGGGCATCTTCGCGAACTGGCGCTATCGACAGGACGACCTCCGTTGGTCGTGTCCGTACCAAATGTGGGACATTTCGACCTCGCTGCCAAACTCCTTCTTGGACGATGGGACACAACCGATTCAGGCTTGCTTGACCGCACGCATATCGCGTTCTACACCGACTCTTCATTAACGAGTGCGATGGCGGCTCACGGCTGGTCCGAACTCGCCCGAGACGACTTCGGATTGCACGAAAGCGATCAACACTTTCCTACCCATGCACCTACGCTTGCCTCCGGGTCGACCTTGGCTCGGTACTTGCGCGTTGTCAGGGAAAGAGCGGACAACTTCGGAGCGATCAATCAATTCGTTCGCGCCTATACCTGTGGGGATGTCGTACCCAGGCTCGATCCCTCTGGAAACGCCGCCCCAGCCGTCTCGGTGATCATGCGAACCCAGGGCAACCGACTCGAGCTCTTGGAGGAAGCGCTCTTGTCGTTGGCCGGTCAGACCAGTCCGGACTTCGAGGTGCTTCTCATGGTGCACTCGCTCGATGCAGGAGTGGAACGCAACGTGCGCGGCGTACTCGGAGCTTTCAGCCCGACCTTCTCCAGGCGGGTAAAGATCATCCAGCTAAGGGGCGGAGACCGGGCCCGACCATTAAACGAAGGACTGCGTGAGGCGGTCGGGGACTATATCGCCTTCCTCGACGATGACGACCTGGTTACGGCCACCTGGATTGAGACATTCACCCGCGGAGCGAAGACCCGCCCCGGAGCCATCGTCCGGGCAGTCACAGCGGATCAAACCGTTCGCCGCCAATCGGGGCCGCCCGGCTATTCTGCGCTATCGGGCCCCAAGATCGACGGCGCCAGGATCACCTTCGACATGGTCCGACATCTTGAGACCAACCGGACCCCGATCTGCTCTTTCGCGGTCCCTCGACAGGCGATTCTGGCTTCGGGCCTTCGGTTTGATGAAACCCTACAGGTGCTGGAAGACTGGCACTTCTTGATCAGAGCCGCGCTCATATGCGGAGTTCATGACACCCGCCAGGTGACGAGCATTTACAGACGCTGGGACGACGCAGAAGCCAGTTGGAACAGCATCGATCGAGATATCTGGACTGCAACCAGGAAGGCGATTCAGCTTGAGCTCGACAGCGAGCCCATCCTGCTGCCTCTTGGTTCGGTGTCAACCATCGCCAGCATGATCGAACGAGCCCACAAGGGGCCCTCTGATCGTTCTTCGGCAACGGTCAAACAGCTCAGGAAGGACCTCGACAGGGCCGAGCGGCGCCTCGCACAAGTTGAGTCATCCACCAGCTGGCGAGTCACTCGACCACTGCGAGGGGTAGCCGACTCGCTCAAGAAGCTTCGGCGTCGGTCATGAGACGTCGATCGACCATCTTCGTCCCGCGATCTCCGGTGGCCCGGGGCGTCTAACCTGAGCCCCACCATGAATCCTTCCAACAGCCAGTCCGACCTGCGATGTCCTGCGTGTTATTCGGCGTTCGTCGCGGCTGCAGATCGGTGCCAATCCTGTGGAGCCGACGCCACATATCGGTGGCTCGGATTCATACTCGACCGAATGCCATTTCGCTCCTACCCACCCGTACTCGCGTCCGATCGCCATGACCCGATACTCGAGAAACTGCTGTCGTGTCGCTCATGGGTACCGGACAACAGAACCGAAACGAGCGCCGAACGCGATCTGACCGTCGGGTTGACGGACGACCAGTCACTAGCGACACTGTCGCACAACGGGTTCGCGCTCTTCCATCTCGATGCGACGGACGACAGCACGATTCTCGGAGAAGTCATGACGATGACTCCCGATCCGATCCTGCATGCCGCCGCTATGCGATCGTGGGCAATCGATCCGAGTGCTTCCATCAAGATTGCCCGCCCCAAAAGGCCGTCGTTTCCCGTCTTTCCCCCACCTACCTGGGCCGCGCACCGATTCTCACGCCGCTGGCCAGACAATGACCCTCAGCCAGCCAAGGATGTGGACCCCGCCCCGATCTTCGTCATCGGTGCCCCTCGCTCCGGGACAACCTACCTCGGGCAGGTCCTGCGCCATCACCCAAACATATTGCTCACGAACGAGACACGAATGATGGTGATGTTCAGCCGGATTCTGACGCAATTATGTACTGATGAGTGGGCCCTGCTCGGTCACGCCGCAGCGTTCGTCGACCATTTGGACGAAACATTACCCGACCTCATCGCATCGTTCTACGAAAAGATAGGTGCTCGTGAGGGGATGCGATGGGGAGATAAGTACCCTCACTACGCAGATATGCGTGCCCACCCGCTCGCCCTGGTGGCGATCGACCGGATCTTTCCAAATGCCCAATTCGTCCACATTCTTCGCGACCCTATCGATGTGGTGGGTTCCATCACTCGCAAAGGCTGGGTCTCAGAATCCCAAGCGTGGGATGTATGGGCGCGCCATGTTGTCCACGCGCGCGAATTCGGGCAGGTGGTCGGTCCGGAACGGTTCTTCGAAATCCGGTATGACGAACTCATTGCCGACGGCATAGCCGCGACGACCGAGCTACTTGAATTCCTAGGGGTCACTCAAGAGCCAGCCGTGTGGGGCTTCCTGAAGGAACAGGAGCTTGAGCGCACACCGTTCAGCTTGCCCACCACTGACATCGCCTCGACCAACGAGCAGATCGCACCGGATTCACCAGCCGCTATCCCACCAGAGATGGCCGGGCTGCTCAGAGAAACCGGACACGCCTCGCGACTAATCAGCATCCACCAGAGCATCTAAAAGCGCTGAACAGTTGAGTAACGCCCTAGAAATCTAGGATGCGAACGGCTTCGACAACCATGTTCGAGCCAAGGTCCACCCGCACAGCCGAGCCAGCGGACGCATCGCTTAGGTCGAGCAATACGGTGTAGCTAGCGCCGGCCGGGAACCGGATTCCCACGGAGCGGTCTCGCGAGAATGAACCATCGTTCGTCCAGAACGCGTCGATTACCGTTGCTTCGTTGGCCACCCCGGTGACAGCAAGAAACTGCCGCCGATCGTCCACAACCGTCACTTGTGGGAAGATCATGGGTCGGCCCCCGCCAGTCTCCAACAAGGAAACCTCGTTCAACCGCACACTCCCCTGTGCTCCCGACAGCAGCTCCCCGGGATTGATCAACTCAGTCGCGTCGATCAGTGGCAAGAGAAATCGCGTCCAGTTTGCGCCAGTCAGCCTTGCCAATAGCTCCCGCTCGACCGTCATAACCACCAGTGCGTCGGCCCCGCGGACCTCAGATAAGACCGTTTCGTATCCAAGATCAAAAGAGCCAATAGCCGTGAGTGCCTCGAAATCTTGCAGAACGGTTTCAACGAAAGCACCACCGAACGAGTCATGCAAGACGGCTGTCTTTCCGGGTACCAAAGGACTTTCCGGCGAGGCCGTGGCGGACGCCCTCACAATCGGCGCCGCCGGTATGTCGAGACGTCCCGCCTGAACGGTCGAGACGACACCTGGTCGCTCGATCGATACTACAGGAGCTGATATTCGGGTCGGGAGCCCCATCAGCACCGTCAAATCAGCATCGAAACTAGATACACCCGAGAAGTCTCGCTCTCCACTTCCCCACACCCCCGGCCGAAGATTCTCCACAACCGCCTCACCGGCAACCGCAGCCCCCCGAGCGTTCCAATGCGTGTCCTTCTGATGATAAATCTGGGAGTCGGCCGAAGCCTCAGCCATGTCGTCCCACAACAACACGACGTCGGGTTCGAGCTCGGCAAAGGCCTCTTCCCAACGAACCACATTGGCCGCGATACAAGTGTTCTCCGCCAGCTTCCCGAGGTACTGCGGGTACACAGCGGCCTTATCAGGTGCGACGACGAACAACAGTCTCCGCTGGGCCCTCTCGTAGGCCTCCTGGATGAATCGGATTCGGTCAGCGACGAGCCGAGCGTCGTCCTCGGAGATGCATTCGACTTCAACCGTCTCAGCCAAATAGAGCCACCCGTCCGAGCCGATCGCTACTTGCGGATTCGGAGAATCTCCAAACGCGAGGTCAACTCGCGCCTTGGCCGCAATCCCCTGGGGTCGCGCCGGCATGCGCTCTCTCAGTGCGACTGCAAAGTCCGCATAGAAGGTCGTATCGAGGATTCGGTCGGAATCAAATGACGGGAAATCGGAAATGTCTTTGTTCTCAACAGCCGGTGCCTCGTAGCCGACGGCCATCAGCCCCAGAGGCAATGAGATGAATGCGACGAAGTAGATGATGACGAGATTCTGGGTAATACGTTTCATCAGAACTGAAAGTAGAGGAATGGGCTAAACGAACCAGCGACGATTAGTGCGGCAGCGTACGGGAGGGCAACACCCATCAAAGCCAGGCGAGCGGCTCCACTTGGCTTCCCGATACCTCCGACCAGCCGGGCACCCGAAAATTCGCGTGGAGCAAGCACGACAGCAAGAGAAACGAAGAGTACAAACAGACTCAGCGATGATGGAGCCAGGATGTCGAGGTCACCGAAGCCACCCCTCGGAACTAGGGCTTTGAAGTAGCCGAGCGCATCAGGCAGGCTGGCTGATCGAAACAGCACCCAGCCACCCATGGCCGCGCCGAAGGTGTAGACCCGGCGCACTGCGGTCAGCGTCTGCCTCTCGTCGAGTGCCCGTTGACCAGTCAGCCGTTCAAGAATCAGCAGTACACCGTGGTAAGCACCCCAAGCCACGAAAGTCCAGTTTGCACCATGCCACAGGCCAGTAACCAAGAAGACAAAAATCAGATTTAGGTAGGTGCGGCGGGTGCCTCGCCGAGAGCCCCCGAGAGGTAAGTACAGATAGTCACGAAACCAATTCGAGAGAGTGATGTGCCACCGTCGCCAGAAGTCCGTGATCGAGAGGGCCGAGTATGGCCGATTGAAATTCTCTGGGAATGTGAACCCGAACATCTTGCCCAAACCGATCGCCATGTCCGAGTAGCCCGAGAAATCAAAATAGATCTGAATCGTATACGCAAGCAACCCCGCCCACGCCGCAGCCGCGCTCAAATGCCCGGGTCGGGCAGCAAAGGCGGCATCGGCAATGACCGCGACACCGTCTGCCACGACAACCTTCTTGACCAGTCCGTGGGCAAATCGAATTGCTCCCAGAGCAAGATCATCACGGGTCGTAAATCGACCGACAATCTGCTGGCTCAGTTCGTGAAACCGAACGATCGGACCGGCGATCAGTTGTGGAAAGAGCGCTACGTACATGGCAAAGTCAATCGGATTGCGAAGGTGCTTTGCGGTTCCGCGCGCAACATCAATCGTGTAGCTCATCGATTGAAACGTGAAAAACGATATTCCGATCGGGAGCGCCACTGAAGTCCATGCAATTTCTGAGAGACCGATACGCTCAGTTGCAGCGTTGAACTCTGCAACGAAAAAGTTGGCGTACTTGAAATATGCCAACAGGCCGATGTTGACTGCAACCGAAGAACCTACTGCCCACCTGCGCCACAACCGCTTTTGTGTTCGATGGCCGAAGTCGGCGACAAAACCGAGGCAGTAGTCGACAGCAATCGACACGAAAAGCACCAGGAGGAATGTCCCACCTCCCCACGAGTAGAAGACCAAGGAAACCAATAGGAGGACCGCGTTGCGGAATCGGTTCGGAAGGAGGTAGTAGGCCGCGAAAGACAACGGGAGAAAGAAGAACAGGAACTCAACCGAAGAGAAGACCAAGTGTCTCTCCTCCCTGCGTTCTCGGTTGCCAGATACCTTGACTGATCGTCGCCAAGCTCGATCTGCGAGATCCATCAGTCCGATCACCGGGCCAGTCCGTCCACCCCATCAGACGTGTGAGACACGAATCGGCGAGTCTCTGCTGCCATGGGATCGTCCGAGGGGTCGCCCCATAGATATGCGGATTCACGGCCGGCGAGTGTAGCTGATCAGCGATCAGGCTCGGCGGCCAGCTATTGCGTCGGTGACCTGTTCAAAGACGTGCCTGGCCGTAAAGCCGAACTCCTCAGCCAACACCTCAGCCGGGGCGGACGCCCCAAACCGATCCAAGCCAATCGCGAAACCATCGGCACCAACAATCCGGTCCCAACCGAATGTTGACGCGGCTTCGATCGACACTCGCGGGATATCGGTTCCAAGCACTGACTCGCGATAGGTGGCGTCTTGTACAAAGAACAGTTCCCAGCAGGGAAGGCTTACCACCCGGGCGGAAGTGCCGTGTGAATCCAACAAGTCTGCCGCTTCGAGAGCGAGAGCGACTTCCGAGCCGGTCGCCACGAGGACAACATCGGTGCCATCACGCAACACGTACCCGCCTCTGGCGACGGCACCTCCCATACCCGACCGGTCGAGGACCGGAAGGTCCTGACGAGTGGTCAGAATGCACGACGGACCGTCGGTGCGATTCAGTGCCAGCTCCCAGCACTCGACCGTTTCGCCGGCATCGGCCGGACGAAAAACCCACATGTTGGGCATCGCCCGGAGTGATGCGAGGTGCTCGATCGGCTGGTGA
>JAOUMT010000054.1 GCA_029881355.1 Acidimicrobiia bacterium | reverse complement strand
AGACCTTCCTGGCCCTGGCTGCGGCGCTCGAACAGGTCGTCGAGCAGAACCGGTACCGACGCCTCTCGGTCTATCGGCCCATGATCGCGGTCGGGCGCCAGGACGTTGGCTATCTGCCCGGTGACCGCGACGAGAAGCTGTCTCCGTGGATGGCGGCGATCTATGACAATCTGTACGCATTGTTCTCGGACTCGACGCCCGAGGAAGCTCGAGCGGCCGTGCAGGATCTCGTGGACCACAACGAGATGGAAATGGCGGCGGTTACCTACTTGCGGGGTCGGTCCATCACGGGCGAAATCGTCATCATTGATGAGGCGCAGAACCTGGAACTATCGACCCTGAAAACCATCCTCACCCGGATGAGCGCCGACTCGAAGGTGATTCTCTGCGGTGACCTCTCTCAGGTCGACAATCCGTATATCTCGCCGTATGGCGGAGTGGCAGCCATGATCGAAAAGCTCAAGGGACAGCCGATGTTCGGGCACGTAACCCTCGAGCGGTCGCTGCGCAGCCCGCTTGCCGAGGTAGCTGCCACGGTCTTGTAGCCGGTGGTTTTGGGCCCGGCGCTCTCCGCCGGGGCGTCATCGAAAGATCGGGGAAACGACCGAAGAACGGTCGCTGCCTGGACCCCTTGTTCGGAGTTGGCTACGACCGTCCTGGAGATCGTTAGACGCCAACAGGGTCCGCTTCACGGGCTAGTTGATCTGAGGTCGGCCAGCGACTGGCGACGCCCAAAACGGCGGCGCTGGCCAAGACCGAAGCCACCGCCTCCCACCAGACTACGGTGTCAGACGAGCACTGCTCGGACTCGGTGTCTGACCCGACGCTCGTTCCAGACGACATGCCCGTAGTGCTGCCGAATGAGCTGCCGAACTGCCAGCCGGTTGCCATTCCGCGGGTGGCCGGATCAACCGATTCTGTACGACCGTCCCGGTAGGTCACCGTGCAGACGGGATCTGCATGGACGAACATCACGAAGATCGGAACGACGACCGCCAGGGCCATCAGCGGTCGAGCGACCGTCATCCATCGGGCATCCGGTGCGGGCCTTGGTCGGTTGCGGCTGGCGAATCCCCACGCCAGTGCCACTACGACCCAGATGGGGCTGGCGGTGATGACGACGAAAGCGCTGACCACCGCAGCCATCCAGGCCACCGTCAGCAACGATGGCCGCTGATCGAGTGACATGAGCGCCAGCGTGGCCGGCAGGGTTGCGGCAATCGCCAGGCCGACGGCCCGGAAGACTTCGATGCTTCCTGAGATCAGTCCCGCCCCGAGTGCGACTGCGGTGATCAGGTATACGGCTGCGGCGGCGATGATGACGATCCGCCGATTTCGTTGGATGGTTTCAAACACGTTCATTTTCGGTTACCTCCCACAAATCGGAGTGGACCAGTTGTAGAAATCAACACCAAGCAGGACTGCGCTGGGCTGTCCTGCCTCTTCGATGAACCCGGCGACTTCTTGCGAAGGGCCAGTCACGACCAGCACCGTCACCTGGTCTTCGCTCGACAGGTAGTCCAGGCTCCGTTGGATGTCGGTGTCTCCTCGTAATGAAGTGATATAGGAGGCGAGTTCGGCGTCGTTCAAGTTGGTGAGTGCTCGTGTCAGTTGGGCCTTCGCATCCTCGATCGAGGCCGGCGTCCCGGAGTCGGTGCCGGAAGAGCTTGCCGACGATGCCCCGAAGAAGTCATCATCAGGCAGATGCACTCCGCAAGTCGCATAGCCGACCATGCCGAGACCGTCGTCGCGGGTCGAGCCGTCACTGGCCGGCGGAGCGGTTGGAAATCCGGCCCAGATGACTCGCACGTCGTTCGTCGTCGAGTCCGCCAGCTCTTGGGCTCTCGTCATGGACAGCGAGTCGTCGAAGTACAGCTGAACCGTCGCGACGGTCGATTCGCCAAGGCGCAGCAAACTTGCTTCGTCGATGATGCTGCTCGATTCCATACTCAGGTAGGGCATGAACGATCCGCCGTTCGGGTCACCAAACCTGAACACGCCGATCCGGCTCTCCACCTGGCCGATGCTCTCGGTACCCGTGCCGACCTGAAGAGCCAGGTCAGCGGTCACGAGGCGCGATAACCACTTCGAGTCGATCTGGACGTCGGTGAGTGTCACACCAGGGTTGAACAAGATGGCGCTTTCGACGGTGGCTCTGGCAGCTTGGGCTGCCCGACCTGAACGGTTGACGACCAGGGGCTGGAGCAGAGCGGCACCGATGAACCAGATGATGATCCAGGCGGCGCCGATGGCCATCACGGCATCAGCGATGGTACGTCGCATCGCCTTGCGCACCGACTTCTTTAGCTGTCGTTCGTCGACGGTTCCGCCGGCCAACCCGCTCAGGTCGACTTCCGCGACGTCATCGAGAATTGCCTGACATTCTTCGCAGCCGGCCACATGAGTTTCGACCAACTTGCGGGTGGGCCGATCCAGTGCGTCGTCGACGAAGGCTTCGAGGAGATCTTGAATCTCTGAGTGCGTCATGCGCTTATCTCCGTGTAGTGAGTACGAAACGACATCCGTGCTCGATGAATGAGGACTTTGGCGGCTGCTGGAGTGATGTTCATGGCCTCGGCGACGTCCGCGTAGCTGAGGTCGGCCCGGTCGCAAAGCAACAGCGCGGTTCGCTGACGTTCCGGCATCCTCTCGAGGGCCGACTCGATTGCCTGGACTTCGGTGATGTCCGGGTCCGAGGTCCCGGCGTCCTCCAGGAGGTCTGTCGGGGTGGGGCGCTTGCGCCGGACGTCATCGATGAAAACGGACCGGGCGATCGTAAATAGCCAGGATCGGGGGTTCCCTCCCTGGTAGCCGATCATCGATCGGGTGGCCTTGACGAAGGTGTCTTGCATCAGATCCTCCGCCCAGATCCGGTCCCGGCACAGCGATACCAAAAAGGCGTAGACCGCCTTCGAATGGTCTCGATAGAAATCTTCGATTGTGGTTTGTGTCGCCACACGTTGTCCCGTCCTCCACAGTATGGATTGCTCATACCGGGAAGACGGATGGATACCCCGAATCGTTACGGCGGACCTGGGAGTTTTTTTCTGGCGGATCGGCCAGGGATCTAGTCGCGGTCGCGGCGCATCTGGAGGAGTTCGAAGGCGCGGTCCGGCGTGATCGTCTCGGGGTCGTCTCCCTTACGTAGCGAACCGTTGGTGATGCCGTCCGTCACATAGGGTCCGAATCGACCATTCTTGAGTACCACCGGCTTGCCCGACACCGGGTCGTCGCCCAGTTCCTTGAGCGGAGCAGCCGCTTGCTGGCCGCGGCGACGCTTGGGTTCTTTGAAAATGGCCAACGCTTCGTCGAGGGTCATCGTGAGGAGCGCCTCTTCTGACTCGATGGTCCGACTGTCGGAACCCTTCTTGATGTAGGGCCCATAACGTCCGTTGAGCGCGGTGATTTCTTGTTCATCCTCTGGGTCTATGCCGATGACCCTGGGAATCTTGAGAAGTTCGATGGCCTGATCGAGGGTGACATCGTCAAGGCTCATGGTCTTGAAAAGGGAGGCGGTCTTCGGTTTTTTCTTTGAACCCTCCTCGAGGTCACCCAATTGGATATACGGGCCATACCGGCCAGAACGCGCCAGCACTGTCATGCCGGTCTCGACGTCGGTGCCGAGGATCTTGTCTCCGGACGGGGCGTCAAGTAATTCGTTGGCGCGTTCGATGGTGAGTTCGTCAGGGGGCAAATCTTCTGGAATTGAAGCTCGGTCCTCGCCACGCTGCAGATAAGGACCGTATTGGCCGACTCTGGCGACGATCTCCCGACCGAGGTCGTCAGTGCCGACCGTGAAGGAGTTGACGATTCGGGGATCGATCTCTTCGAGGCGATCGTCGGCGACGGAAGCTTTGAGGCCCGTCTCACCGAAATAGAACTGGTGGAGCCAGGGCTTGGGGTCCTCGTTGCCGGTTGAGATCTCGTCGAGATCCGACTCCATCTTGGCGGTGAAGGCGTAGTCGACCAGATTCGGGAAGTGATCCTCCATGAGGCCGACCGTGGCGAACGCCGTGAACGACGGAACCAGGGCGGAACCCTTCTTCCAGACGTAGCCACGGTTCTGGATCGTCGACATGATTGATGCGTAGGTCGACGGACGTCCCACCCCGAGTTCTTCGAGACGACGGACCAGTGAGGCTTCGGTGTAGCGGGCCGGTGGCTTGGTTTCGTGGCCTTTGGCTTCCAACGAAAGGACCTCGACGGTATCGCCCTCGGACAGGCTGGGCAATGGTCGCTCTTGGTCGTCGAGTTCGGCATCCGGATCGTCTGAGCCTTCAACGTAGGCACGAAGAAACCCGGGGAAGTGGATAACTTTGCCGGAGGTGGCGAACTCGGCGTCCCGACCGTCGGTGGCGGTCGTACCGAGCCGAACTTGCATGCTCTCGCCCTTGGCGTCGTTCATCTGCGAGGCGACCGTACGCTTCCAGATGAGGTCGTAAAGGCGGGCCTCGTCATCGTTGACCCGGGCCGCGACCACATCCGGTGTCTTGAAAGAGTCGCCGGCGGGACGGATAGCCTCGTGCGCTTCCTGGGCGCCCTTGACCTTCTTGGCATATTGTCGGGGTTTGTCGGGCAGGTAATCGGCGCCGTACATCTCGGTGATCTGACTGCGGGCTGCGGCAAGAGCGGTTTCCGACAGCGAGGTCGAGTCGGTACGCATGTAGGTAATGAACCCGTTTTCGTACAAGCGCTGGGCGGCCGACATCGTTCTGGCCGAGGAGAATCGGAGCTTGTGTCCCGCCTCTTGTTGGAGGGTGGAGGTGCGAAAGGGTGCGTAGGGCTTGCGGGTGTAGGGCTTGGCGTCGACCGATCGGACGGTCATCGTGG
This sequence comes from Acidimicrobiia bacterium, assembly GCA_029881355.1. Taxonomy (GTDB): domain Bacteria; phylum Actinomycetota; class Acidimicrobiia; order Spongiisociales; family JAENVV01; genus JAENVV01. The sequence goes on along the minus strand of JAOUMT010000054.1, from coordinate 11,203 downwards.
TCCCGGCCAATGCGGCCACCAGCGTGTTGGCTTCTTCTTCGTTGAGAACGACCACGTCTTTGCGACTGATCTCGCCAACCGATGAGAAGTCCTTTCCCGATGCCACCCGGGTCTGGTCGACCGAGACAAGCTTGGCGCCGAAGTTCTCGTCTTTGGAAAACTCCCCTTCGACGTCCCAGTAGGAGGCGGCTCGGAACGCGATGCGTTCGCGTTCACGTTCGACGACGATTCGCGTTGCGACAGATTGGACCCGACCAGCCGACAGTTTTGGCTTGACCTTGCGCCACAGCACGGGCGAGACTTCATAGCCGTACAGGCGGTCGAGTACCCGGCGAGCTTCCTGGGCGTCGACGAGCTTGTCGTCGATCTGGCGGGGGTTGTTCAGGGCTTCGGCGATTGCCGACGGGGTGATTTCGTGAAACACCATTCGCTGGACCGGGACCTTGGGCTGCAGGACTTCGCTGAGATGCCAGGCGATGGCCTCTCCTTCGCGGTCCTCATCTGTTGCGAGGTAAAGCGCCGAGGCGTCGTCCAGGAGACGCTTGAGTTCCTTGACCGTCTCGCGCTTTTCTTTCGAAACGATATAGAGCGGTTCGAAGCCGTTATCTACGTCAACGGCCAGGCGAGCCCAGCTTTCGCTCTTGTACTTGGCGGGAATATCAGCCGCCTTCGAAGGGAGGTCGCGGATATGGCCGACCGAGGAAGTAACGACGTAGTCGGAACCGAGAAAGCCGGCAATAGTTCGAGCTTTCGCGGGCGACTCAACGATGATGAGGGGTTTGGACACGGAACAAGTGATAACCGTCCCGGTAGCACGTTGTCAAGACGGCCCGGCGCCAGATCGACCAGGAGATGGCCTGTGAGAACCCCCGGAGGGCTAACGTTCACCGCACATGCTAGAGGCAGTATCCCCCCGAAGTAGATGGCAGCTGATTCGTCGTGGCGAGTTCGCCAAGGTGTGGTGGTCTGGAACCATCTCGAGCTTCGGCGACTGGGTTTCTCTCTTCGCTACGCTCGCCCTCGGCGACCAAATCGGCGGAGGCCTCGGAACGCTGGTTCCCCTGGTGGGCAGGTTCGTTCCTGCCATTCTTTTCGGGCCCATCGGCGGAGTGCTGACCGATCGGGTCAACCGGAAAACAATCATGCTCGTCGCCGACGTCGGGCGGGGCTTGCTCGTTCTCTCGTTGATTTTCGTAAGGACCCTTCCGCAGTTGTTCGCGGTCTCGTTCTTGATTGAGATCCTTTCGCTGCTTCGCCAACCAGTTCGCGAGTCACTGGTACCCGAGCTTGTCAACGAGAACGAACTCATCGTCGCCAACAGCCTGTCGGTCGTGAGTTCCTACGGGGTCTTCCCGGTCGGTGCACTGGTGTGGTCGGCTTTCTCGAAGCTACCCCAATGGGCGGGATGGGATTTCTCGTCTCCGTTCACGGCCGGATTCCTACTCGACTTCGTCACGTTCATGATCTCGGCGGCGATCGTGGCCGTGACAACTATTCCGTTACGTGCGACGGTTGAGGGGCGAGTTGCCTGGAATTGGAAGGCTCCTTTCTTGGACCTCGCCGAAGGGATTCGTTTCGTTGTCGGTCATCGGGGTGTGCGGGTCGTCATCGTCGGTATGGCCGTCACCCTCTTTGGGAGCGGGGCGATCATCACGCTCGGGCAAACGTTCGCGCGGTCGTTCATTTTTGGCGATGACTCCGGGTTTGCTCTCCTCGCAACGGCAATGGGCGCCGGTGGAGCGCTCGGCGTAATGCTTGTTCATCGTATTGATCAGACTGCGGTTCACCGGATGGTCGTCTTTGGTGCGGCGATTGCGCTAACCGGAACGGCGCTCGGTTCGTTGGCGTTTGCGACGACCGCGATGGCGGCCGCGGCATTCTCGTTCATGTTCGGGTTCGCAGCAGGAATTGGCTACGTTGTTGGTGTTACCTACCTGCAAGTTGGATCGGCAGAAGCGGTTCGCGGACGGACGTTTGCCGCCTTGTTCCTCGTGGCCCGATCCGCACTGCTGGTGTCCATGACCGTGGCGGCACTCGCTGCCAAGTTCCTCCATGGTCGCCTGCCTGATCCGCTCGACGACGGGGTTCGTCTCATCTTTGTCTTGGGCGGGGCGATCACGGTGGTCGCCGGCCTGGCTACGTTATGGGTCGTGCGAGAAGTCTTCTTTCCACAATTAGAACGAGATGGCGCTTGAACTACATCGCCTTTGAAGGGGTGGAAGGTGCCGGAAAGAGCACCGTGGTCCGGATGCTCGCCGAACGGCTTCGCGATGCAGGTCACGAAGTTGTCGAGATTCGCGAGCCGGGCGGCACCCGGTTGGGTGATGCAATACGGGGCTTGTTGCTCGACGGAGACAGCCCGATGGCGCCTTGGGCGGAAGCAGCCCTGTTCGCGGCGGCTCGAGCGCAGTTGGCGACCGAGGTGATCGGGCCGGCCATTGAGCGCGGTGCCTGGGTGTTGTCCGATCGAACCGTGTATTCATCGCTCGCGTACCAGGGTGGTGGGCGGAAATTGGGCCTCGAAGAAGTCCGAACGCTGAATACGTTGGCCCTGGATGGAACGTGGCCGGACCTGGTGGTGTGGCTTGATGTCGATGCTGAAGTGGGTTTGACGCGTCAGGAAAACGGCGACCGTATCGGCTCCGAGGGCTTGGCTTTTCACCTCGCCGTCGCAGACACGTTCGCCGAACTGGCTGCTGCCGAACCGGGCCGGGTGATCCGCATCGACGCCGGAACCGATATCGGCTCGGTGGTCGACGCCGTTTGGGAGTTGATTCGATGAACCGAACGGGCCTCATCGGGCACGGCCGGGTGATCGACCTACTCGAGGAAGAAGCGCGGTCGGCCGCCCACGCATACATGTTTGTTGGACCTGACGGCGTGGGAAAGGCCATGATTGCTCTGCGGTTCGCAGCAGTCATCTTGTGCGATCGATCCGGCCAACATGACGGCCCTTGTTCGGTTTGCGACCGGGTGGCGTCTGGCAACCATCCTGACGTCACCCTGGTTGTTCCCGACGGCCGGGCATCTATAGGCGTGGAACAGGCGCGGACTGCCGTGCACGCTGCGTCGATGACTCCGGTCGAGGGAGAGAAGAAAGTGATTCTGATCGACGAGGCATCCATTCTCACCGAGTCGGCTGCCAACGCGCTTCTCAAGACGCTTGAAGAACCCAGCCCTTCGACGGTATTCATCCTCGTTGCTGAGTCTGAGGATGATCTTCCGTCGACCATCGCCTCGCGATGCCGCACCGTGCACTTTGGCCGGGTTCGGCTGGACGAACTGATTTCGGGCCTTGAGTTGCTGGGCCTCGATCCCGAGCAAGCCCAGCGGGTGGCGGTCATCTCTGGTGGCCGACCAGGACTGGCGCGCCAGTTGGCCACCGAGAAAGAAGTGGTCGAGTTTCGCCAGTTTTGGTTGACCGTGCCCGAGCGCGTGACCCCGCAAACCGGGAATTCGTTTCTCTTGGCGGACGCAGCCGAGCGGGCGGCCGCGCCTCTGATCAAAACCATCGAGACCGCCGACCCGAACGAGACGAAAACCCAAAAGGAAAGACGCGAACGTTCGGCCAAGCGAGCCGCCCAGGCGTTAATGATCACCGGCCTGGAAATACTTGCCTCCTGGTACACCGACGCAGCCGCAGCTCAGTTCGGGGTGGCAGTCCGGAACCCGGATGTGGACGTGACTCGCCTGGCGATGATCACTCCTGCCGAAGCCACCCAGAACGCCGAGGCAGCGCTCGACGCAGTCACAGCCATACGGCAAAACCAACGAGTTCCACTCGTGCTCGCAAACCTCTTCAACGAGCTCGCTCGTGAGTGAAGCCTGGGAGCGACGGTTCAAAGTATCTGTGCCGCTGGGTCGAGTCCTGGCGGGACCATTGTTCAGGCTCGACGTCATCGGGGAAGAGAACCTTCCGGACGGTCCGTATGTCGCCGGGATCAATCATGCCTCCCATGTCGATGCCGCTTTCGCTTCGATGGCGCTTCGCAAGCCGATCAGGTTTATGGCTGCCGCCGACCTCATCGGAATCAATAAGGGCCTGGACTTCATCCTGCCTTTTTATGGGGCGATCCTTTTGCCCAGATCTTCGGTTCCGCTCGGAGCGATGCGCGCCGGATTGACCCATCTGGCAGCCGGAGGGCGACTCGGCGTGTTCCCCGAGGGTCGGCGCTCGGAAGGGTGGCGGGCGTCGGGGTTCAAACGCGGAGCAGCCTGGTTGGCATTCCGGGCCGGGGTTCCTTTGGTGCCCGTGGCATTGTCGGGGACGGACCGGGTGATGGGACTTGAGGAACGGTCGGTTCGGCGCGGCAAAGTCGAGGTACGGATTGGTGCCCCGTTGATCGGCCAACCGGACTCATATGCTCTGCTCGATGCCTGGAGCACGGCCATGGACGAATTGTTGTCCCAAAGTGAACTGGAGCAAGCTCGTGACGAGCCGCCGGACTTGCGGGTTGGAGCCGAAGAGGGGATTTGAACCCCTGACCTGCTCATTACGAGTGAGCTGCTCTACCCCTGAGCTACTTCGGCAGGTGGCCGAGCGGGTCGGCCGTATGTGGGCGACAGGATAGCCCATTCGGTCCGGCCGACGGTCGGATCGATTCCCCACGCTGGTAATGTCCTGGCTCGACCAGCGGAAGCATCCCGATGGCTGACCAGGCCAACTTCCAAGATGACGCCATGCAATTCGCACCACAGCTGTACTCTGCGGCGCTTCGGATGACGCGCAATCCCGCTGATGCCGAAGATGTTGTGCAGGAGACCTTCTTGAAGGCGTACCGGGCCTATGCGTCCTTCGAAGCCGGAACGAACCTGAAGGCCTGGTTGTATCGCATCCTCACGAATACCTACATCAACCGGTACCGCAAACAGTCGCGCCGACCTGATGAGGTCGATCTCGGTGAGGTCGAAGACTTGTATCTGTATCGCAAGATCAGCTCGGCCAGTTCGCCTGATTCGCTCCAATCCGCCGAAGAGGCGGTGCTGGAAGGTCTGGTAGATGAAGATGTGAAAGCTGCGGTTGAGGCCCTCCCGGAGCGGTTCCGAATGCCGGTCCTGCTGGCTGACGTCGAAGGATTCTCCTACAAGGAAATTGCCGAGATCATGGACGTTCCGATCGGAACGGTCATGTCCCGGCTACACCGGGGAAGAAAACAACTGCAGAAGGCGTTGTGGAAGTTCGCGGAGGAACGTGGATTGGCCGATCGGAAAGACGGATGACCAAGAAATCTTGTGACGATGCCATAACCAAGATCTACGGCTACCTCGACGGAGAGATCTCGCCGATGAAGCGCATCATGGTCCGGCTGCATTTGCGGAGGTGCTCGGGATGCGGAAACGCTTTCTCGTTCGAGCGGCGATTGCAGATCGTGATTCGGGAGCGATGCCAGGAGGAAGTTCCGGAATCGGTCATGGCCAAGCTGCGGGCGATCGTCGCCAACGAGCAGAACACCTGAACCTCCATGGGTCGCTCCAAACCGGCGAATCGGTCGTTAGGTTTCGTCGGACCACCTCAAGCCGGTATATTGGCGGTGACATGACTCACACTTTGCGCCGCACTTTTGCCTTGTTCGTTCTCGCCGCCGCATCGTTGAGCGTCGCCGCCCCCGCCGTCATGGCCAGCTCGGTTCTGCCTTCCTCCAACGACACGGTCATCGCCCAACCGTACGTAGAAGTCGAACCAGCGGCCGATGAAGCGGACGAGCCCCAATGGACCTACCGCTACTTGATTCCCACGGTCGTGGCGCTGACGGTGGTGCTCATCATTGGCACTGTGATCATGTACTTCGTGAAAGTTGTTCGCGGTCGTTACACCGTCGTCGAATAACGGAGCGGTCCCCTGGGCAGGGGCCATCAAGATCGCCGAACGGCTGGCCGGCACCTACCCCCTGTTTGACTCGTACCATCGCGACGCGCTGATGGCAGAGGCCGTCCCGCTCGTCGCCAAGGCCCAGGAGCTTGTCGAAGCGGAGACGGGACTCGGATCGGTCGGGGTTCCTACCGTCGAGGTGGTCGATCGGGGTCGCTGGGTCGAACGCAACGTTGCTTTCTTCTCCAGGATCGTCGATGCGACGATCACCGAACCCCAGGGTTTGGTCAAGAAGATCGGCGGACCACTCGTTGCTGCCGAAACCGGCGCACTGCTCGGGATCCTGTCGCGCCGGGTGCTCGGACAATACGAACTCGTTCTGCCGTCAGAAGACGCCGGGGATACGATCTATTTGGTCGGTCCCAACATGCTGGCAATGGAACGTGCCCATCAACTGCGCCCTGCGGAGTTCCGGATGTGGATTGCCCTGCACGAATGCACCCATCGCCTCCAATTTATGGCGGTGCCATGGATGCGTGAGTACTTCTTCGACATGGTGACGTCGTTGGCCGCCGCCACCCAGTCTGATGAGCGGCGCTTGACGAGGTTGGGGACGGAGATTCGGAAGGCGTCCGATGAAGGTCGGCCGCTCGTCGACGAGTCAGGCCTTCTCGGGTTGTTTGCGAACGACGATCAACGATTGTTGCTCGACAAGATCCAGGCCCTCATGTCGCTGCTTGAAGGTCACGGCCATGTGGTCATGGATCGGATCGGTGGTCGTATGCTGCGTACCCAAAAGCGGATGTCAGGCCTTCTGAAAGCCCGCCGGGCTGATCCACGAATGGCCGCCTTCATGCGACTGACCGGCCTGGAGATGAAAATGCGTCAATACGAACTCGGCGAGCAATTCGTTCTCGGGGTAGAGCGACTCTCCGCCTGGTCGGCTCTTGATGTGGCCTGGACCGAAGCGGACGCGCTTCCTACGCTCGCCGAGATCGAATCGCCGGAATCGTGGCTTCGTCGGGTGAGCTAGACCCGTCTCTCGAACGGGCTGGAGAATATCTGGTCGGTCGGTCGTGCGTCGTGGCGCTGTCGGGCGGGCCTGATTCGGCCGCGTTGGCCTTTGTTGCTCATCGGTTTGGGAGGTCGACCAGGGCAATTCACGTGGATCATGGCCAGCCGGCTTCGGCGGCGTTGGCGGCCGCAGCCGAGAAGATCGCCGGCGAAATCGGTATTCCGTTCGCGAAGGTCTTCGTCGAGGTGCCTGAAGGGGCTTCCTTCGAAGACCAGGCTCGCCGGGTTCGCTACGAGGCTCTTCTCAATGGTTGCGATGACGGCGAGGTGCTCCTAACCGGCCACACTGCCGACGACAACGCTGAAACGTTTGTCTTGAACCTGCTTCGTGGTGCAGGGTTGACCGGTTTGGGAGGGATCCCGATGGAGCGAGGGCCGGTTCTCAGACCGTTGCTGGACGTCCCCCGGTCGGTCGTTGCGGCTCTCGTCGAGTCCGAAGGACTGAGTGCGATGGCGGATCCATCCAACGACGACCTCGCTTTTTCCCGTAATCGGATCAGGCATGAGGTGCTTCCAATGCTGGGCCCTCCCGAAGTCATTGCCAGGGCAGCTCGGCTCGCCTCGGATGATGATCATGCCCTTGATGGACTCGCGGCCGACGTCCCAATTCGGGTAACTTCGGATCGGGTATCAATCCCTGTCGCTGCGCTGCGTACGGTTCCCCGACCGATCGGTAGTCGGGTGATCAGACGGGGACTGCGGCAGGTGAACCCGCCGTATCCAGGAACGTCTCGGATGATCGATGCAGTCTGGTCTGTTGCGACAGGAGCCACCGGACGCGCCGAACTCGGCGAAGGAGTGATCGCCTACGTTTCTCAAGCATGTGTGGTCATCGAGCAGGAACGGGATGAACCGCCTCGGGCGGTCGACCTGGCCGTTCCCAGGACGGTCTTTGGAGACTGGGTGCTCTCGGTATCCGAACGAGCCGACCTCCCTCCCGCGTTACCCATCGGTCCGGGCTACGCCGTGTTTGCCGACCCGCCCGAACTGGTGGTGAGGACTCCGGTCCCCGGAGATCGGGTGCCACTGCGACAAGGCGGCCATAAGGACCTGGCCGACGTGTTCGCCGAAGCGCATATCTCACAAGATGGGCGGAGAAACTGGCCGGTGGTGGTCACTGATGAGCTGGTGTGGTGGGTTCCCGGGGTGCGACAAGGCTGGGTCGGTTGGGGAGATACGAGCTCAGACCGCTACCTTATTGCGAACATTCTTCTGGAGGGTTAGTGAACGTCTCGAAAGTTTTGATCTCAGAAGAGGAGATCCAAACCAAGTTGTCGGAGATGGGCAAGCAGATCAGCGACGACTACGCCGGTAAGGATCTGCTTATGGTGGGCGTCTTAAAAGGCGCATTCATTGTCATGGCCGACCTTGCCCGTCACGTCACGGTTCCGGTCGAGTTCGACTTTATGGCCGTGTCGTCATATGGCGCTGCAACGCAAACCTCTGGCGTGGTTCGAATCCTGAAGGACCTCGACCAGGAGATTGCCGGTCGCGACGTGTTGATTGTGGAAGACATCATCGATTCCGGTCTTACTTTGAGCTATCTGCTGAAGTCGCTGCGGGTACGCAGGCCGGCGTCGCTCGAACTGGCGTCGCTTCTGGTAAAAAAGGGCATTCAGAGCGTCCCGGTCGATGTGCGCTACACCGGCTTTGAGATCGGTCCTGAGTTCGTAGTTGGCTATGGTCTCGATTACGCGGGCAAGTATCGCAATCTTCCTTACGTTGGAGTGATGGAAGAATCTTCGGAGTGAATTACGGCTGGGGTGGGCATATTTTAAGAATGGCAATAGCATGGGGTTGCGAGCCTGATGGTTCGACGAGCCATGACACAACTCCCGGAGGACCGCGGTGAACCGCACCGTTCGTACGATTCTCATATATTTCGCCGTAGTTACGGTGTTGTGGCTTGCTTTCTCGGCGTGGTTCGACGCTGCCAACGCTCCCGAAGAAATCGATTTCACGAAGCTTGATGCTCTCGTCGAAGACGGCGAAGTGGGCACGGTTCGTTTCTTCCCCGACGCCAACAAAGTCGAAGTGCGTTCGCCGTCGACGTCCCTCGAGGAGCCAGCCGAGTACACGATCGCCTATCCCGATCAGTTCGAAGATGAGCTGCTGATCGAACTGCAAGCCCAGGGCGTGGAGGTTTCGGTCGATCCCGAGCCGACGTCCATTGGCACGGTTCTTCTGACGCTGCTGCCGTGGATCTTCATCCTTGGCTTCATGTTCATCATCTTCACCCAAATGCAGGGTGGCGGAAACCGCGTCATGCAATTTGGCAAGTCCAAGGCCAAGCAAATGACCAAGGACCAACCCAAAGTTACCTTCAATGACGTGGCCGGCCTCGAAGAGGAATCGAAGAGCTTGAAGAGATCAAGGACTTCCTGCAAAACCCCGCCAAATACCGGGCAATGGGCGCCAAGATCCCCCGCGGCGTGCTGCTATTCGGGCCTCCAGGTACCGGTAAAACGCTGCTGGCGAGAGCCGTTGCGGGCGAGGCCGGGGTGCCATTCTTCTCGATTTCCGGTTCCGACTTCGTAGAGATGTTCGTTGGAGTGGGCGCGTCACGCGTACGTGATCTCTTCGAACAGGCGAAGGCTCAAGGTCCCGCCATCGTCTTCATCGATGAAATCGACGCGGTCGGTCGGCATCGCGGTGCGGGTCTGGGCGGTGGTCACGACGAACGTGAACAGACGCTCAACCAGTTGCTGGTCGAGCTGGACGGATTCGAAGCGCAGACCGGTGTGATCGTTATGGCAGCCACCAACCGCCCCGACATTCTCGACCCCGCCTTATTGCGTCCCGGTCGATTCGATCGACAGATCACCGTTGGGCGACCTGCCTTCAAAGGCCGTACGGCCATTTTGGAAGTGCATGCCAAGGGCAAGCCGTTTGCTCCTGACGTCAAAATGGAAACGATCGCCAGGCAAACCCCCGGCTTCACCGGCGCCGATCTCGCCAACCTCATCAACGAGGCCGCCCTCCTGGCGGCTCGCCACAACAAGAAGCTGATCGGCACCGAAGAGATCGAGGAAGCCACCGTCCGGATCATCGCCGGTCCCGAACGCAAGAGCCTCGTCATCTCCGAAGATGAAAAGAAGATCACCGCGTTTCACGAAGTCGGTCATGCGTTGGTCGGATGGGTCCTGCCAAACGCCGACCCGGTCCACAAGGTCACGATCATCCCGCGCGGGAGCGCGGCCGGGCACACGCAGTCGATGCCATCGGAAGACCGGCTCTACCGTCGACGTAGCGAACTCATCGATCAACTGGCGATGGCGCTGGGCGGCCGAGTTGCCGAGGAACTCGTTTTTGGCGATCCGACGACGGGTGCTTCCAACGACATTGAACAAGCCACCAAGATTGCCCGCCAGATGGTCATGGAGTACGGGATGAGCGACAAGCTTGGACCGATGAAATACGGCCACGCCGATGGAGAAGTCTTCCTCGGGCGGGACTATTCCCGTCAGGCCGACTATTCCGACGACATGGCCGCAACCATCGACAACGAGGTCCGCAAGCTCATCGGGCAAGCCCACGACGAAGCGCGAGCGATTCTGACGACCCATCGAGCAGACATGGAGCGGATGACGACCGCGCTGCTCGACGAGGAAACGCTCGACTCGAAACGTATAGCCGAGATTCTCGCCGACGTCCCCAAGTGGCAGCACTCGTCGAGTGGATCCATGCGGATCCAGATCCCGGCCGGAATGCCGACGCCGCCCAAGGACGGCGTGGCCGCTTCCCAGGCTGGCACCTAACCCCTACGCTGTCATCATGACTGTCGATAAGGACGCGATCGCGGCTGCGGTCCGCAGCATTTTGGTGGCTATCGGTGAAGATCCCGATCGAGAAGGCTTGGCCGAAACCCCTGAACGGGTTGCTCGCATGTACGAGGAGTTGTTCGAGGGGATGCACCAGGACCCCGAGGAGATCGTCAAGTCGGTGTTCACCGAAGACGCCCACCGCGAGATCGTCATGGTTCGCGATATCCCTTTCTATTCGATGTGCGAACACCACCTCGTTCCCTTTTTCGGCAAAGCCCACGTCGCCTATCTTCCCGATGGGGTGCTCACCGGACTTTCCAAGCTGGCTCGTCTGGTCGATGCCTTCGCCAAACGCCCCCAGATGCAGGAACGGTTGACGTCCCAGATCGCCGACACCCTCATGGAGGCTGTCAAACCGCTCGGGGTTTTGGTCGTCGTTGAGGCAGAGCACCTGTGTATGAGCATGCGCGGGGTACAAAAGCCGGGTTCGTCGACTACCACGTCGGCTGTTCGGGGTATCTTCGCTTCCCGGGCCACTACCCGAGCCGAGGCCTTC